>JAZRJT010000044.1:0-53741 GCA_045645905.1 Clostridia bacterium
CTGTTTGTTCCTTCTAAAAGCATCTCAAAGCCCCATTTCTAAAGGTTTTTCTATGCTTTTATTATACCATATTTTGCTTACTTTTTAAAGGTTTTTTGCAAAAAAATTGACCGCTGACTTTGACTTTGTCAGCGGTCTGAAGTGGTTGCTTATTTTTAAGCAACCACTTTCTGATTATTTATCTTAAAATCAGTTCAATAACAGGAAGTGTGCTGTCGGGCTTTATTCCCGGAACAACAATTGTTACATCACCATTGGATTTTTCTATATAATGAATTTCGCTGTTATCGTGCAGGAACTGTGCATAATCAATTTTGCCGGCAGCATCTTTCAGCAGAATTTCGCCAAAGGGATATTCAACAAGATGGATGTAAAGTCTTTTTTCGTCAACCGATTGGGTGAGAAGTGTGCCCAGAGGTGCGGTAAACTCAGGCTCTGCCATTGTACAGTTATAGATTGACTCGCCGTTATATTTCATCCATTCTTCGTATACCTTGAGGGCTTTATCGGCACGCGCATCAAAATATCCTTTTGCTGTGGGGCCTACATTCATAATCAGGTTGCCGCCCTTTGAAACACAGTTTACAAGTGTGCGGATAAGTGCTTCAGGGTTTTTCCAGCTCATTTCATCACGGAAATATCCCCATGAGCCCGAGAATGTGTGACAAGCCTCCCATACGGCTTTTTCGTTTGTCCCGGGATAAAGCGGCCAATCAAGGGCAATGCTTTGCTCGGGAGTTTTTATATCCTGTGGCAGACCAAGACGGTTGTTGATGATAATACCGGGGCTTAATTCCCTTATCATTTTAACAAGCTCTTCGCTGTTCCAGGTTTCCTTGGTTGTCCAGGACATCCAATCCTTGTAATCCTTAAAGAAGAATTCGTTATATTCGTTTCTTACACTTTCCATTGACGGATATGTCCAGTCAAACCAAATTATATCAATCTTTCCGTAATTGGTAAGGAGCTCTCTTACCTGATTGAATAAATATTCTCTGTATCTGCCCATATCACGGACCTTGTTCATCTCCTCGGCATTGGGTGCATTGCGGCGAGGATGAAAAACATCAATCTGATAGTCGGGATGATGCCAGTCGATAAGCGAGTAGTAAAGACCAACCTTTAAACCTTCTGCGCGGAAGGCGTCTGCAAATTCCCTTACAAAGTCGCGGCCTGCAGGAGTGTTGGTGGATTTATAGTCTGTGTATGCCGAGTCAAACAAGCAGAAGCCATCGTGATGCTTGGTGGTAAGAATGGCATATTTCATACCAGCGCTTTTTGCTTTTTTTGCCCACTCGGCAGCATCGAACATATCAGGCTTGAAATTCTCAAAATACTTATCGTAATGCTCTTCGCTGATTTGCTCCCGTGCTTTTACCCATTCGTGGCGGGCAGGCATAGAATAAAGCCCAAAATGTATAAACATACCAAATCTGTCCTGAACAAACCACGCGGTTTCGGCGTCGGTCTTTTTTGTTACATAACTTGACATATAGATTTCTCCTTTTTTATTGCAAAAAATTGCATTATATGATAAGATTACAGTATCACAGAAAAGCTGATATTTGTATGTAAATTTTAGTATTTAATATGGAGATTTTGATATGGAATATAAATATGAGATTATGCCGTATATTGATGATTTAGAGCTTAAAATATGGTATGGCAGGTTTGTCAAGTGTGATTCAAGCTGGGTTGCAGAAAATGTAATTTCTCCTTATTCACGTATCTATTATGTAACCGACGGGGAAGGTTATCTTACTTACGAAGGTAAGAAAATTACTATGAAGCCCAACAATCTGTACTTTATACCTATAGGGCTTAAATTTGATTACAGATGCGACAGCAGTCTTGAAAAATGTTTTTTTCATATAAATTTATTTTCAAATGCATATATGGATATTTTTTCAACCTGCAAAGACATAATTTCTTTTAAAACGGATAGAGCAGTACAGCTTAAAGAAATTTTTATGCAAGGCGGAATGACTTCGCAGATGCTGCTGAGAAGCTATATATATGAAGACTTGTACAAAATAACTCAAAAAGCAGATATGGGAAATATTAATATAGCAAAAAAGAGTCAGCTTATTCAAAATGCACTTTTATACATAAATACAAATCTCTCAGTTAAACTGCGAGTAAAAGAAATTGCACAAAATCTGTATGTTGCACCTGTCACTCTTTCAAAACGCTTTTATGAAGAAATGGGAATTAGTATAGGGCACTATATTGATTTAAGAATTCAGTTCGAGGCAGAAAAGCTTTTGTCGGAGGGCGAGCTGTCAATTGAGCTTATAAGCGAAAAGCTGGGCTTTTGCGACCGTTTTTATTTCACTCGCAAGTTCAGCGAAAACAAGCTTATGACTCCTGCAAAATACAGGAAACAAGCCGAGCAAAATCGCCGTAAAATGTAAATGAGAAAATCGGGAGCAGATTTCTGCCCCCGATTTTTAATTGTTTTGCAATAAATTTAAAACCTCGCCGGCAGACATTGCTCCTACGTGACGCTCGGTTTCAACCCCGTTTTTAAAAAGTATTATGGTGGGGATTGATGCTACCTGATATTCCATAGCAAGGGCTTCTGCCTCGTCAATGTTTATCTTTGCAATTACTGCAGCATCGCCGATTTTTTCGGCAACCTTTCCAAGAATAGGTGCAAACATCTTGCAGGGCATACACCATTCTGCAAAAAAGTCTACAAGTACGGGTTTGTCTGTACCTTCGATTGTTGATTTGAAATTTCCATCTGTCAAATGCAATATACTCATTGTTACATCTCCTTTTCGTTAGTGTTTTCTAAAATTTAAAATATATTCTTTAGATTTCCATTTCAAGTGACACAGGGCAATGGTCAGAACCAAAGATGTTGGTGTGGATATCGGCGGCTTTGATATTTTCTTTAATGTTATTTGATGTCAAAAAATAGTCAATACGCCACCCTGCATTCTTTTCACGGGCTTTAAACCGGTAGCTCCACCAGGAATAGATATCGGTTTTATCCGGATAAAGATGCCTGAAACTGTCACAAAAACCGCTTTCAAGCAAGAGGGTCATTTTTTTGCGTTCTTCGTCGGTAAAGCCGGCATTGCGACGGTTGGTTTTAGGATTTTTAAGGTCTATTTCTTTATGTGCAACATTTAAATCACCGCAAAGGATGACAGGCTTTTCTTTGTCAAGGTTAAGAAGATAATCCCTAAAGGCATCTTCCCATTCCATACGATAATCAAGGCGCGCAAGCTCGTTTTGAGAATTGGGCGTGTAGCAGGTGACAAAATAGAATTTGTCAAATTCCAGAGTGATAACCCTGCCTTCGTGGTCATGCTTGTTAATGCCAATGCCGTAGGATACCGAGTTTGGTTTAATTCTGCTGAATATCGCCGTGCCAGAATAACCTTTTTTTTCGGCACTGTTCCAGTATTGGTGGTAGCCGTCGGTAGGGACTTCTGCCTGCCCTTCTTGCATCTTGGTTTCCTGCAGGGCAAATATATCTGCGTCAAAATCTTTAAATATATCAATAAATCCTTTTTCAAGACAGGCGCGAAGCCCATTTACATTCCAGGATACAAATTTCATAGTGATTCTCCTTTGGTCATTTATTTTAAGTTTAATATATTTGCATCAAAAAGTCAATTAAAAAAGACAGAATGGATCAAATTATCATTCTGTCTTTTAAACTGCTGTTTATTATGCAAAATCATGCAGCATTTTCGCTGACGGAAGGTTCTTCCGGAACAGAGGGAGTTTGTGGAGTATTGGCGTCAGGAAGAATGATTTCTTCAATGATTTCACTTTCATTGGTGCTTTCGCTTTCACCTTCGGGAAGATGCTTGGATTCACAGACTTTTTTGGGAACATTGCCTGAGACAAACCAAAAACCGGTTACTGCCTCACCGCAATATTCACCTGGGAGCAAACCTGTATCAGAGCAGTAGTTTACATATTTGACGCCTGATGGGGCCGAGGGTGATATAACCTTTTTGCCTTTATTGATTTCGGTCATAATTTTGTTCCATACCACAACGCTTGGGCTTGAAGGGGTAGGCTTGGGATTGTCATAGCCATACCATACAGCACCGACATAATGTGGGGTGAAACCTACAAACCAACGGTCATGGTAATCTGAACTAGTGCCGGTTTTACCTGCAGTATACATTCCTGAGCTTAGACGAGCACCGGCACCTGTACCTGAAGTTGCAACCTCGTTAAGCATACGGCTCATAACAAAAGCTGCCTCTTCGCTCATAGCGATGCTTTGTTGTGGCTTGTTTGAAAGCAGAATGTTGCCGCTTGAGTCTGTAACTGATGTAAAGGTATAAGGCTTTGAGTATATACCGCGGTTAACAAAGGGGGTGTATGCAGCCGTCATCTCAAGAACCGAAATACCGTGAGTGAGACCACCCAGAGCCAACTGTGAGTAACCTATATCATCTTTGACAAGCGATGTAATACCAAGTCGTTTTGTCAGGAAACTATAAGAGGTATCTGCTCCAAGCTTGTCCAAAACCTGAACGGGTATAGTATTATATGAGCGCCTAACTGCTTCGCGTATTGAGACATTGCCCCGGAATTTAAGGTCAATATTGTGGGGAGTCCAGTCACCATAAGAAATAGGCTTGTCATTGTAGATATCTGCCGGAGTTATGATTTCGTTTTCAATTGCCGGAGAATAAACCGAAATGGGTTTAATTGATGAACCGGGCTGACGTAGGGTTTGGGTTGCGCGGTTAAGAACAAGATTGCCGCTCTTTTTTCCTACGCCACCTACAAGACCTTTAATTTCTCCAGTGTATGGGTCAATGATTGCCATTGCTGCCTGAGTCGGATCATCACCGGTAGAATTGGGGAAATTATCGGTGTTTTCAAAGACCTTTTGCATTGCTGCCTGAACATTAGGGTCAATGGTTGCAACAATTTTAAGTCCACCCGAATACAACATCTTTTTTGCAATATTTTCAGAATAGCCAAGCTCTGCAAGGCCGTCAAGAACGTCGTACGCAATCTGGTCTACAAAATATGAATGGATTGTACCGGTCACCATAGTGCTTTCGTCAAATTCAGTAAATACAAGTTCATATGCAGTGGCTTCATCGTGCTCTTCTTGCGTAATATATCCAAGTTCCAGCATTTTACCAAGAACAACTTCTTGTTTTTCCTTGTTGTTTTCAGGGTTAAGCAAAGGGTCATAAAGAGTGGGGTATTGGGTTATACCTGCAATGGATGCACATTCTGCAAGATTAAGCTCGCTGACGGGCTTACCAAAGAATTTCTGTGAAGCAGACTGTACGCCGTTGCAACCCTGTGATAAATATATAGAGTTTAGGTAAAGCTCAAGTATCTCATTTTTGGAAATTTGTTTTTCAAGGTTGACTGCACGGGAAATTTCCTGAATTTTACGTGCAGCTGTACGATCGGTATTGCGGGTAATATTTTTCACCAGCTGTTGAGTTATTGTACTGCCGCCAAAGGTGGTTGCCTGACCTGTAAACTTATTTTTGACAAAAACTAAAAAGGCTTTGGCAGTTCGCCTGATGTCAAAACCGCTGTGAGAATAAAAACGTTCGTCTTCTATTGAAACAATGGCGTCCTTCATATTCTGAGGAATATCCTCAAAGTCCACCCATACGCGGTTTTGCTCGGCAGAAAGGGTTGTAAGAGGGCGTTCGTTACCGCTCTCGTCAATGTATACAACTTGGGTAGAACTGTTGTTGATGATTGCTTCTATGTCCAGACTTTCCATTCCGCCAAAGAAACCGAGAATTGAGCCAAGCATAACAAGGATTGCTAAAAGCAATCCTGCGGCAACGGTGATTGAAAATACCTTGAGAAAAATCTTTTTATAGGGATTTGTCTGAGGCGTTTTTTTACGAGAGAATTTTTTCAAACAAAACACTCCTTTTCGCCCGCATATGGGGGCAGTAAGCAAAGTACAGGTATAAAAATTTCGTAAATGTTAACAATTAACAAAAAAGTATGATGCGCAAAAATTTTTCTGCACATACAGGGAAGGGTTGATAAATTCTATGCTTAAGACAACTTTCAAAGTAATAATGCTGTTTGTGCTCCTTGTGTTTGTAGCGGTTGCTACGGGGCTTGCCACATATACCATCACCAGAAATATGATAGAAGAACAGAATGCTTATGCACATCAAACATCTGCTATTCATCAAATAACCAACGCGGACAATGATAAAAGCAAGAGCACTGTCCAAGGGGAAGAGGCTCAGACAGAAAAAGATGAATATTATCTTGTTCGTCTAGAGGGTGATTCCTTAGAGATTTATGTTGTCCATTCAGGCAGGGAAGAGTTTTTATATAACCGAAAAGTATATAAAAATGACCTTTCTGCGCGTGATTTGGAAATGCTCTATAGCGGAGTAAGGCTTGAAAGTGCCTCCGAGCTTACAGCATTTATTGAGAATTTTACCAGCTGAATTTAATATTTTAAGGGAGTTCCGGATGCGTCACAGTTGATAGAGCCGGTGAGGATAAGAATACCCTCGATAATTCCCCAGACGGATGATACTGCAGCCAGAGCACCGCAGGAAAGAAGCGAAATAAGCAGTTGTGCAACGGCCTTTCCGGTGTAGCCGAGGTAGAAGTTATGTGCACCAAAGCCACCAAGGATAATGCCTAAAATTCCGGCTGCAATTCTGGATTTGCCGGGAGTTTGCACGTAGCCCTGATAAGTAGGAACTACTTCAACTTTAGTGCCACACTTTCCGCAGAATTCGGCATTGTTTTCTATTTCACTTCCGCAATTTTTACAAAACATAGTAAAATTCCTTTCATATGTGAGATTTATATTAATTTAACTAAATACACGATGGAGTACACTATACCCAAAACGACTATTATCCACCAATCAGCCCTTTTGCTTATCAGGGGCGAGGTTCGACAGCAATAAAAAAGTGCTGCAGGCGGAAACCAGAACATCGGATGCAGTGTGAATGCAGATTTCGGTTGCCCTTGAAAAATTGCCAGCCATGCCCGTGAAATTCCGCAGGAGGGACAGCTTATTCCAAAGACGTTTCTGAACACACAGCCATAGCGTATTCCTGCAAAAAAACCAATGGTCAAAAGAATAAGTATAAAAAGAGCAAGTTTTTTGTTCACATTTGGGTAGTCCTTTATAAATTATAATATATTCACATTTTATCATAAAGTACTTTTAGTGTCAAGAATTAAGTAAAAGGGGAGATATACATGTATAACGCACGGACAGACCTTGCTGTGGAAGCAAGAGAAATGCATATGAAAAACGAAGCAATTACAGATGAAATTAAGGGGGTTGAGGCAGAGAACGAAATCTTGGATTGCGGTATTGGAGTCACCAGGGTAATTATTACGGATAAAGATGGCGAAGAAGCTTTGGGAAAGCCAAAAGGGCGTTACATCACAGTTGAACTGCCCGACAATGGACAAGTTCAGCAGGAAACATATGAAGAAGCTTGTCGCATATGTGCAAAAGAACTTAGTGCTCTTTTGAAGAAAGACTTAACAGGTACAGTGCTTGTGGTGGGACTTGGAAATCGAAACATAACAGCCGATGCTGTCGGACCCAAATGTGTAGATTCTGTGCTGGTTACCAGACATCTGCTTGAATATATGCCTGAGGAAATAGACAAAAGACTAAGGTCGGTATGTGCGGTATCCCCCGGGGTCCTTGGAATTACCGGTATAGAAACGGCTGAAATGGTTAAAGGGTTGGTTGAAAAGGTAGGGCCTTCGGTTGTAATTGCGGTCGATGCACTTTGCTCAAGAAGAATGGAAAGGGTAAACAGTACCATACAGCTAAGTGATACAGGTATTACTCCCGGGGCGGGGATAGGGAACAAACGTATGGCGATTGATGAAAGAACGTTGGGAATTCCTGTAATTGCAATTGGGGTGCCTACGGTTATTGATGCTGCCACAATTGCGGGTGATACAATAGATATATTACTGGAGGATTTGCGGCAAAACGCCCAGGAAAGCGGACCTTTGTATAAAATGCTTTCAATTGTTGCCAATGAGGACAAGTATATGCTGATAAAACAGGTGTTACAGGAGGGTTATGGGGATTTTGTTGTTACCCCTAAGGAAGTTGATACCTTGGTCGGACGGGTGGCGGATATAATTGCAAATGGTATAAATATTGCTCTTCACAAGGGAATTACTCTTGAAGATATAGACAGATATAAATAATTATGCAAAGGGGGTTTTACAGCTCCCTTTAATCTTAAAAAATAGTTGTTGTATATTTGGTGACAATATGTTATACTTTAAAAAGGAGAGTATATCTCCTAAAGGAGTGAACTGAATGAAAAAAGATAAGGATATAATACATAAAACATCCATCGGAGGACAGGCGGTTATTGAAGGCGTTATGATGCGAGGCCCGCAAAAGATTGCCACAGCCGTGCGAAAGCCGAATGGTGAAATCGAGATTGAAAAAAAGCCGATAGGCAAGGTGAGAAAAAACAAGATTCTTAAGCTGCCTATAATAAGGGGCTGTATTAATTTCTTTGATTCAATGATACTGGGAATACAGTCGCTTATGTATTCGGCAAAATTTTTCGAGCTTGATGAAGAAGGAAATCAGATTCAGGAAGAGCCCGGAAAATTTGAAAAGTGGCTTAATGAAAAGTTGGGGTCCGAAAAGGCGACAAATGCAGTTATTTATTTTTCTGTTTGCATATCGTTGGTGTTCAGTGTAGGCTTATTTATTATGCTTCCGGCGGTAATTGTAGGGTTCCTTGAAAATTTAATTCAAAACCATATTCTGCTTACTGCTGCAGAAGGTGTTGTGAGAATTTGCATCTTTCTTATATATATGGCACTTGTATCGCAGATGAACGATATAAAGCGAGTGTTTATGTATCACGGAGCCGAACATAAAACTATAAATTGTTATGAACACGGCGAAGAACTCACGGTCGAAAATGTAAAAAAGCACACCAGACTTCACCCCAGATGTGGTACAAGCTTTCTTTTGATTGTTATGGTAATAAGCATAGTGGTGTTCTCGTTTATTTCGTGGGAAAACCCCATTACACGCCTTTTGCTTCGTCTTGCACTTATGCCTGTTGTTGCGGGGATTTCATATGAGATAATCAAATTCGCAGGACGTCACGATAACTGGTTTACCGCGGCAATCAGTGCCCCCGGAAAGTGGTTTCAGTGTATTACCACAAAGGAGCCTGATGATAGTCAGATAGAGGTTGCGATTACCGCATTTGTGGCGGTTAAACCGGAAGAAAAGAGCGAGGATAAATGGTAAATTTAAAACAGCTTCGCAAAATGGCGCTCGCAGAACTTGAAGGATGCAATTGCGACAGCCCTTTGGCTGACGTTGATTACATACTGATGCACTTACTTGGCTACGAAAGGCGCGATATTATTCTGGGCGACAAAATCATTGACGATAAGCAACAGACAGTTTTTGACAATGCCCTTGCACACCTGAAATCAGGCGAGCCTGTACAGTATATTGTCGGGGGCTGTGAATTTATGTCGTTGTGGTTTAATGTAAATCCATCAACTCTCATTCCAAGGGCTGATACCGAGGTGCTGGTGGAGGCAATAATTGATATAGGAAAAGAGCGAGACGAGCTTAATATTTTTGAAATCGGCACAGGCTCGGGATGTATTGCCATAAGTCTGGCGCATTATCTGCCTGAGGCAAAGGTTATATCGGTAGATATTTCACCTCAGGCACTTGTGTCGGCGCGCAAAAATGCAGAGCGGTTAGGCGTGAGCGACAGATGTGAATTTACAGAGTGCAATATAATGGAAGAAATCCCTTCGCTTAATACCTTACCTGATGTTGTTGTTTCAAATCCACCCTATATTCCGCATAAAGATATTGACACTCTGGAGAATAAGGTTAAACTGCATGAGCCGTTGTCTGCTTTAGACGGCGGTTGTGACGGGTTGGATTTTTACCGAAGGATTGCAGAGAGTGTTCCTGTAAAGGAGGATGGCATTCTTGCTTTTGAAGTGGGAATCGGTCAGGCACAGGCTGTTAGCCAGATTATGTCAAATCGATTTACTGATATAAAAATTCACAGAGATATTGCAGGAATTGAACGTACGGTTATCGGCAGGCTTAAAAAAGATGTAAATTAGGAAAATAAGTCTTGAAATTTTCAAGCTTATGTGATAGAATGACAAGGTAGTGGGAGTTTTTCTCCCAAAAAACATTTCCGTAGAAAGGATATTGCATATGCGCAGATTTTTCACGGAGCCTCAAAATATTTTCGGAGATACAGCTGAAATATTTGAGGATAGCAGGCACATTGAAAAGGTTCTCAGGATGAGCTGTGGCGACCATATTATTGTGTTTGACGGCTCGGGGATGGAATATACCGCAGAGCTTATATCTATAGAAAAGAATTTTTGCAAAGCAAAAATTCTTGAAACAAACAAATCGCTTTCAGAACCTGAGACAAAAATTACATTGTTTCAGGGGCTTCCCAAATCGGGCAAGATGGAAACCATAATCCAGAAGGCAGTGGAATTGGGGGTTTATGAGATTGTCCCTGTAATGATGGAGCGATGTGTTACAAAAATTGCAAACCAAGAAGCGGGTATTGAAAAAGCAAAACGCTGGAACAAGATTTCGGTTGAAGCGGCAAAGCAATGCGGCAGAGGGCTTATACCAAAAGTTCTTGCACCGGTTTCATTTGATGCGGCAGTAGAGGAGCTCTGCAAAGTGCAGATGCCATTGATGCCTTACGAGGTGTTGGGGCACGAAGGCCGACGTGGGTTGAAAGACTTGCTTGAGAGCAATCCTGAGGCAACCGAATTCGGCATTCTGGTAGGCCCCGAGGGTGGCTTTGCAGACAGCGAGGCAGAATATGCAATTCAAAAAGGAATAAAGGCGATAGGTTTAGGGCGCAGAATTTTGCGTACCGAAACAGTGGCAAGTGCACTTATTCCAATGATAATGTTTGACAGAAATGAAATTTAAGATTGAATAAAAACTAACGCTTAATGCGGAAGAAAGGTAATGTTCTTGATATGGCGGCAGCAAAAACAAATCAGAATTTAAAAAGAGAAAAGAAATTGGCAAGAAAAGCTGTAATTGACAAGGCAACAAATCGGTTTATGATAAATCTGGTGTGGGGCATTGTTTTAATTATTGCTTTGCTTTATATGCAAAATATGCTTATTACAAATTGGGGCGTAATGAAAATCCCTGCAGTGATATTTGCAATAGCGGCAGTAGTACTGTTTGTATGTGGCAAGGTGGGAGTAATCAAAAATAAGGGCAGAGCCTATGACTATGCTGTGTTTACATCTGTACTTACAGTGGGCAGCCTGATTATTGCATATTACCATAAAATCCGTCTTGTTGTTGGCACAAGCCTTGATTCAAGATGGTGGATTACCTGGGCACCCATTACATTAATTATTGTATATCTTGTGTTTGCATTCATATGGACAGCGATTACTGTTGCAAGGGTAGAAAGAAATAAATAAGATGGTTTGCACCTCCAAGGCGATTGACTTTGGAGGTGCTTTTTCTTTTAAAAAATTTTTTTATTTTTTGCAACCTTTTGACAGGCTGAAAGGTATTATGTATGTAAAACAAAAAAATACTTTGAAAAAAGAAAGGGAAAAAACAATTATGAAAAACATTTTTAAAAACGTAAAAAGAATTGCTGCCGGTGTTCTTGCAGCGACAGTTATGATGACAGGTGCAGTTTTTGCGACAGACAGTGCAATGCTTGTTATAAATGGCGAAACTGTTGAAGACGCAAAGGTGCTTACAAAGGATGAAATGGTATTCGTTCCCGTTCGTGCTCTTTGTGAAGCATTGGGCATGGAAGTTATGTGGGATAACGAGGCTGAATTGGTAACAATCGTAAAGATGCCAACCTATGTGACATTCTCACCTGAGGCAGATGCCTACACATTCTCAAAGACTGCTCCTATGCAGCTTGGCTCAGCTCCTTTTTTGAAGAATGACAGAACTTACGTTCCTGCAATATTCATCAGCGAAATCCTTAAGCAGGAATTTACAGTTGCTGAAAACGGAGATGTAAATGTGAATGCGGTTATTGACAACAGTATAGGTGCAATGATTGTTGAAACATCTAATGAAAACGGAAATCTTACCATAACAGTTGATGACAGCAAGCGTGGTGAAGAGGTTATCGTAAATATAACAGAAGAAACTGTTATTGTTGACGAAAACGGCGCAGCTCTCACAGCAGATGCTCTTGTAAAGGATGCATCAATTAAGGTTGAATATGCAGACTTTATGACAATGAGCATTCCTCCCATCACTAATGCTGTAAAAATTCAGGTTATAGGCGTAGTTGCTGAAACCGAAGAAGCTCCAACAGTTTACACCATCATCGAAAAGAACGATGAAAACGGTACAATCACAATCTTTGATGCGGCTATGAACTCTAAGGTTGTTCTTAATGTATCGGGCGAAACAGTTATCACCGATAAAGACGGTAACGCTGCATACGCTGATGCTCTTGCAGTTGGCACAGATATAACTCTTGAACGTGCTGATTTTATGACAATGAGCATTCCGCCCATCACAAATGCGTTAAAAATTCAGCTTGCTGAAAAGGAAACAATCACTGTGATTGAAAAAGACACAGAAGGCAAGAACATCACAATCTTTGATAAGGAAATGAGATCTTTGCTTGTTCTTAACATTTCGGAAAGCACAGTTCTTAAGGATGCCGAGGGTAATGCAGTGAAGTTTGAAGATATCGGTGTAGGAACAGAACTTGCATCTGTTGAACACGCAGAGGCAATGACAAGAAGCATTCCTCCCATTACAAATGCAACATCAATAGTAGTTGCGAAATAGTTTGAAAAGTAATTACAAAATGCAGACAGTTTTCAACTGTCTGCATTTTCTCTATACGAAACATAAAGATTAACTGCCAGAAGAGTGATGATAGGGGCAAAAATAACACCCATAATACCAAAAAATTTTAATCCTATATATATGCTGATCAAGGTAAGAATAGGGTGAACACCGATTTGTTTGCTGATGATTTTTGGTTCGGCAAGCTGACGAACTACAAAAACCAGAGCCTGTATTATCAGCAGGGATATAAAAGAATACATATCTCCGAAAATAAGTGATGCCAAAGCCCAGGGGACGAGAACAGCGGCAGTACCCAAAATCGGCAGGATATCCACCATTCCGCATACAATTCCCCACAATAAAGGATAGTCCTTCCCTATAATCCACAGCCCCACTGTTACCAAAAATGACGTCAGCATCATCAATATAAGCTGAGCCTTTATATACGAAGAAAATGCGTGCAGAAACATATTTTTAATTCTTCCGGCAAGGCGGATTATATTAATAGGGAAAATCTCCTTCAAAAAGTTTATAACCAGAAGATAGTCCTTTGTAAAGAAAAATGTACCCAAGATAAACATAACAATAAAAACAAGGGTGCCGGGAAGAACTGCCGCAAAGGACTTTGCGGCATCAATTGCCACAGAAGTTACTTTTCTTGAAATATTGGCGGTATACTCCCCCAGTTGCACTAAAACAGAATCAATGATTTGCGAAATTTCGGGAGAAAGGGAAAGTTTAAAGCCATTAAAACTATCAATTAAATTATTGAGTTGAAACCGAAATGCAGATATTGTGTCGGGAAGAGTGGTAATCAGATTCTTTGCCTGCGAAAAAAGCTGAAAAATGACAATGCATATAATTCCCAAACCGGATGCTGCGATAAGGGTTACAAGTACTGCCGAACTGACTCCACGGCTGATTTTGAGTTTGCGTTCGAGAGCTTTGATAATGTTCTGACAGATTGCAGCAATAAAAAAAGCTGCCAGAAATGGTGCAAATATTTTTATAAATAAAGGAAGCAGGAACAACGCTATCGCTGTTCCTGCTATAATAATTATATTCCTGAAAATTTTTTCAAAAGTCACCGCAAACACTCCTCTTGCGGTAATCAGGATTTATTTTGATGTAAGTCTTTCGATAAGAGTATATCCGTGTTCAACCACAACCCCTGTTTTGCGAGCCTCGGCCTCGGTATAGGTGATATTTTTAGGCTCGGTATGATTACCGCTTTTATATATTATATACGGCACAGGGTCAGAAGTATGCGTTCTTATAGCCAAAGGTGTAGGATGGTCGGGCATAATGAGCATTGCAAATTCTTCGCCGTCTTTTTCAAGTGCGTCAAGAATAGGCGCTACGATTTTTTCGTCAATCAGCTCAATAGCCTTAACCTTGTTTTCAATTTCGTGTCTGTGACCTGCTTCGTCAGGAGCTTCAAGATGAACATACAGAAAGTCCGAGCCGCTTCGCAGAGCCTTGATTGCAGCTTCTGCCTTGCCGTCGAAATTAGTATGCACATTTCCTGTTGCTCCTATAACATCCACATTTTCAAGTCCGGCACAAACACCGATACCTTTAATTAGGTCAACCGCTGAAACAACTGTACCCTGAAGATTGAATTTTTCTTTGTAGGTATCAAGAGCGGGCTTTGTTCCGTTACCCCAAATCCAGATGGAGTTTGCGGGATTAAGACCTCTTTTAATTCTGTCAAGGTTTACCGGATGATTTTTTAGAATTTCATGACTCTTTTTCATAAGGTTAAGGATGGTTTCATCCTTGGGGAGATAGTCTTTTATGCATCTGCCTGAAATATCGTGGGGCGGTGTAAGGGAGAAATTATTCTCCTTATTGTGCCAAACCATAAGATGACGATAGCTGATACCGCTGAAAAATTCATATTCTTCGGTGTGCAAAGCCTCGTTTACTGCAGCAATAAGCTGTGAGGATTCCTCGGTTGTAATTTCGTCAGAGCTGTAGTCAACCATGGTCTTATCTTCGTAGTTTTCTTCGCCTGAAAGTGTAACTACGTTGGTTCTGAATGTAGTATCGGTAAGCTCAAGATGTACACCCATAGACATTGCCTCAAGCGGAGAGCGGCCTGTGTAGTATTTTTGCGGGTCATAGCCAAAAACTGCAAGGTTTGCCACATCGCTGCCGGGTGGTAGATTTGCAGGAACGGTAGTTACCATTCCTACTTCACCCATTGATGCCAAACGGTCAATATTGGGCTTATGTGCAACCTCTAACGGGGTTTTGTTACCTAGTTCTGCTAGGGGAGTATCTGCCGCGCCGTCACACAGAATAACTATATATTTCATATAATATCACACCTTTCGTGAAATTGTTTTAATTTTTCTCTCTGGCCTTTGCTTTAAGACGAAGTTGGGTATCGAGTATACGTTTTCTCAGTCGAAGGCTTTGAGGTGTTACCTCTAAAAGCTCGTCATCGGCAAGAAATTCAATACACATCTCCAAACTCAGTTTAATGGGAGGAACTAGTTTCAAAGCTTCGTCACTGCCTGATGCACGTGTGTTTGTTAACTGTTTTTTCTTGCAGACGTTGACTGCCATATCCTCAAGTTTTGGGTTCATACCCACAATCATACCCTCGTAAACAGGTGTTCCTGGGTCAATAAACAGTGAGCCTCTGTCCTGAATTTTAAACAAGCCGTAGCCTACAGCCTCTCCCGTATCAAAGGACACTAGTGAGCCGGTGTATCTTCGTGTTATATCTCCTTTGTATGGCTGATATTCATAAAATACCGAGTTAAGTATGCCTTCGCCCTTGGTGTCGGTAAGGAATTCGTTTCTATAGCCCAGCAAGCCTCTTGACGGAATAAGATATTCAAGCCTCATTCTGTCGCCCTGGGGTGACATATGGGTAAGCTCACCCTTGCGGGAACCCATTTTTTCCATAACTGCACCCATAGATGTCTCGGGAACATCAATAAGTAGTCTTTCAATTGGTTCATATTTCTGACCGTTTATAGTTTTGTAAAGCACCTTGGGTGTGCTTACCGAAAATTCATAGCCCTCACGGCGCATTGTTTCAATAAGAATTGAAATGTGCATTTCGCCTCTGCCTGCAACACGAAAACTGTCGGTGGTTTCTCCATCAATTACACGCAGCGAAACATCCTTCAGCAGTTCCTTGTGCAGTCTTTCGCGGAGCTGGCGGGAGGTTACAAACTTACCTTCCCTGCCGGCAAAGGGACTGTCATTTACAGAAAATGTCATTTCAATGGTTGGTTCGCCTATTTTGACAAAAGGTAACGGCTCGGGGGCGGCAACAGATGTCACGGTATCGCCGATTGAAATGTCTGTTATGCCCGAAAAACATATAATATCTCCAACATTTGCTGTTTCAACGGCTGTTCTGCCAAGACCGTCAATCTGATAAATGTTTGCAATTTTTGCCTTGTATGGTTCGTGCTTTTCGTGATAGTCACAAACCATAACCTCCTGATTATGTTTAATGGAGCCTCGCTCAATTCTGCCAATGGCAATTCTGCCGACATAATCGTTGTAGTCGATTGATGAAACAAGCATTTGCAACTCGCCTGTTTCGTCACCTTCGGGGGCGGGGATATAGTTTTTAATTGTTTCAAAAAGAACGGTCAGGTCCTCACCCTGTTTGCTTGGACTCAAGGAAGCCGTTCCGGCTCTGCCCGAACAATAGATTATGGGACTATCAAGCTGCTCGTCATTGGCATTAAGGTCAAGAAGCAGTTCTAAAACCTCGTCGCCGATTTCGTTAAGACGGGAATCGGGTCGGTCAATCTTGTTAACCACAATAATGATTCGGTGCTGCATCTCAAGTGCTTTTTGCAAAACAAATCGTGTCTGTGGCATAGGACCCTCTGCTGCATCAACCAGCAAGATTACACCGTTAACCATTTTAAGAATACGTTCAACCTCACCACTGAAATCTGCGTGTCCGGGGGTGTCGATTATATTCATTTTAATATCCTTATAATGTACCGAGGTATTTTTTGCAAGGATGGTAATACCCCTTTCTTTTTCAAGGTCGCCGTTATCCATAACACGCTCTTCAACAACCTGATTCTCACGATATACACCGCCCTGTTTAAGCATTTCGTCAACCAGAGTAGTTTTGCCGTGGTCAACGTGGGCGATGATTGCAATATTTCTTAAATCTTCTCTTTTCATAAAATCATTCCTTATCTTTCTAATCAACATATTATTATACAACTTTTTTTGATAAAAACAAAAACTCCGCTCGGATGGGCGGAATTTCTGTATGTAGTTTTGATTGGCGACAAAGCGGCAAGAAGATGCGTCTTTCAATAAAAAAGGTGTACAGCAATGCCGTACACCGAAAAACGCACTGCCAAGTCGCCAGACAAAATTTGAACAGAACAAACGTGTACAAATAAACAGTGCGTTTTTACCAAAAGGTAAAAAAGAACACGTTTATTCTGCTACTATTAAATTTTGTCTGGCAAAAAACATTGTACCACAATTTGTCACATTTGTAAATAGTAAATTTCCCTTATTATTCTGCATTTCTTGACAAAAAAATACTTTACTGATATACTGATTACAACTTCAAAATGAAAGGTTGTAAAATTTATGTGGGAAGAATTTAAAAAATTTGCCTTCAAGGGCAATGTAATTGACATGGCAGTCGGCGTTGTTGTCGGCGGTGCGTTCAGCACAATCGTAAATTCGCTGGTTAAGGATATTATTATGCCTGTTTTTGGTTTTATTACTGCAGGTATGGATTTTTCAGCGCTCAAGCTTGTATTATCCGAAGCCACCGAAACCAAGCCTGAAGCCGCAATTCTGTATGGTACATTTATTCAAAATATAATCAGCTTTTTGATTATTGCTTTTTCAATTTTTATTGTTGTTAAAGGCATCAACAAGGCAACCAGCCTTAGAAAAGCTCCAGAACCGGAGTTTATCGAAGAGGCTCCCAAGCCTCCCACTCAGGAAGAGCTTCTTGCTGAGATTCGTGACCTTTTAAAAGAATCAGCAAGTGTTCCTGCGCTTGAAGAAGTAAAGGACTAAATAAATTTAAGAGAATGTACAAAACGGTACATTCTCTTTTTTATTGGGAATTGACAACTCTTCTGCTGAATATAAATTTCATATATGCATTTTGAAAGCGAGTGAGGAGAATGCTGAATTATATTTGGAGCGGAATGATTTTAATATCCTTTGCTGTGGCAATTTTTACCGGGCGTATCGAGGAAACCACCGCAGCCGCAATGGAGGGTGCAGGAGGAGCAATACAGACCTGCATAGGCTTGCTTGGCGTCATGTGTTTGTGGTCGGGATTGGCAAAGATAGCCGAGAATTCGGGGCTTACATCGGTTTTCGCAAAGCTTTTAAGACCTGTTACCAAGGTTGTTTTTCCAAAGCTGAAAAGGGAGTCAGCGGCATTAAATGCAATAGTGCTGAATATGGTGGCTAACTTGCTTGGTATGGGAAACGCAGCAACACCTTTGGGGATTGCCGCTATGAAGGAGCTCGACAAAGAAAACCGCCACAGAGGTGCGGCAAGCAACGAAATGTGTATGTTTGTAGTGATAAACACAGCGTCCATTCAGCTTATTCCCTCGACAGTTATTTCTTTGCGACAGATGTTTGGTTCAGAGAATCCGTCGGGAATTGTGGTTCCTGTATGGATTTGCAGCATATGTGCCGTTATTGTGGGAGTTCTGGCAGCAAAGGTTTTTGAGAGAAGAGGTAGAGGCCGACTATGATGAATGTGATTTCTTCTTTTGCAATACCCGTAATGTTTGTTGGGATTATAGTTTTTGGTCTGGCGAAACGTACAAATGTTTATGACAGCTTTATTGATGGGGCAAAATCAGGACTTGAAAGCACGATTCAGATTGCGGCGCCGCTTGTGGGATTGCTTGTTGGAATTTCTGCACTTCGGGGTTCAGGTGCTATGGAGCTTTTGGCAAAGGTACTTTCTCCTGTTACGGGATATCTTGGTGTACCATCTGATGTATTGCCTCTTGCATTGCTACGCCCCGTGTCGGGTAGCGGTTCTGTTGCCATAGTAAATGATATATTTAAAAATTGCGGTCCTGATTCACTGGCCGGCAAAATTGCTTCGGTGATGATGGGCTCAACCGAAACGACATTTTATACCATTGCAGTGTATTTTGGAGCGGTGGGGATAAAGAATGTACGGCATACAGTTAAATCTGCATTGGTCGCTGATTTAACAGGAATGGTGATGGCAGTTATATTGGTACGAGTTTTGATGACATAAAAAGTGTTGCACTCGGTTGTATTATATGATAAAATAAAAAGTAATTTACAAAAGAAAGGGGCAATCGTGCAATGAAGGAAAGCTATAAGACAGTAAAGCATCAGGCAACAGATGAAATTGTTGAAAAACGTTCAAGATTTATTGCTGACGTAAAGCCTGTTGAAACCGAGGAAGAGGCACTTAGCTTTCTTGAAGAAATAAAGAAAAAATATTGGGACGCAAGGCATCACGTTTATGCTTATGTTTTGGAAGAAAATAATATTCAGCGCTACAGCGACGATGGTGAGCCTGCGGGCACGGCAGGCGTACCTGTTTTGGATATGATAAAAAAAGAGGGCTTAAGCAACCTTATTGTGGTTGTGACAAGATATTTTGGCGGCATCCTGCTTGGGACGGGCGGTTTAGTTCACGCCTATTCAAAATCTGCAAAAGTGGGTGTTGAGGCGGCACAGCCTGTGACAATGACTCTTTGTTGTGAGGTTACGGTTGAGTGTGATTATTCACTTCTTGGCAAAATTCAAAGCGAAGTTTGTGCAAAAGGCTATGAAATCAGCGGTACCGATTATGCCGAAAACGTTAAAATCTCGGCATTGGTGCCTGTCTCTGAAGTATCAGGCTTTGAAGCGGATATAATTGACAAAACAAACGGACGTATCGGTATTAAGCAAGGGAAAATAGGGTACTACTAAATATAGTGGTTGAAATATTGCTCAACCGGAAAATGTTTGAGAAAATCTCTTTCAGGGATTGATTTTATATAGAGTTTGTGGTACAATAATAAATTGGAAGAGAGCGAAAATCCTTTTGACCGGAAATTTTGTGGATTTTAGCAGATTATTCGCAATCCTTAGCCTGACTATAGTTACACGGACGTGATTTTAAGTGGCTACCGGCAGGCTTACTAAAGAAAAAATCTTTGGGTGGGTGAAAAATGGAGAAATATGTTATTCTCGGCGGTGCTAAACTTGAGGGCGAGGTCGAAATCAGCGGTGCAAAAAATTCTGCAGTTGCTCTGATTGTGGCTGCCCTTATGGTCAGGGATGTATGTATCATTGAAAATGTGCCGTCAGTAAGCGATATATATGTTCTTATAAATATAATAAATCAGCTTGGCGGTCGCGCTGAGTTTATCGACAAGGGTGTTCTCAAGATTGACAGTACAAATCTTGATTGTTATGAGGCACCTTATGAAATGGTCAGCAAAATCAGGGCGTCATCCTATCTTATGGGAGCACTCCTTGGCAGATTCGGCAAAGCAAGGGTTGCTATGCCGGGCGGCTGTGATTTTGGGGTAAGACCAATCGACCTGCATCTCAAGGGCTTTGTGGCATTGGGTGCGGAATATTCGGTTGAGGCAGGCGGAATTGTAGATATTCGTTCCAATGGACTCAGCGGTGCAAGTATTTATATGGATAAGGTATCTGTTGGAGCTACCATAAACGTTATGTTAGCGGCGGCTATGGCTGATGGTCAGACTGTAATTGAAAATGCAGCAAAGGAACCGCATATTGTAGATGTTGCAAACTTTCTTAACAGTATGGGTGCAAATATTAAGGGTGCCGGTACTGATGTAATTAAGATAAGAGGAGTGGAGACTCTTCATGGTGGAACATATACAGTCATACCCGATCAGATTGAGGCCGGAACATTTATGATTGCGGCTGCAGCTACGGGCGGCGATATTGTTATCAAGAATATTATTCCTAAGCATCTTGATTCAATTTCTGCAAAGCTTCTTGAAATAGGTGTTGAAATTGAGGAATATGATGACAGTTTAAGAGTCAAGTCTGAGGGTAAACTCAAGAAAGCGAATGTTACAACAATGCCACATCCGGGGTTTCCTACGGACATTCAGCCTCAGATGCTTACCTTGCTTACAGCAGCAGAAGGTACAAGTATTGTTACTGAAAATGTATGGGATAACAGATTTAAGTATGTTGAAGAACTTCGCAGGATGGGTGCAAATGTCTCGGTCGACGGAAGGATTGCGGTTGTTGAAGGCGGTGGAAGGCTTACAGGCTCGCCTGTTTCTTCAACCGATTTAAGAGCGGGTGCGGCACTGGTTATTGCAGGTCTTATGGCTGATGGTGTGACTGAGGTTTATAATTTAAAATATATCGACCGTGGCTATGAGGAATTTGAAAAGAAACTCCGTGGCTTGGGTGCACAGATAACTCGCCGTGTTGACGGTGAAAAGGGTAAAGCCGATATTATTGCGTAAACGGACACTACCGCATCAAAGAAATTTGGTGCGGTTTTTACATACAGGAGGATACTTCGTGGCAGAAATAAAAATGTGCTCATTAAGGAGCAGCAGCAAGGGAAATGCGACAATTGTATACAGCGAAACCACTAAAATACTGGTGGATTGCGGAATAAGCGGCAAGACTTTGTGTGATGCAATGTGTCAGGCGGGATTGAATCCTGAAGAGATTGATGCAATGCTTATAACTCACGAGCACAGTGACCATACAAAGGGCGTCGGAGTTGTTGCAAGGAAGTATAATATACCCGTATTTGCCACTTACGGCACCTGGTGTGCTATGCAAAAGGCGGTGGGGGAAATTCCCGATGGATGCAGAAGGGTTTTTGATAAACAAATATCCTTTAAAATAGATGATATAACGGTTAGGGCATTTGATATTCCTCACGATGCTGCCGAGCCGGTGGGATACAGTTTTGAGTGTGACGGATATAAAGCTGCGGTTGCTACCGATATTGGAATTATGTCGGATGAACTGCTTAAAAATATAAAGGGCTGCCATATTGTTTTGCTTGAGTCAAATTATGATTTGTTTATGCTTGAGGCAGGTACATATCCATACGAACTTAAATGCCGTATAAAAGGCGACAAGGGCCATCTTTGCAACGAGGATGCGGCACTGACCGCGCGTGACCTGGTGAAAAGCGGAGCAAAAAAGATAATTTTAGGGCATATAAGCCCCGAAAATAATTATCCTGATTTAGCATATGAAACCACAAAACTGTGCCTTGCAAGTAATGGAATTATGGTTGGCAAGGATGTAGAACTCTATGTGGCAAAAAAAGACGGTATAGTCACGACAGACGAGGTATATATATGAAATAAAAAAGTCTTGCAACCGCAAAGTTGCAAGACTTTTTGTTTCATTTAAAAATATAAATTCTGTTTCCGGGTTTTATACATTCTGTCTCATTGCCGTTAAGTGCAAGAATGGCATCAGGTGGGGTGCGATATCGTTTTGCAATATTCCACAAAGTATCATCGGGCTGCACAAAATAAACAACCATTGAAGGCGTACATGGTGCAGGGGCATCATTGTCATAATCAATAGCAGATACATATTTGCAACTGTCTGAATTAACTGCTTTAACACTCAGGGCAATGACCGAACGTATTTCAATATCACGTGCACCGGATATTGTGTAACTCAGATGTTCAAGTTCTGCCTTGGCATCACAGATGGATGTTTCCAAGACGCCTGCGATCTCAAAAGTATGGCTAAAGGGCAGAATATGGCTGAAACCCGATAAAGGAGTGTCTTTGTCGGTTGCCAGGTAAACGGGATTATAGGTCACAAAGCCCGAGACGGTTACCGCACCATTTTCTACCGTGACATTTTCAATACTAGGTACACCGCTGCAATCGCATATCTGGTGTATGTCGGGCAGATAGTCAGGTACACAAATTTTCTCCCTTTGCGGAATGGTTGTGTGGGCGGTCTCGATAAGCTGCTCCATATAACATTCATCAGTTTCGATGGCAAGCTCGCATTTTAGACCGTATGCATCACATATGGCATCACACTCTACAATTTCGGTGGCTTTAAAACAGGCTGCAAGTGTTATTTCTGTGTTCAGCAAACGTCTGTCACCATCGCTGTCACGACCAATTTCGTGGTAGATGTTCTTAACTATATAATCAATCTCGGCGGACATATTTTCGGCAACACCGTCAACTTCCAGAATTTCGGTAAAGGGCGTGCTGTGCTCCATACATTGAATAGTATTGTCTTCCGAATTGTCGCAGTACATGGTGCATACATTCAGTTCGCCTTTGGTAATCACCTTGCCGTCAAGAAGTTTCATTTCAACCGGGTTGGGTTTGGCAGTAATTCTGAGAACTTCACCTATATCAGGCTTGCCTGCGGGGACCTCAAGGCGTTCGCGGATTATAATATCACGTTCTGCATCACAGCACGAATTGCATATCTTAAGATGCTGCAGATTTGTCTGAACCTCTCCATCGCCATCAATGGCGGTTGCAATGTCCACATTTGATGTGGTACTTATCTTGATGTTCATACCGATTTTGTTACGGATGTTCAGCTTTCGGCTGTTTACAACGGTGAATTCGGGTGTATCACATTCTGCCTCTGCAACAAGGTTCATTCCGGGTTTTACCCCCTTGACATCAATTGTGTGGTTGAAATCCTGAGTACAGCTTATAGACTTTACCGAGCCCAAAACGTTGCCGTCGGGTATATAAAGGATATCCAAACGTATTATACCCTGAATAAAAACCTTGTCTGCCTGCAGGGTTTTTTGGGAAATAAATGCGTCAGAACTTACCCGAAGGACTTTGAGCACATCGGGCTTAACGTCAGGAACAATGACATCACATTCTACGGTGGTCTGACAGTATCGGGAACAAACTACCCGAGAAAGGCTCAGATGCTCCTTTTTCAGCTTAACAGACATTTTTCTATACCTCATTTCACAAAAGTTTTTGTATAATACTATGTGAAATCAAGAAAATATATGCCTAAATTGAAAAATCACCAAGGTCGATGTATTCCCCAAGCAAAACATAAACCAGGGCAAGAACAAGCAGTGGGTTGTCATCTTCATTACTTTCAAGAAACAAAAAAATCAGGGCAATAAGAAGCAAATCCTCGGAGGACATAATTCCCAGAATTTTTTTTGTATGGGGATTGTAGATGTGTCGGGGTATTAATCCTAAAAGTGGCTCATAAGGAGAATTCTTTTTACTTTTTTCTTTGGCCGGATTAATGTCGGCAGTGGATGCAGCAGCTTCATGGTGTTGGTGAGATGGTCTGCTGTTTTGCGTTGGCTGTGGTTTGGGCACAGAAGGGGGTATTCGATTTGTTATGGCAGAAGGGTTATTTCCCGTTTTTTGCCCTACAACAGCATTCTTTTGTGGCGCATTATGCTGGGCTGTATTGTAACGTCTGTATATTTTATATACCCCCCTTTCCTTTTGCCTTGAAGGCTTTTAAAACCGAGGTTATTTTAAGCAGTTTTGATGCCTGTTCAAGTTTTTCCTGACGGTTTTTGGTAAGAAACGGCTTAAGGGAAAGAAGGAAGGTATTTGCCGGACTATCATTCCGGGTGTTTATAGCCTGTATAATACCGGAAATTTTTGCAATAGTATCAAAATCAAGCCCGTTGCCAAGAGCCGAAAGGGAGTCAGGCAGAACACTGTTCGGATTGGCATTTGGGGAATCTGGACTGCTTTCTTCTGCAGATGATGAAAGCATGCCAATAAGGTTTTGTATCTGGTTTTGTCCGTCACTTGATGCAAGCATTCCCTGAATTTTTTCAAATGCGGCCGAAAAGTCGGGTGTTTCTTCCATTTTACCTTTCCTCCTTAATGATTATTTTTTCCGGACTATTTCATTTAATTTTTCCATTAACTGCGGATTTTGGGCAAGTTGCTTTGCAAGTGCAGGGTTGTTTTGCAATTCCTTGGTGAGCTGGTCTGCATTAAGGTTCTTCAGTTGTTCGACGGCATTTCCCGAGCCCATCGCTTTTATTGCGGCTTCGGCTTGTTTAAGCTGTTCGGGCGAAAGACTTCCGCTAAGCTGTTTAAGCCCTTGTGCAAGCATCTGAGGTGACATTTTTGAAATCATATCCTGAATATTCATAAAGGTTTGTTCTCCTTTCAAAAAATCTTTTATTCCATTAAACAGTATATGTGATTAAAACAAAATAGTGACAAAAACTTTTAGTTGTGATAAAATAGAAGAGAGAAAGGCTGTGAAATGATATGAAAGCAATTATATTCAGTGATTCTCATGGTAGCTTTAATCCGATGATGAAGGCGATTGAGAATGAAGGCAAGGTGGATTTAATTATTCATGCAGGCGATGTTGTTGGTGATGCTGAAGATTTACAGGCAGCCTACCCAAGTATAGTTGTTGCCTATGTTAAGGGAAATAATGACTGGTGGGATAACTCTGTGCCTGAGGACAGGTTCTTTGAGTGTGATGGTGTGAAAATATTTTTGACCCATGGGCATAATTACGGAGTCAAGTATTCACTTGCTAAACTGGTGCAAAAGGGCATAAAGATGGGTGCGAATATATGTATCTTCGGGCACACTCATTCAGCCTTCAATGAACAAATAAACGGAATATCATTGTTCAATCCCGGAAGTGCTTCGCGACACTATGGTATCCTTGAAACAGACAAAGAAAATTTCACCTTGAAAATTTGTGATATATAAAGATAATAAAAAAATTAAAAAAATTTAAAAAAAGTGTTGACAAGACATCTTATTTATGGTATTATAGTTTTTGCTGGTCGCAAGGTCAGCAAATTCAATGTAGTAAGCTGGTGTAGCTCAATTGGCAGAGCAGCTGATTTGTAATCAGCAGGTTGCGGGTTCGAGTCCCATCACCAGCTCCAACTATTTGGAGGGGTTCCCGAGTGGCCAAAGGGGGCAGACTGTAAATCTGTTGCTTCTAGCTTCGATGGTTCGAATCCATCTCCCTCCACCAAAAAACAAAGGACATCCTTAGGATGTCCTTTGTTTTTTGGTCCTATTTTTCTATGCTATGAGCGGTTTCGCATAATACTTCAATAAAATGATTCATATTTTCTGAAAGAACAAGATTTTTTTTGTATATAATAAATGACTGACAAGTTGGTTTAGGAGTATCTACGATAAAATATAGCACATCATCTGTAGGAGGATGATAGGATATGACGGAATCTGTTGTTATGGCGGCACCAAGACCGCATAACATCATATCATAAATTACATCTATATTTCTGCAGTCATAAACGTTGCAGGGAGAAATAGGGCAGTGCATTAAAAAGTTTGACATATCTTGCCAGATAATTCCCGATCTGTTGATTTTTAAAAACTCAATGTTTTTAAACAAACTGTAATCTGAAATTATTTTTTGAGGAAAAGTTTTGCCGGATACAATTTCTTTATATGTATGTGCATAAGGTTTTATGGCGTTGATGCCGGGATAATTCTTTTTCAGGCAGATAATATATCTTTCTTTCAATAACGGTATCCCTGTATACTTCTTTTCGTTAAATGTAAAGCCTATCAGGAAATGAAGAGTTTTAGCATCAAGCATTTCAAAAAGGTCAGAATATAATAAAGTTTCTCCCATGTTAAGTTTTAATTCGACGTTTGGGAAACGTTTAGTAAACTTTCGGCACGCATCGGGAAGAAGAGACCGCGACACAAAAAAGGCATTTCCAATGGAAATTTTTTCTTCAACCGGGGTTGATATGGATGTGATTCGTTTATACATATTTCTTTCGTGTTCCAGAATTTCTTCTAAATACTCTATATAGATTTTTCCTTCACGCGACAGTGATATGGGAGATGTTGAACGATCAAAAATAACAAAGCCCAAGTTTTTCTCTAGTTTTTGAATAGTCAAGCTTAATGAAGATTGTGCTATATACAGTTTTTTTGCCGCTCTTGAAAAACTGCTCTCTTTATATACTTCATATGCATATTTTTCTGCAAGATTCATACTCGTCACCCGATGATTTATTTTAATAAATGATAAATATTTATATATTTATATTTGATTATATCATATTGAAGGTATATAATCAAGAGGTATTTTGAAAATAAAGGAGAGTGTGCGGGATATGATCTCGAAAAAACACAAAAAAATAACGTTGGAGTATAAGTGGATTGTTATGTCGGCTTGCTTTTTAATGGTATTTACTGTGCTTGGCTTTTGTAGTTCAAGTAAAAGTATTTATATTTCAGCAATCACAGAAGCACTTTCAATATCAAGAAGTGCCTTTTCGATTAATGATAGTTGTAGATTTATAACAACGGCAATTATCAACTTGTTTTTTGGTGCACTAATCAGTCGCTTTGGCGAAAGAAAATTAGTTGCAGCCGGATTTGTTTCGCTTATTATTTCGTCTGTTTTGTATTCTGTCGGAACAAATGTAGTTACGTTTTATATAGGCGGAATATTTTTGGGTATTGGACTTTCGTGGACAACCACAACGATGGTGGGGGCTATAATAGGTAAATGGTTTAAAGAAAACAGGGGTACAGTTATGGGTGCCGTTTTAGCGGCAAACGGCATAGGTGCGGCGGTATCTATTCAAATAGTATCTCCTATTATTTATCAGCAGGGAACACAATTTGGATATCGTGATGCCTATCGTTTGGTTGCGGTAATTCTTTTGGTTATAGGAATAATTGTAGTTTCGCTTTTAAAGAGCAATTCTCAAAATAAAACAGAGAAAACAGTTGAAACAAAAAAGAAACCAAAAGGCAAGACGTGGGCAGGACTTTCTTTTGCTGAAATTGTTAAAAAACCGTATTTTTACTGTGTACTGATTTGCATATTTCTCACTGGAATGGTGCTGCAGGGAATTACTGGAGTTTCAGCCCCTCTTTTAAGAGATGAAGGCCTGGACGACAGTTACATTGCAACGGTGTTAAGTGTACATTCGATAGCACTGACTTTATTTAAGATAGGTTTCGGTGTTTTTTATGATAAATTTGGACTCAAAAAAACAGCAAATGTTTGTTATGTGACCGCGATAATAGTTATGCTTGCGCTTTCTATGATAACAAATTCATATATAGGTATGATACTTGCAATGTTTTATGGTGTATTTTCATCCCTTGCGCTTCCGCTAGAAACGATTATGCTTCCTATTTGTACAGGAGAACTTTTTGGTGAAAATTCGTATAATAAGGTTCTTGGCATAGTTGTTGCAGTTAATTCGGCGGGGTATGCAGTGGGAGCTCCGTTGGCTAACCTGAGCTATGATTTATTTGGTACCTATGATCCTGCGTTATACATATCGGCAGGATTGATGGTTGCGGTAATCGTTATAATGAATATTGTTATAAAAAGAACAATAAAGGAAAAAGAAAGATTTGAAATGGCACAAAAAATTCAACAGAATGATGTGCTGAATGCACATACTATGTAGGACATAAAACAGGCTCTTTCAACTAAAAAAGAACAGTTTTCGTATGAAAACTGTTCTTTTTTAATGGAGGAGAGGATGGGATTCGAACCCACGGTACGCTATAAACGTACACAGCATTTCCAATGCTGCGCCTTAAACCATCTCGACCACCTCTCCGAGACCATAATAGTATACTATATTTTTTTAAAAAAATCAATAGTTTGAATAAAAATTTTTTTGGATATACTATATGGGATAATAATTTGAAAAGAGGTTTAAGGATAGTGAAAGAAATTACTTATAAAATTAAGGATGAAGTGGGTATTCACGCAAGGCCGGCAGGACTATTGGTAAAAAAAGCCTCCGAGTTTTCGTCTGAAATATTAATAGAAAAGGGCGAAAAATCGGTAGATGCAAAAAAGATTTTTGGTGTTATGTCATTAGGTGCAAAATGCGAAGATGAAATAAAGTTACGTATAAATGGCAGTGATGAGGAGAAAGCGGCCGAAGAATTGGTAAAATTTCTTGCAGAAAATTTGTAACAGAAAAAACGGATGTGTCATTACAGCACATCCGTTTTTGTGTATTTAAGAGAAATGCTTCCTTATTATATATAGCATATTTTAGGTAATAAAAATTTAGAACTAAAAATTTTAAAAAAATTAAAAAAAGTACTTGACTTTTGTTGAAAAGTTATAGTATAATAGTTGAGCGTGACAAAGACATACGATGATTCCGGAGGTAGCAGACCTTGATTTATCAGGGTGTTGGAAATTTCGGAGGAGATTGTCCGGTTTTCAAAACAGGGCGGAAGGTCACACTTTCAATTGAATACAGCAAGATTTACGGGCTCAGTATGCTGGTGGGCTCGGATTGTGTTGTGTTTGTTGCCCCGAAACCGCATCTTTGTGAAAGCAAAAGTAAAGGTTCGGGTTTTATTATTTAGCTGTGCGAAACGCCCGGCACAGCGGAAGAAAATCAAAAGTAAATTTTGAAGGAGGGTACAACAATGGCAGCTGAGAAGATCAGAATCAGACTTAAGGCTTATGACCACAATCTTATCGACCAGAGTGCTGAAAAGATTGTTGAAACAGCCAAGAGAACAGGAGCTAAGGTTTCAGGACCTATCCCGCTCCCCACAAAGAAGGAAGTCGTTACAATCCTCAGAGCGGTTCACAAGTATAAGGACAGCCGTGAGCAGTTTGAACTTAGAACTCACAAGAGATTGATCGACGTTTTGGCACCCAACGCCAAGACAATTGACGCACTTAAGCACCTTGATTTGCCGGCAGGTGTAGACATTGAGCTCAAGATATAGTTGAGTATTTCCGGTAAGAAAAATTTTGGTCATGTTGGCGAAATACGTCAACCAATAACCCGCATGTATGTTTGATTTCAAACCGATGCGTGTGAATAGGAGGAAAAAATTATGAAAAAAGCAATCTTAGGCAAAAAGCTTGGTATGACACAGATTTTTGCAGAAGACGGTGCACTCATCCCTGTTACAGTAATTGAAGCAGGTCCCTGCAGTGTGGTTCAGAAGAAGACAGCTGAAATTGACGGTTATGTTGCTGTTCAGGTTGGCTTCGAGGACAAGAGAGAAAAGTTAGTAAACAAGCCTATGAAGGGTCACTTTGCAAAAGCAGGTGTTGCTCCCAAGAGATACCTCAAGGAGCTTAAGCTTGATTCGGCAAGCGAAATGAATGTTGGCGACGAAATTAAAGTTGACATCTTTGAAGCAGGCGACATCCTTGACGTAACTGGTATCAGCAAGGGTCATGGATACGCAGGCACAATCAAGAGATGGGGAACTCACAGAGGTCCTATGACTCATGGTAGCCATTATCACAGAGGCCCCGGTTCATTGGGTGCTTGTTCTTCACCTTCACGTGTGTTTAAGGGTAAGAAACTTCCCGGTCACTATGGTGTAGACAAGGTTACAATCCAGAACCTCAGTCTTGTTAAAGTAGATACAGAACGCAACCTTCTTTTGGTTAAGGGCTCAGTTCCCGGTCCCAAGGGTGGATTGTTGGTAGTTAAGAACGCAGTTAAGGCTAATGCCTAAGCTGAGAGAGAGGAGGATATAAGATATGCCTACAGTAGCTTTATATAACACAACCGGCGCTAAGGTTGGTGATATAGAATTAAATGATAGCGTGTTTGGCGTAGAGGTGAGAGCCGACGTTATGCACGAAGTAGTAGTAAACTACTTAGCAAATCAGAGACAGGGCACACAGAGCACAAAGACTCGTACAGAAGTCAGCGGCGGTGGTATCAAGCCCTGGAGACAGAAAGGCACAGGTCGTGCAAGACAGGGTAGTATCCGTGCTCCGCAGTGGGTTGGCGGCGGCGTAGCGCTTGGTCCTAAGCCCAGAGATTACAGATACTCAGTAAATAAGAAGGTAAGAAGACTTGCTCTTAAGTCGGCTCTTTCTTCTAAGGTAATTGATGGTGACATCATCGTTCTTGAAGATCTTAAACTTGATGAAATCAAGACAAGCCGTATGGCTGAAATCCTTAAGAACCTGGGTGTTACTGAAAAAGCCCTCATCGTACTTCCTGAGAACGACAAGAACGTTGTTCTTTCAGCAAGAAACATCGAAGGTGTTGACACAACTTTTGTTGGTGCAATCAACACATACGAGGTGCTTGGACATACAAAGTGCATCATCGTGAAGGATGCAGTTGCAAAACTCGAGGAGGTGTACGCATAATGAAAATGACATCTCATGATATTATAAAGAGACCTATCATTACAGAACAGAGTATGGAAGGCGTTGCAGACAAGAAGTACACTTTTGAGGTTGCTCCTGCTGCAAACAAAATCCAGATTAAGAAGGCTGTTGAAGAAATCTTCAAAGTAAAAGTTCAGAAGGTAACAACAATCAACTATATGGGCAAAACTAAGAGAATGGGTGTTCATGTAGGTAAGAGAGCTGACTGGAAGAAAGCAATCGTTAAGCTTACAGCTGACAGCAAGACAATTGAGTTGTTTGAGAACTAATAAGCCACGAAAAATCGTAGATTAAGGAGATGTAAAAATGGGAATTAGAAAATATAATCCTACAACACCTTCGCTGCGTCAGATGACTGTTTCTACATTCGAGGAAATCGACAAGAAGGAGCCCGAGAGATCACTTCTTCGTCCCCTCAAGAGCAAAGCTGGTCGTAACTCTTACGGTAGAATAACAGTTAGACATCGCGGTGGCGGTACAAAGAGAAAATACAGAGTAATCGATTTTAAGAGAAACAAGGACGGTATGCCCGCAACAGTTATCGCAATCGAGTACGATCCTAACCGTAGTGCAAACATCGCACTTCTCCAGTACGAAGACGGAGTTAAGACATATATCATCGCTCCTGTTTCATTGAAGAAGGGTGACGTGGTTGTATCAGGTAAGGGTGCAGATATCAAGCCCGGTAACGCACTTGAAATTGCAGACATCCCTGTTGGTACACTTGTTTACAACATTGAACTTTATCCAGGCAAGGGCGGACAGCTCGTTCGCAGCGCAGGCGTGTTTGCACAGCTTATGGCTAAAGAAAACGGCTATGCACAGGTAAGACTTCCATCCGGTGAAGTTAGACTTGTTCGTCTTGACTGTCGTGCAACCATCGGTCAGGTTGGTAACACAGATTACGAAAACATCAACCTTGGTAAAGCCGGCAGAAAGCGTCACATGGGCTTCAGACCCACAGTTCGTGGTGTTGTTATGAACCCGAATGACCATCCTCACGGTGGTGGTGAAGGTAAGTCACCTATCGGTAGACCCTCACCTGTTACTCCTTGGGGTAAGCCCGCTCTTGGTTACAAGACCAGAGACAAGAAGAACAAGACAGATAAGTTTATCGTTAAGCGTCGTAACGCGAAATAATTTTAAGGAGGTCACTTCATGGGTCGTAGTATTAAAAAAGGACCTTTCGTTGATGCTAAGTTGATTGCAAAGATTGAAGCAATGAACGAAAAGAACGAAAAAGTCGTTATTAAAACTTGGTCAAGAGCATCTACTATATTCCCTGAAATGGTTGGTCATACAATTGCAGTTTATGACGGAAGAAAGCATGTTCCTGTATATGTTACAGAGGATATGGTAGGTCATAAGCTCGGAGAATTTGCTCCAACCAGAACTTACAAAGGTCATGCAGGTGCTAAAACTTCTAAGTAATCGCAAGATTCTTAAGTTTTCTGTTAATTAATAGGAAAGGAGCTGCAGAGCAATGGAAGCAGTAGCAAAGGTTACTCACGTACGCATCGCTCCCAGAAAGGTGCGTATAGTTATAGACTTAATAAGAAACAAGCCGGTTGGCGTTGCAATGGGTATTCTCAAGAACACACCCAAGGCTGCAAGCCCGGTTGTTGAAAAGTTGTTGAAGTCTGCTATGGCAAATGCTGAAAACAACTACAATATGAACGTTGAAAATCTTTATGTTTCAGAAGTATTCGCTGACCAGGGCCCCACACTCAAGAGAGTACAGGCCAGAGCACAGGGACGTGCCTTCAGAATCAACAAGAAGACAAGTCACATCACTTTGAAACTTAAAGAAATGGAATAATCTTGAAAAGGAGGTAATTTAGCATGGGTCAGAAGGTTAATCCCCACGGTATCCGAGTTGGCGTTATTAAAGACTGGGATTCACGTTGGTACGCTGACAAGAAGAACTACGGCGATAATCTGGTAGAAGATTATAACCTCAGAGTTTTCCTTAAGAAAAAGCTCTATCTCGCCGGAGTTGATAAAATCGAAATTGAAAAATTCGCAAATAAGATTCGTCTTTCTATCCACGCTGCAAAGCCCGGTATTGTTATCGGTAAAGGCGGTAGTGAAATCGAAAAGCTTAAGAAGGACGTTGAAGCACTGACAGGCAAGTCTGTTATCCTTAACGTAATTGAGGTAAAGACTCCAGATCTGTGTGCTCAGCTCGTTGCTGAGAACATCGCATCACAGCTTGAAAGACGTATTTCTTTCAGAAAAGCTATGAAGCAGTGCATGGCAAGAACAATGAAGCTTGGTGCAAAAGGTATCAAGGCTGCAGTTTCGGGTCGTGTAGGCGGTGCAGAAATCGCTCGTACAGAACAGTATCACGAGGGTACAATTCCGCTGCAGACACTTCGTGCAGACATCGATTACGGTTTTGCTGAAGCAGACACCACTTACGGTAAGTTGGGCGTTAAAGTTTGGATTTACAAGGGTGAAGTTCTTGCTGAAAGCAAAAAAGTAAAGGAAACAAAAGCTCCTGCCAAAAAAGCGGAAGGAGGAAAAAGATAATGTTATCACCAAAAAGAGTTAAGTTTAGAAGAGTTATGCGTGGTAGAATGAAGGGTAAGGCTTCTCGCGGTAACAAGGTTGTATACGGAGAGTTTGGTCTTCAGGCTCAGTCACCTGCTTGGATTACAAGCAACCAGATTGAGGCAGCCCGTATTGCTATGACTCGTTATACAAAGAGAGGCGGTCAGGTTTGGATTAAGATATTCCCTGACAAGCCCGTAACAGAGAAACCTGCTGAAACTCGTATGGGTAGTGGTAAGGGTTCACCGGAATACTGGGTAGCAGTTGTTAAGCCCGGCAGAATATTATTTGAAATCGGCGGCGTAAGTGAAGAAGTAGCACGTGAGGCTATGCGGCTTGCTATGCACAAGCTTCCTCTCAAGTGTAAATTTGTGAGAAAAGCCGATCAGGAAATGGAAGGTGAAATGTAATGAAAATAAATGAGATCAGAGACCTTTCAGCACAGGAAATCGTTGATAAAATTCAGGACCTTAAGGAAGAGCTTTTTAACCTTCGTTTTCAGAATGCAATGAATCAGCTTGACAATCCCATGAGAATCGTTGCAGTTAAGAAGGATATTGCTAAGCTTAAGACAGTTCTGAAGGAACAAGAGCTTGGCCTTAATGCCAACATAAATCAGTAGGAGGTGTAAGGTCTAATGGAAGAAAAGCGTAATTATCGCAAAACCCGTATCGGTGAAGTTATCAGCGACAAGATGGATAAAACAATCGTTGTTGCAATTAAGGATAGCGTTAAGCACCCCGTATACAAAAAGGTAATGAAAAACACCTACAAGCTGAAGGCTCACGATGAAAACAATGAGTGCGGCATAGGTGATAAGGTAAAAGTAATGGAAACCAGACCTTTGTCAAAGGACAAGAGATGGAGACTGGTTGAAATCGTTGAAAAAGCTAAATAAATTGGCTTTTCCCGAAACTATGATTTAAGAATAGGAGGAAATCCATTATGGTACAACAGCAGAGTTTGCTGAAAGTAGCTGACAACAGCGGTGCAAAAGAACTTATGTGCATCCGTGTTCTTGGCGGCTCATACCGTCGTTATGGCAACATCGGTGATGTTATCGTTGCTTCTGTAAAGAAGGCGGCTCCCGGCGGTGCTGTAAAAAAAGGTGATGTTGTTAAAGCAGTTATAGTACGCAGTGTTCAGGGTGTTAAGAGAGCCGATGGTTCTAAGATTAAATTTGATGAAAACGCAGCGGTTATCATCAAGGATGACAAAACTCCCCGTGGAACTCGTATTTTTGGCCCCATCGCCAGAGAACTTCGTGAAAAGGACTATATGAAAATTTTGTCTCTCGCTCCTGAGGTTCTGTAAGAAATACCAATAAATACCGGAAGATTTTCGCTTAAATTGCGAAACACCCGGATAAGCGGAAATAATTCCGCATAACTAAAGTTGTAATTCCTGAGTAATTGCGAAAGGAGGAAAAAACATGAGTACAAAGATGCATGTTAAAACCGGAGATAAGGTTGTAGTGCTTTCAGGTAAGGATAAGGGCAAGAAAGGTAAAGTATTGTCTGTAAACCCCGAAAAGCGTACAGTTATCGTTGAAGGTGTTTCAGTTGCAACAAAGCATAAGAAACCCCGCCGTATGGGCGAAGCTGGTGGTATTATCAACCAGGAAACTCCCATATACGCAAGCAAGGTAATGAACATCTGCGCTAAGTGCAATGCCGCAACACGTGTTGGCAGAAAGGTTCTGGAGGACGGAACACATGTTCGTTACTGCAAAAAGTGCGGAGAAACATTTGCTGAATAATAATCATTCAAGAAAGGAGGCAACGTATAATGAGACTTGAAGAACGTTATACAAAAGAGATTAAAGACGCTCTTATGAAGAAATTCGAATACAAGAGTGTTATGCAGATTCCCAAGCTTGACAAGGTTGTTATCAACATCGGCGTGGGTGAAGCAAAAGAAAACTCAAAGGCTATTGATTATGCTATGAATGATCTTGCTTTGATTACAGGTCAGAAACCTATTATCACAAAGGCAAGAAAGTCTGTAGCTCAGTTTAAAGTCAGAGAAGGTATGAACATTGGTTGTAAGGTAACTCTCAGAGGTGCGAAGATGTATGAGTTCGTTGATAGACTGTTCAATGCAGCTCTTCCCCGTGTTCGTGACTTTAGAGGTATCAACCCCAATGCTTTCGATGGCAGAGGTAACTATTCTCTGGGTATTAAGGAACAGCTTATTTTCCCTGAAATAGACTATGATAAGATTGATAAACTTCGCGGAATGGATATCATTTTTGTTACAACAGCACAGACAGACGAAGAAGCTCGTGAGCTTCTTACACTGATGGGTGCTCCCTTTACAAGATAATAGTCCATCCAACATCTCAGAAATGGAGGAGATTAAAGCTTATGGCAAAGAAAGCTATGGTTTTAAAGCAGCAGAAGGAACAAAAGTATTCTACCCGTGAATACAACAGATGCAAAATCTGCGGCAGACCCCACGCTTACCTTCGTAAGTTCGGTATCTGCAGAATCTGCTTCCGTGAATTGGCTTACAAGGGCCAGATCCCCGGAGTTAAGAAAGCATCCTGGTAAGATACAGAATGTTCTGACTGAGAAATAAAAAAATCAAGTAGGAGAGTCAAGTGGTTAAAATTTTTGGATTCGGATAACCAAACTGACTCACAAAATCCGATAAAAAGGAGGATAAATATGCACATCACAGATCCAATAGCAGATATGCTGACAAGAATTAGAAACGCAAACGATTCAAGACATGCGACAGTTGATATTCCTGCATCAAATATGAAAAAGGCTATTGCAAAGATTTTGCTTGATGAAGGATATGTTAAATCAGTTGAGTATATTGATGACAGCACACAGGGCGTTATTCGCGTAACACTTAAGTATGCTGAGAACAAGCAGAAGGTTCTTACCGGTCTTAAGAGAGTTTCAAAGCCCGGTCTCAGAATATACGCAGCAAAGGATGAACTGCCCCAGGTATTGAAGGGTTTGGGTATCGCAATTATTTCTACATCTAAGGGTATTATGACAGATAAGGAAGCTCGTCGCCAGAACGTTGGCGGTGAAGTTCTCGCATTTATTTGGTAAGAAAGGAGGAAGATCATATGTCACGTATAGGAAAGCAGCCTATTACAATACCTGCAGGTGTTGAAGTTAAAATAGGCGCAAACAATGAAATTACAGTTAAAGGTCCCAAGGGCACTCTTGTTCAGACAATGTCATCTGATATGATTATCAAGATTGACGGCAGCACGATAGTTGTTGAACGTCCGTCTGATGTTAAGGAACACAGAGCACTCCATGGTCTTACACGTACTCTTGTGGCTAACATGGTTATCGGTGTATCCGAAGGTTACACAAAGAACCTTGAAATCAACGGTGTTGGTTACAGAGCAGCAAAGCAGGGCAACAAGCTTGTTATGAACCTTGGTTATTCACACCAGGTTGAAATGGAAGAGCCTGATGGCATTAAAATTGATGTTCCTCAGCCTAACCAGATTATCATTTCAGGTTATGACAAACAGAAGGTTGGTCAGTTTGCCGCACAGGTAAGAGAAAAGAGACCGCCTGAACCTTATAAGGGTAAAGGTATTAAGTACGTTGATGAAGTTATCAGAAGAAAAGAAGGTAAAACAGGTGCTAAGAAGAAATAATAGATTTCTTCATACACAGGTTATGGCCGCTTGATGATGGCTCATTACAGCGAGATTCATACTAAACCACAAGGAGGTGCAATTTAGAATGATTAAAAGAAAGAACAGCGAAGAAGCAAGACGTGCAAGACATGCAAGAGTTCGTAAAAAAGTTTCGGGTACAAGTGCAACACCCAGACTTTGTGTTTACAGAAGTCTTAAGAATATATATGCACAGGTAATTGATGATACAACCGGCAAGACTTTGGTATCTGCTTCAACTTTGGATGCAGAACTCAAGGCAAACTACGGTGGCAACAAGGAAGCTGCCAAGGCGGTTGGTCTGGCTGTAGCAAAGAAAGCCCTTGATGCAAACATCAAGACTGTTGTTTTTGACAGAGGTGGATACGTATTCCACGGCAGAGTTGCAGAGGTTGCAGCAGGTGCTCGTGAAGGCGGTTTGGAATTCTAATATTGCAAAATCGCAGTATCAATTTGCACAGACCGGTTTACCGGTGGATTACATTGAAAGTCAGTTTTTGAAAGAGGTGAAAAACAATGGCAGAAAGAGTAGAGATAACCAAAAAGCAGGAGCGTATTGATGCAAGTACGCTTGACATAAAGGAAAAAGTAGTTTCTCTTAATCGTGTATCAAAGACTGTAAAGGGTGGTAGAACAAGCAGATTCAGTGCCCTGGTAGTAGTTGGTGACGAAAATGGTCATGTTGGATACGGTATGGGTAAGGCAGCCGAAGTTCCGGATGCTATCCGTAAGGGTATCGACGAGGCTAAGAAGAATATGATTACAGTTCCTATGGTAAATACTACCATTCCTCACGAAATCATCGGCGAATTTGGCGCAGGCAGAGTTCTTCTCAAGCCCGCAGCAGAAGGTACCGGTGTTATCGCAGGTGGTCCCGTTCGTGCGGTTCTTGAGCTTGCCGGTATTCGTGATATCAGAACAAAATGTCTCAGAAGCAACAATCCTAAGAACGTTGTATCTGCGACAGTTCAGGCACTTGCTGCACTCAAGAGTGTAGAAGAAGTTGCAAAACTGAGAGGTAAGAAGCCCGAAGAAATTTAAGGCTGAATACCGGTTACAACCAAGAAAGATAGGAGGTTTTATCCTTGGCTAACACATTGAAAGTAACACTTGTAAAAAGTACAATTGGTTGCAAAAAGGATCAGATAGCAACTGTTGAAGCTCTGGGTCTCAGAAAGCTCCATCAGTGTGTTGAGAAACCCGACAATCCTCAGATAAGAGGTATGATCTTCAAGGTTTCTCATCTGGTTGCAGTTGAAGAGGCGTAAATTTTCAGCGTCTCAAATATTGATAAAAAATAAAGAGGAGGTGTACTCAATGAAACTTCATGAATTATCTCCGAGCGAAGGCTCAAAGAAGAGTAATTTCAGAGTAGGCAGAGGTCACGGTAGTGGTAACGGCAAAACAGCAGGTAAGGGCCATAAAGGTCAGAATGCCCGCAGCGGCGGCGGTGTTCGTCCCGGTTTTGAAGGTGGACAGATGCCTATTTACAGAAGACTTCCAAAACGTGGCTTTACAAACATCTTTGCAAAGGAATATGTTTCTGTTAACGTAGAAGTTCTTAACAAGCTGGACTGTACAGAAGTTACAGCTGAGGTTCTTAAGGAGAATGGTATCATTTCAAAGATTTGTGATGGTGTTGTTATCCTTGGTCGCGGTGAAGTTAATAAGGCTTTCACCGTTAAAGCAAAAAGATTCAGTAAAACAGCTGAAGAAAAGATTATTGCTGCCGGCGGAAAGGTTGAGGTGGTATAAATGTTTGAAACAATTAGGAATGCATGGATGGTTGCAGACCTGAGAAAGAAACTGTTTTATACCCTTGGTATGCTTATAATTTTCCGTCTCGGTTCTGTAATACCGGTTCCGATGCTTGATCCCACACAGTTGGAGCAGATTTTTGCAAGTACAAATAACTCGCTTCTCGGTTTCATTAATGTGGTATCCGGCGGTGCTTTTCAGAACACAACAATTTTTGCAATGAGTATTACGCCTTATATCAACGCATCTATCATTATGCAGCTTTTGTGCGTAGCTATTCCTGCGCTTGAAAGATTGCAGAAGGAAGGCGAAGAAGGCAGAAAGAAAATTGCGCAGATTCAGAGAGCAGCTACAATTGTTCTCGCACTTATCCAGGCTATCGGTCTTTATTTCCTGCTTGACAGTTACAATGCAGTAGTAAACCCCGGATTCTGGACTGCTGTTGTGGTTGTTATCACATTCTCAGCAGGTACAGCATTCCTTATGTGGCTTGGTGAGCAGATTACAGAAAAGGGTGTCGGCAACGGCATTTCCCTCATCATCTTTGCTGGTATCGTTTCTGGCGGTCCTGCAATGGCTGTATCTCTCTATCAGTATATGCTGGGTGGTACAGCAAGTGTTATCGGTGCAATTCTTCTGATTATCGTAGCACTTGTGGTTATCGCGTTTGTTGTTGCAATGCACGATGCTGAAAGAAGAATTTCTGTTCAGTATGCAAAACGCGTTGTAGGAAGAAAGATGTATGGTGGACAGAGCACTCATATTCCGATTAAGGTTGCATCGGCTGGTGTAATGCCTATCATCTTTGCTATGTCCATTATGTCATTCCCCGGAACAATCGCATCATTCTGCGGTGTTAAGGCTGGTGACGCGGGCTTCTGGGGAAGTTTCCTCAGATTTCTCTCACCCGACCATTGGGTATATGCAGTTGTATATTTCTTCCTGATTATTTTCTTCACATATTTCTACACAGCTATTCAGTTTAATCCTATTGAAATGGCTAACAATATGAAGAAGAATGGTGGATTTATTCCGGGCATTCGTCCTGGTCGTCCCACATCAGATTTCATAAGCAGAGTTCTTTCAAAGATTACACTTGCAGGTGCAATCTTCCTGGGCTTCATTGCTGTTATTCCGATTTTTATGAACATCGGTCTCAACATCAACAACTTTGCAATTGGTGGTACATCAATCATCATCGTTGTAGGTGTTGCTCTTGAAACAGTAAATCAGCTCGAATCTCAGATGCTTATGAGACACTACAAGGGATTTTTGGAATAGTTGGGCGCAAGCCCTAGACTTTACAGGGGATGCCTTAGCGCAGATGCGATCTAAGGTAGCCCCTTGTGGAGTTTTTTATATAATAGGAAACCGTGTTATTTCCTATTATATAAAAAACAACAATTCAATGCCTATGCAATTTCCGGTTTTGGCGAAATGCGCTTGGGCACACAAAACGGTATTTTTTGACAACTAGCGATGGTGAGTACGGATGTCGCTTTGTTCTCATAAGCATAAAATGCAAAAAGTTGGATTACACTTAAATATGGGTTTAAATTTATGTTTTTGACGGAAAGGTGTGACCTGTAATGAATCTTATTATACTTGCTGCTCCGGGGGCCGGAAAAGGCACGCAAGCAGAAGCTTTGAGCAAGCATTATGAAATACCAACTATTTCAACAGGTGCTATTTTGAGAAAGAATATTGCTGACGGAACAGCATTGGGTGAAGTAGCATCAAAATACATCAATGACGGAAAGTTTGTTCCCGATAATGTAATGATTGATATTGTAAAAAAGAGATTAAGCGAGGAAGATTGCAAAAGTGGCTTTATCCTGGATGGATTTCCCAGAACTCTCAATCAGGCTGAGGCACTTGACAAATCCGATGTTGTTATTGATAAAGTTCTTACCATTGAGGTGGAGGACGAAAAAATAGTTGAAAGACTTGCAGGCAGACTGGAATGCAAGAAGTGTGGAAGCTCATATCACAAGCAGCATAAAAAACCGAATACCGAAGGTGTATGCGACAACTGTGGGGGAGCTCTCACGACAAGAGAAGATGACAAACCTGAGGTTATCAGGGAACGTCTTGAAACATATTATAAGCAGACGGCACCTCTTAAAAAGTTCTATGCTGACCGTGATATGTTAAAAGTGGCAATTGGTCAGGAGAATATAGCGGATACTACTAAGGCGGTGCTGGCGGCACTTGAAGATTGATTCTGCTTGGAGAGCAAATATGATTACCATTAAATCGAAATATGAAATTGAATTTATGAAGGTAGCCGGCCGTGTTACCGGTGAAACGCTGAAATTACTGCAAGAACTTACAAAACCAGGAATTTCGACAATAGAGCTTGATAAAGCTGCCGAAAAATATATAAGAAGCCAGGGTTGTGTTCCTTCTTTTAAGGGATACGGAGGTTTTCCTGGCAGTGTATGTGCCAGTATTAACGACGAGGTTATCCACGGAATTCCCGATAAGAGAATCCTTAAAGAAGGCGATATTGTCAGCTTTGATGTTGGAGCCTGCTATAAGGGTTATCATGGCGATGCTGCACGAACATTCGGAGTGGGCAAAATATCTGATGAGGCGCAAAGGCTTATTGATGTGACTCGTGAAAGCTTTTTTGAGGGAATAAAGTTTGCTAGGGACGGATATCGAATCTCGGATATTTCCGGAGCTATTCAGAAATATGTTGAGAATAATGGATACAGTGTTTTGCGAGAATACTGCGGTCACGGTCTTGGCAGAGAATTGCATGAAGAACCTGAAATTCCCAACTATGTGGTTCCGGGCCGCCGTGGTGTTCGGATAAGACCAGGTATGTGCTTGGCAATTGAACCCATGGTTAATGCGGGAACGAGAGAGATTTACGTAGCAGACAATGACTGGACAGTTTTGACCAGTGATGGTGAGTTGGCAGCTCATTACGAAAACAGCGTTCTTGTTACTAATGGTGAGCCTTTCTTGCTGACGTTATGCGAATAGGAGTAAATCATATAATGAGGGATACAATTTATGGATGATATATTTAATGTGGGTGATATAGTTCTGTCGAAGATGGGCAGAGACAGCGGCAGACATTATATTATTATGGATGTCGAAGGAAATTACGTATATATATGCGACGGTGACCACCACAAAGTGGATAAGCCCAAAAAGAAAAAGATAAAACACATAAAATCAACAGGTATGGCAAGTGAATATGTTGCCGATAAAATTGCAGAAGGTGCAAAGGTTACAAATACTGAGCTGAGAAGAGCTGTTCTGGAATTTGAAGAAGCTGTGGCTCAAGCGTAAATATTTGAAGATAAAGTACAAAATGTGAATAAATACTTTTTATTCAATTTATTTATTTAGATTATGGGAGGTGAAATTATGGCAAAGGAAGACGTTTTGGAGGTTGAAGGTACAGTTCTTGAGGCATTGCCCAACGCGATGTTCCAGGTTGAACTTGAAAACGGACACAAAATTTTGGCTCACATTTCAGGTAAGCTGAGAATGCATTATATCAGAATTTTGCCCGGTGACAAGGTAACAGTAGAGATATCTCCTTATGATTTGACAAAGGGTCGAATTACTTGGAGAGCAAAATAACAAATTTTGTACAAATGACAAAAAATTTATAAAACAAAACAGGTTTATACCATCTTGTTCGGCTATGTTGGCATCTTTTTGAGATATTTTCACAATCAATGACTTGTTTAAGTTGTACAAATTATGGAAATAATTTAAAATGTGTGTTGGGTAAATTTGGTGCTTGACATAATCTGGATTTGATGATATAATAATTCGGTTAGCTGTGTGCGCAAGTACAAGCTATCGTAACTTTTTTAGGAGGTGAAGGAAAATGAAAGTACAACCTTCAGTTAAACCTATTTGTGAAAAGTGCAAAGTAATCAAGAGAAAAGGCAAGGTTATGGTTATTTGCGAAAACCCCCGTCACAAACAGAAGCAGGGCTAATTGTGAAAAATTATTAATCTTGTGAGAGCAGAGTCAGGCTTATTCGCCAATTAGTTTAAGCTGATGAAAGCGAAGAAACTCTTCGTGATAAGTGAAATTCTGCTCCGCATTACACTTTTCAAAAAGAAAAATTATTCGGAGGTGAATGAAAGTATGGCACGTATTGCAGGTGTTGACTTACCAAATGAGAAGAGAGTTGAGATTGGTCTTACCTATATTTTCGGTATAGGTCTTTCCACATCAAAGAAAATCTTGGCAGCTACAGGCATAAATCCCGACACAAGAGTTCGTGATTTGTCAGAGGACGAGGTTTCGGCTCTCAGAGCAGAGATCGACAATTACAGCGTTGAAGGTGATCTCCGTCGTGATATCGCTCTTGATATCAAGCGTCTCATTGAAATCAACTGTTACAGAGGTCTTCGCCACAGGAAAAACCTTCCTGTAAGAGGACAGCGTTCAAAGACAAACGCAAGAACCAGAAAAGGCCCTAGAAAGACTATGGCTAACAAAAAGAAATAATATTTGTATTGAAACTGTGTCTTTACGGACAAACGTATAGGCTCCGTTAAATTCAGGAGGTGAAAGTTACTATGGCAAAGGCAGTCAAGAAAACCAGACGTCGTAGAGAAAAGAAAAATATTGAACGTGGTGCGGCTCATATCAAGTCAACCTTTAACAATACAATCGTTACCATTACAGATGTTGCAGGAAACGCTATTTCATGGGCATCAGCAGGTGGTTTAGGTTTCAGAGGTTCAAAGAAGAGCACTCCTTTTGCTGCACAGATGGCAGCAGAAACAGCTGCAAAAGCGGCAATGGAACACGGTCTTAAATATGTAGAAGTATACGTAAAAGGTCCCGGCAGCGGCAGAGAAGCAGCTATTCGTGCTCTTCAGGTTGCAGGACTTGAAGTTAATATGATTAAGGATGTTACACCTATTCCTCACAACGGTTGTAGACCCCCCAAGAGAAGAAGAGTGTAATTATTCTTGAACGCGTTAAAAGGAGGTAAAAAGCATGGCTAAAAATATGCAGCCCGTATTGAAAAAATGCAGGGCTTTAGGAATTGAGCCGGGTGTTATGGGCGTTCATAAGAGCTCAAACAGAAACCCGCTTAAAGCCGGAAGAAAGAAATCCGAATATGGCCAGCAGTTAAATGAAAAGCAGAAGCTGAAGTTTATCTATGGCGTACTCGAAAAGCAGTTCCATAAATACTATCTTGATGCAACTAAGAAGGATGGCATTACAGGTGAAATGCTTCTCCAGATTCTGGAGTCACGTTTCGACAATGTTATCTTCCGTCTTGGTTTGGCAAATACCAGAAGAGAAGCAAGACAGCTTGTATCTCACGCACACTTTTTGATTAATGGCAAAAAGGTGAACATTCCTTCTTATTTGGTAAAGCCCGGCGATGTAATTTCAGTTCGTGAAAAGAGTCGCAGCAGCGTTAAGTTCACTACTTTGATGGGACAGGATGTTATTGTTCCCAAGTGGCTTGATATGAACAAGGATACAATGGAAGGCAGAGTTATTGCTCTTGCACAAAGAGATGATATTGATTATCCCGTTGAAGAGCATCTCATCGTCGAATTCTACAGCAAATAATAAGCTGTATCCAAACAATTGCCGTCTTTTGCGGCAGGTTCATAAAATTTGCACAGCCCTGATGGACATTACAGAAAAATATGTTCGGAAAGTGAAGCAAGGTTTCACCTTGTGGGATACGCATTTTCTGTTATCCCTGTGTTAAAGAAATTGAGTAGGAGGGCTAAATATGATAGAAATAGAAAAGCCAAGAGTTGAATGTGTTCACGTATCAGATGACAATAGCTACGGCAAATTTGTTGTAGAACCTTTGGAAAGAGGATACGGCACAACTTTGGGTAATTCGCTCAGAAGAATTCTCCTGTCATCTCTCCCGGGCGTGGCTGTAAATTCTGTTAAAATCGATGGAGTTTTGCACGAATTTTCCACAATTCCCGGCGTTGCAGAAGACGTTACGGAGATTATCCTCAACATAAAGAAGCTGGCCATTAAGCTTCATTCAGACGGTCCTAAGACAATTTACATCAACCACGAGGGTGCGGGTGATATCTGTGCCCGTGATATCAAGTGCGACTCAGATGTGGAAATCATCAATGGTGATTTGCACATTGCAAAGCTCAATGAAGATGCAAAGTTGTTTATGGAAATCGTTATTGACAAGGGTCGTGGCTATGTTTCTGCTGACAGAAACAAGCAGCTTCTTCAGCCTGTTATCGGTGTAATTCCGGTGGATTCAATTTATACACCTGTTATGAAGGTGAATTATACTGTTGACAACACCAGAGTTGGTCAGATTACAGACTATGACAAGCTTGTGCTTGAGGTTTGGACTGACGGAACAATCAATCCCCCCGATGCAGTTAGCTTGGGTGCGAAGATACTCAACGAGCATTTAAATCTTTTCATAGATTTATCTGAAAGTGCAAAGAATGCAGAAATAATGATTGAAAAGGAAGAAAGCAAGAAGGAAAAGGTTTTAGAGACAACAATCGAAGAGCTTGACCTTTCGGTGCGTTCTTACAACTGTTTGAAGCGTGCAGGAATCAATACAGTTCAGGATTTGACTAACCGTAGCGAAAACGATATGATGAAGGTAAGAAACCTTGGTCGTAAATCACTTGAAGAGGTTATTGCAAAACTTGACAGCCTTGGTCTCGCACTTACAACAAACGAAGATTAATTTTCTGAAGGTTTACACCTTTAGTTGAAGCATTTTATTGAAAGAGGTGATAGTATGGCACACCAGAGAAAGTTGGGTAGACCCACTGATCAGAGAATTGCAATGTTAAGAAGCATGACAACTTCTTTCCTTGAAACAGGTAGAATTGAAACAACAACTACCAGAGCTAAGGAAGTTCAGAAGTTGGCAGAAAAAATGATTACACTCGGCAAAAAGAACACTCTTCACACAAGACGTCAGGCTCTTGCGTTTATCACCAAGGAAGACGTTGTGACAAAGCTGTTTGCAGAAATTGCTCCCAAATATGCTGAGCGTAACGGTGGTTATACAAGAATTATGAAGATTGGTCCCAGACGTGGCGACGCAGCTGAGATTTCAATTCTGGAGCTTGTATAAATATTTGAAAAACGGTGGCGGCTCTTGTTATGAGCCGCCACTTATTCTGTATAATTATAGAGAGGATTCCTATGATAAAACTTTGTATTTTTGATATGGATGGTACTCTGGTTAATACCATTGATACCATTGCGTATTTTGGAAACACAACTCTTGAAAATTTCGGTATCGAGTCAATACCCACAGAAAATTATAAAAGGTTGGTGGGCAACGGCTCGCGTGTTTTGATTGAAAGAATGCTCGACTTCCGTGATGTACAGGCCGATAATATAGATGAAATACACCAATGGTATATGAATAAATATGATAATGACTTTATGTATCTCACCTGTGCCTATGATGGAATTATCCCTATGCTGAAAGAGTTAAAGGATGCCGGAATCAAAACAGCAATTCTTTCAAACAAGGATGATGTTACCGCTAAAAAGGTTGCATTTGAACTGTTTGAAGACGGACTCATTGACTTGTGCCTTGGTGCCCGTGAGGGCAAGGCGTTAAAGCCTGACCCCGAATCCGTATTTGAAATAGTAGAAAATTTTGGCGTTGCTCGGGCTGAGTGTATTTACATAGGAGATACCGCAACAGATATTGAAACAGCAAAAAATGCAGGACTTTATTCTATAGGCGTTCTTTGGGGTTTCCGTGACGAAGAAGAACTCCGCAATGCGGGTGCAGATATGATAATTTCTGACCCTATGGATATTGCAGAGACTGCAAAAAATAAATAACAAAGGATATCAGTTAAGCCGTGAGGAGTGGGTTCCTCACGGCTTAATGTATTGCTTAATGATTATACCTGTCCATAAAAGCCCTGCATATCCAAAAGCGGAATACAACTTGGCTACAAGCGTTGAAAACCCAAAGCCTGCGAAGGGAATTGCAAGCAGACAAAGTATCGCAGCGGCAAATATGCGTTGAGAGACTTTTGAGAATCTGAATTTTGAAAGAAGACCAAACCCTTGAGATACGGCAGTGGTGCAAAGTGCCATAAACAGCACAATGGTATATATATAGGTGGCAAAATTTCCGTTATCGGAGGCAAGCTCCAGAAGCGGCATTTCGGAAAACAACAGACGGTCGAAAAAGACGTTCATTGTAAGCCATGAGATAAAAATTAGCAATCCAAGAACTCCGGCACTGACTGTAGATGCACTAAGCAGTTGCTTTTTGTTTGACGTGGCAGACAACGGAACCAAGACTGCACCGGCGGTTATTGTGTTGTAGCTAACATAACAAAGGGCGGAAACCAGGGGGTTAGTTTTAATTTTGTCCAATAATGCGAAGGTAGGCAAAGGCTGAAACAGTGACGAAAGACAAATATAAATCATTCCCGCAACCATTATTGGCACTAAAACAACATTAAAAGCCACCAGCCCCTTAACGTCAAAGGAAAAAACACAAAAACACACAAATGCAAGAAGCCATATTCCACATTGGGGCGAAACCCCAAAAGTTTCTTCTGCCAACACACCGCAAGCTGACATCATTATAAAAAAACCGCAGAACATATAGGCAAACATAAAAAAACTGATGAGCGGAGCGAAACGTCCGGAAAGCACCTTGAGCATGCTGTTAAAATCAGAACATTGTTGTTTTTGGGCAAGTTGCATTATGATATAACAAATCGCTCCAAAACTGATTGTAGCAACGACAATCCCGGTACAATCTGATTGAGAAGAGATGTTGAAATATTCAAAAATTTCTCTGCCTGAGGCAAATCCTGCACCGATAACAAGACCGATAAATACGGCTGAGATATTGATGACTTCCTTCATAAAAACCCAGTCCTTTCGAAAGATTGTGGAAGATATTACTCTGTTTCTACAATATATTGTGGAGCGCCGGCGAAATATTCTTTTACAACAAAAAAATTACAAAAAACCATTGACAAGGGTTGAAAAATGTGATAATATATATCTACCTCTGAAAAGGGGCTTTATTTGTGTTGTGAAAAAACGCGACATTTATATGGCAAAAAATCCGGCAGGTGATGAGCCTTCCGATGGGTTATACAGAAAGGGTGAAAAAGATGAGAGTAAAAATCACATTAGCTTGCACAGAATGTAAGCAGAGAAACTATGACACAATGAAGAACAAGAAGAACGATCCTGACAGACTTGAGATGAACAAGTACTGCAGATTCTGCAAGAAGCACACACTGCATAAGGAAACAAAGTAATTTTACGAAAGTAAGAGGTAAATTGAAATGGAAAAGAAACCAAATGTATTCGCAAGAATCAAGGATTGGTTCATTGATATGAAGGCAGAACTCAAAAGAGTTGTATGGCCCTCGTTTAAAAAGATAAAAACCAACACTTTGATTGTGCTTATTTTCGTTTTGATTGTTGGTGTAATAATCTGGATTTTAGACTGGCTGTTCGGTTTGGGAATGGCTGCGTTAATCAACAGATAACGAGAGTGAAAGGAGCGTTACGTAAGTTATGTCTAAAGAGGCAAAATGGTATGTTGCTCACACCTACTCGGGTTATGAAAACAAGGTAAAAGCCGATATCGAAAAAACCATTGAAAATCGCAATATGCAAGATATAATTCAGGAAATCAGCGTTCCCATGGAAGAAGTTGTCGAAATTAAAGACGACAAAAAGAAGACAGTTATGCGCAAGGTTTTCCCCGGTTATGTCATTATTAAAATGATTATGACCGACGAAAGCTGGTATGTTGTTCGCAACTGCCGCGGTGTTACGGGCTTTGTAGGGCCGGGCTCTAAGCCTGTTCCCCTTACCGATGAAGAAATTGCTGCCATCGGTCTTGAAAAGAAAACAATTACTGTTGGTTTTGACGTTGGTGACAATATCCGTGTTAAATATGGGCCGCTTGAAGGCTTTGTTGGCGTGATTACCGCCATTGTTATGGACAAACAGAAAATCAAAGCCAAGATTTCAATGTTCGGCAGAGATACCGATGTTGAACTTGAGTTCAATCAGGTAGAAGCATTAAGCTAAAAATTAGTTTCCCACACGGCAAAATGCCGTTTATATATATCCGCGATGCGGGTAGGTGGGAGGGGCGGAGAAAAGCTCCGTTCCCGATATTACCACGTTTGTGAAAGGGAGGTGTCATTAGAATGGCGCAAAAAATTACAGGTTACATCAAATTACAGATTGAGGCAGGCAAGGCTACACCGGCTCCTCCGGTTGGTCCCGCACTTGGTCAGCATGGTGTAAACATTATGGTCTTCTGTAAGCAGTTCAATGAAAAAACAGCAAAGGATGCAGGTCTTGTTATTCCTGTTGTTATCACTGTTTACCAGGACAGATCTTTCTCGTTCATTACAAAAACTCCGCCGGCTGCAGTTCTTATTAAAAAGGCTTGCAAAATTCAGAGCGGTAGTGGCGTTCCGAACAAGACAAAGGTTGCTCAGCTTTCAAAGGCTGACCTTCAGGCAATTGCAGAGCAGAAGATGCCCGACCTTAACGCAGCATCAGTTGAAGCTGCAATGTCAATGATTGCGGGCACAGCAAGATCTATGGGCGTTACCGTAGAAGACTAATTTTATCAAATTAGTCAATCGAAATTAGTGGGAGGAATATATAACTATATTCTGCTGAACCACATTAGGAGGAAATGAATAAATGAAGAAAGGTAAGAAATATCAAGACAGCGTTAAGCTTATTGAAAAAGGCAAGTACTATGATGCTGCTGATGCTTTGGAACTGGGTTGCCAGACAGCTAAAGCAAAGTTTGACGAAACTGTTGAGATACACGTTAAACTGGGTGTTGACTCACGTCACGCTGACCAGCAGGTTAGAGGTGCGGTAGTTCTCCCCAACGGAACAGGTAAAGAAGTTAAGGTTCTTGTTTTTGCTCGTGAAGGCAAAGCTGACGAAGCAAAGGCTGCAGGTGCAGACTTCGTTGGTGCTGAAGACCTGGTTCAGAAAATCCAGTCAGAAAACTGGTTCGATTTTGATGTTGTTGTTGCAACTCCCGATATGATGGGCGTTGTTGGTAGAATCGGTAAGGTTCTTGGTCCTAAGGGTCTTATGCCAAGCCCCAAGGCTGGTACCGTTACTCCCGACGTTACACGTGCGGTTGCTGACATCAAGTCAGGTAAGATTGAATACCGTCTTGATAAGACAAACATCATCCATTGTCCTTTGGGCAAGGCGTCTTTTGGAAAAGACAAGCTTGTTGAAAACTTTAACGCTCTTATGGGTGCAATCGTTAAGGCAAAGCCATCAGCTGCTAAGGGTCAGTACCTTAAGTCAGTTACCGTTGCATCTACAATGGGCCCCGGCATCAAGATTAACTCAAGCAAAATTGATGCATAATTTTTGAAATTTCTATTGACATATAATGTTTTATGTGTTAAAATATTATAGTTAATGAAATAGATTCCGCAGACAGCAGGTGGCTATCCCGCCATAATTCCTGCCGAGGATTTTACGAAATTACAAATTTTGGTTTGTTGTTTACGTTCTCTAACCCTCGCGTGCGTCTGCGAGGGTTATTTATTTTTGGATTTAGCAGTTAGTTAATTTTCGAAAGGAGGAAACTCAATTATGCCAAGTGAAAAAGTTTTAGAGAGCAAAAAGGCCATCGTTGCAGATTTGGTTGAAAGACTTAAGGAAGCACAGGCAGGTGTTATCGCTGACTATCGTGGTCTTACTGTTGCTCAGGATACAGAGCTCCGTGCAAAGCTCAGAGAAGCAGGTGTTGAATACACAATCGTAAAGAACACTCTTACTCGATTTGCAGCAAACGAGGTTGGTCTTGAGGGCCTTGACCCCATTCTTCACGGACCTACCGCTCTTGCTACAAGCAGCACAGACGTTGTTGCTCCCGCTAAGGTTCTGGTTGAATTTGCAAAAGCAAACGAACAGCTTGAAATCAAAGCAGGTTTTGTTGACGGCAAGGTAATCGACGCAAACGAGGTTAAGGTTTACGCAAGCATCCCCAACAAGGAAACTCTTATTTCAAAGATGATGGGCAGCTTGCAGGCACCTATCGGAAGCCTCGTAAGAACTCTGGACGCTATCGCAAAGGATATGGAAAGCGCCGAGTAATTCAAATTGTAAAATTAAACTATCGGGTTGCATAAAACCCCGAAATATTATTTATTATGGAGGATAATAAAAATGGCTGATATAGCAAAAATGATTGAAGATATCAAAACACTTACACTCGTAGAAATTAACGATCTCGTAAAGGCTCTTGAAGAAGAGTTCGGCGTAAGCGCTGCTGCTCCCGTTATGGTTGCAGGTGCAGGTGCTGCTGATGGCGCAGCTGCTGGTGCAGAAAAGACAGAATTTGACGTAGTTCTTGCTGCTGCTGGTGCTGAAAAGATTAAGGTAATCAAGGCTGTTCGTGAAATCACAGGTCTTGGTCTTGCTGAAGCAAAGGCTGCTGTTGATGGCGCTCCCACAACTCTTAAGGAAGCTGTTTCTAAGGATGACGCTGAAAAGTTCAAGGCTCAGCTCGAAGAAGTTGGCGCAACTGTAGAACTTAAGTAATTAATCTCTGCAATAGCAGATATTAGAAAAGACCGTCATTCGCTGACGGTCTTTTAGATTGTCGGAAAAGTCTATTTTTTCACCTCATCAGTCAGCTAACGCTGACAGCTTCCCCTCGAGGGGAAGCCAAAAAACTCGTGATATCGAGCCTTCCTCTTTGAGGGGAAGGGAGACCAAGCGCCCCTTGCCTAAAGGGGAGAGGGCCACGAAGTGGCGAGGGGATTCATTAGTGGATGAGGTGTTATGAATACATTAAAAGGTTTATCGACACACTGAAAGACCGTCACTCGCTGACGGTCTTTTTGTATTTCACTGATACAAACATATAAAATTCAATTTACATATTGACAAAACAGGGTATTAGGTATATACTTATAACGTGTTTCATAGTTGCTGAATACACTTTTTGCACAAGAAGGGGATGTCTTGTGCTGTTTTGTATCTGTAAACTAAGGACAACAAACCATTATGCATTGGTGCAGGCGTGTGAGGTGCGACATAAAGTACCGTTCGCAAAATTGATTTCTTGATGCAAGAATAATGACGTTAAAACAAATCTGTATCCCAGTGTTGATAATTACAGATTCCTTTTCGGCACCTGCTGACTAACCTCAGCAGGATGGAGTTTGTGTCTGTCGGCAGTGTGGGCACGGTTTTGTATCGGCATTAACGTTTTTGTTCGTGCCAAGAATGACGTGTTGCGTTGATACGGCTTGGTGTTAGGCTTCAGACCTTGCGCAAATGCAAGTTGATTAGACAACTGTTATGATTAAAGTAGAAAACAAGGTTGCGTCAGCAAGTGTAAATACAGCGATTGATTACAGATTCATATCAGTATCAATTCAACGAAAGAAGAGCGGGCAGATGCCTGCTTTCTTTTTTGCCCGAAATGAGCTTAGTTTTGGTTTTTCTTTGCGGTGTTGATGGAGGAAATTAAAACTCTTTTGATTTCAAGACAATCTTTAAGCAGAGGCACACATTCTTCAAACGAAAGCAGATCTGATTTAATCAACAATCTTAACCAGTATTCTGTTTCTGCAGTTTCTTTTAAAGAAATATGTAATTTAGATATAAAGTCAGCCTTGCTTTGTCCATAATTGGCTTCGTTTATATTTGCGCCGATGTTTGTGCCATTTCTGACTATCTGTTTAGATATGATATGTTTTTTTTATCTCTAGTCAAATGTTGCTGCAATTTTATAATTTTTGCCGCAAAGTTTATTGATTTATCAATCAAAAAATTCTCTTTCATTTTCATCACCATTGATATTATACCACGGAATATTAAGGAGTTCAATTATTAATTATTCATCAGCGAAGCGGTTTCATTATTAATTAAAAATCCTGTCGCAGAAATGAATAATGAATGATGAATAATGAAAAATTAATAATACAAAAAGAAAACCCTATCTTGCGACAGGATTTTCTTTTTGGTATGCCCGGTGCGATTCGAACGCATGACCTTCAGAGTCGGAGTCTGACACTCTATCCAGCTGAGCTACGGGCACGTATATTAAATTTTTCGCAAAAGAGTTGCAGGGGACGGCGCAGTGCCCTCCCCTGCATAATTAACCCAAAACTAAAAATTCTCAAGAGCATCCTCAAGCCAGAAGAAACCAATATCAAAAGCCTTATAAAGCCCATCACGTTCGGCCTGTTTGATAAGCATAGAATTGTTTTCAGAATTGGTCCGAAGTTCGATAACAACTTTTTTTGAAATGTCCAGGTCTTCTAATTTGTCTGTTTCTGTTATGCGGAAAACCACCATATACTTTTCACCGGGGTTTCCGTAGTAAATTTCGTTTCCTTTTCTGAGGAGCATTTTGCCCTTGTAGGTTAAAACTTCTTCTTTTTTCTTTTTTGCGGGCATCTCACTTCCCCCTTTCGCTTATCTGCAAAAAATTTCCTTGCCACTATGTGCCATATATTAATTAATTATACCAAAAACAAATTAAAAAAGCAATAGCAAATATATGAAAATTATGAGTTTTTTTATCCCTTTTTGCCGGTGTCGCAAATATGCAGATTTTACCTTAAAACCCTGAATTTTAATAGTAAAACCGCGTTGTTTAATAGGGCTGCAAATAGGGGTATGAAAATTTAGTCATAACTACCAAAAAAATAGATAAAATTTAATCATAATAACATTGACAATCAATCCTGAAAGGTGTTATAATACTAGAAAGATTAAATGGATATGTATGCTATTTTTAATCTTGCTAAACCCAACAGGGTACACAAAAAGGAGGTGGAATTGTGAAA
>JAZRJT010000045.1:0-5665 GCA_045645905.1 Clostridia bacterium
CGGTTTACGGCTACGTGCAGGGATTTGCGCTTATGACAGTTCCTCTTATTGCTTTGTATAACGGCGAAAAGGGAAGACTGAGGATGAAAAATTTCTTTTACATTTTCTATCCGGCACATATGGCGGCCATTTACCTGATAAAACTTTTGATAGACTAAATATACTCAAGATAATATGGAGGAAATAAAATGGATACAGGAATAAATTTGTTCTGTTACGGTGCCAAGGGCGAGCTTGACATAAACGGGCAGATTAAGCTGATGCAGGAAAATGATTTTACGCATACTTTTATAATGGCAGACCATCCCCAACTTGACTGGTCATTGGTAGACTGCGTAAAGCGTGCGGGAATTACATTTGACACTCTTCACGCACCCTTTTATGGAATCAATGATATGTGGAAGGAAGGCGTCGACGGTGATGAAATGCTTAAAAGACTTATTGCCTGCGTTCAAAAATGTGCAGACTTTGATATTCCGGTTGCAGTTGTGCATTTGTCGTCAGGAAAGCCTGCACCCGCAATCAGTGATATAGGTAACAGACGTTTTGCCCAGCTGATTGAAAAAGCAAGGGATAATAATATAACCTTAGCTTTTGAAAATCAACGTTTTGTTGCAAATCTTGCATATGTGATTGAGCAATACCCGGATGTTGGTTTTTGCTGGGATGTTGGGCACGAGGGTTGTTTCACAAAAGGTATACATTTTATGAACCTGTTTGGTAGCAGACTTACCGCAGTTCACCTTCACGATAATCATCACTTGCCCGATGAGGACGAGCATCTTATACCATTTGACGGAATTTGTGACTATACTTATGTTGCAGAAGCTTTGGCACATTACAGCTTTGGCGGAACGGTTATGCTGGAGTTGTTCAGGTCTGAAAGCGATAAATACAAATGCTTCACGGCTGAAGAATATTACAGCCATGCAGGTGCTGCGGCAAAGAAACTGGCACAAATGATAGAAAGCAAAAAGAATAAATAAATCGAGCTGTCCTTGCTTATAAGGACAGCTTTTGTTTGCATATATTTCTGTTTAGCTTCATATAATTAAACATCCTACTTGCGAGAAAGGAAATTGAGAATGAAGCGATACAGAGCCGTAGTAATTGACGGGAAGAAGATTATCCGGCGAGGTTTGCAAATTGGAATTCTGACAGTTGTTGCAAGCCTTGCTCTTGTTAATATAAAAATCGCGGATGTCGAATTTGATATTCCCGATGGCAGACAAATAATCAGCGAAAGTATTCCGGCAATTCGCCACGGAAATGATGAAGAAAGGCAGACATTTGCTGAAGTCCTGAAAAAAGCCCTTAGCTTTGTGCTGACAATCGACCCGAATGACGAAAGAACGGTGCTTTTTGGAGAACTACCTGTTATTCGTGCGGTAAGTGGAGGATATCTGGCAAGAATTGCAAATCAAGACTCTCCCAATACTTATACCAGCGAGGAAGCAACAAACGCATCAAAGCCGCAAAGTGAACAATATCCAATAAAAGAAATTGATTCAAGTCAGGCAAAAGCCTTGGGTAAGAACTCGGGGAAAATTCTAATTCGCAACGAAACAACTTATGGTATAAATGTTGATGAAATGCTTAAAGCCCCCCTTACTTTTGATATGAAGGGGGATGACCCCAAAATTCTTATAGTACATACCCACGGTACCGAAAGTTACTCGCCGGAAGGCACACAATCATATCAGGTAGACAAAAGAGACCGTAGCTTAGATAAATCCCGGAATGTAGTCAAGGTGGGTGAAGCGATAAAACAAATATTCGAGGAGAATGGTATTTCTGTTATCCACGACACTACCTTGCACGACCATCCTGATTTTAACGGCTCATATGAAAATTCTCGCAAAACAGTAGAGGGATATCTGTCAAAGTATCCTGATATATGTATGGTGCTTGATATTCACCGTGATGCATTTATTTATGATGATGGCAGCAAGGCAAAATTTGTTTCCGAAATAGACGGCAAAAAGGTTGCCCAGCTTATGTTTGTTGTAGGAACAGATGCAGGTGGGCTTAACCATCCCAACTGGCGCGAGAATATGAAACTGGCACTTAAACTGCAAAACCATATAAATGGCAAATTTCCTACATTAATGCGGGGTATAAACCTCCGCACCGAAAGGTTTAATGGCCACACCACCTGCGGCAGTATGATAATTGAAGTCGGCAGCAGTGGTAATACTCTTGCTGAGGCCATTGATGGTGCAAAATACGGAGCGGCAGCGATGGCAGAATTTTTAAACACATTGAAATAATTTTAAACAGGCGAAATATTATGCAGCAATGTCTTTGTGGGGATATTGCTGCATTTTGTTGTGGTACGCATCTATAATCTATATTGTAATACTTTTAATATATCTTCATATATTTGTATGTAGAGGTGAAATGAATGAAGTATTATAATTTTGAAATGTTGAAACGCGATATTAAAAAGCTTACTCAAAGATTTCCTGAAACAGAGTGGGGTAGCATAGGTGAATCTGTGTGGGGTAAAGAATTGTATTACATAAAACTGGGGCGCGGCAAAAAGAAAATCTCATATAACGGTGCTCATCACGGGATGGAATGGATAACATCTGCCGTGCTGATGAAATTTGCACAGGATTTTCTTGACGCACAGCAGTCAAATAAATGCCTTTGCGGCTTTTCGGCAGAGGCTTTGTGCGAAAAAACTTCCTTATATATAATACCGATGCTCAATCCCGATGGTGTAGAGCTATCAACAAAAGGAATTCCCAACTGGCTGAATAAAGATGAAAAAGGTCAATTAATAAAACATAACAGCTCGCAAGATTTTAGCAAATGGCAGGCAAATGCAAATGGAGTTGACCTGAATCACAATTACGATGCAATGTGGCAACAATCCAAGGCTATGGAAAGTGAGTACGGAATTTTTGGACCCGGCCCGACTCGGTTTTCGGGGGATGCTCCGCTATCCGAGCCCGAGAGTCGTGCACTTGCAGAATTCACTGTCAAACACGATTTTGAGATGGTTCTTGCTTTTCACAGTCAGGGCAAGGTCATTTATCAAGGCTTTCAGGGTAAAGAACCGCCCACGTCAATCAAAATTGCAAACGCCTTTGAATTAATTTCTCCATATAAAGTCGATACAACCGAAGGAATAGCATCTTACGGCGGCTATAAGGATTGGTTCGTTGATAAATTTCGCCGTCCGGGCTTTACGATTGAGGTGGGTGAAGGCACAAATCCTCTTCCGTTTAAAAATCTTCCTGTGATATACAACGAAACCCTTCCTTTATTGCTAGGAGCAATGACGGTGTAAAGTCTTGCTAAACCATAAAAAGTGTGATATACTTACCAAAGAAAATAATCCGAAAGGAATGTTTATATGGTGCAGCAAAAAAAGATAAAGATTATAGGTGCAGGTCTTGCGGGATGCGAGGCGGCGTGGCAACTTGCAAATAAGGGCGTTTTTGTGGAGCTTTATGAAATGAAACCATTAAAATTTTCACCTGCACATAAAAGCCCTGATTTTGCGGAGCTTGTATGCAGCAACTCGTTCCGTGCTGACGGGATATACAATGCAGTTGGTTTGCTGAAAGAGGAAATGCGACGTCTGGGTTCTTTGATTATGGAATGTGCCGATGCAGTCAAGGTTCCTGCGGGCGGAGCGTTGGCGGTTGACCGAGATGCTTTTTCCAGGATGGTTACTGAAAAGATAAAATCCCACCCCAATATAAATGTCATTGAACAAGAGGTGACCCAAATTGATAAAGATGAATATACTATTATAGCGGCAGGCCCGCTTGCATCTGATGCAATTGCTGAAACTATTTTGGGGTTGACGGGAAATTCTGCTCTTCATTTCTATGATGCGGCGGCACCAATTGTTTTGTTTGACAGCATTGATATGTCCAAAGCCTTTAAGGCGGCACGCTATGGCAAGGGTGGCGATGACTATATCAATTGCCCTATGAACAAGGAAGAATATCTTGCCTTCCGTGAGGAGCTGGTTAATGCCGAGGCGGCACAGCTTCACGAAGGTGTTGAAAATCCAAAAGTATTTGAGGGTTGTATGCCAATCGAGATTATGGCAGCCCGTGGCACAGATACAATGCGTTATGGCCCCCTGAAACCGGTTGGTCTTACCAATCCGCACGATGACAGCCGTCCTTATGCGGTGGTACAGCTCCGTCAGGATAATGGTGCCGCAAGTATGTATAATATAGTAGGTTTTCAGACCCACCTTAAATTTGGCGAACAGAAAAGGGTGTTTGGTATGATTCCGGGGCTTGAAAATGCTGAATTTGTCCGCTATGGCGTTATGCACCGCAACACCTATATCAACTCGCCACAGCTGCTGAGCTGTAATTATAATATGAAGGAATTCCCCAAGGTGTATTTTGCCGGACAGATAACAGGAGTGGAGGGATATATCGAATCTGCATCATCTGGTCTGTGGGCAGGATTGTGTGCGGCTTGTGCAATTCTTGGCGAGGATGCACCTGAAATTTCTGCAAAGACAGCGATGGGGGCTTTGGCTAAATATGTATCCAATCCAGCAGTAACAGATTTTCAGCCAATGAATGTAAACTTTGGTATTTTTGAAGATTTGGGCGAAAGAATTAAGGACAAGCGTGAAAAAGCCGAGCGATATGCCGCAAGGGGTTTCGAAGAGATAGAAAAAATTATTAAAGAGGTTTCAAGGATGTAAATGGCAACGTTTGTTTGTAACAGAACGTAAAATTTCCATAAAATTCTTTTAAATTACAAAAAAACCTTGACATAATTGATAAAGAGTATTACAATATATGACGTAGAATGTTATTTTTTAAAACAATATGTTGTTGTTTGACAGAATAATAAAATACAAATAAAATATTTCAAAAATACCGAATTTGACAAAAGAATTTAAAATTTGTTACAATAGTGTTACATTTTTAAATTGCTGTTGACATATCCGGTGTTTTGGTGATATAATCAACCTAAGTTAATGGGAGTATAGCGTGATTGGTCATATTCTCATCAACAAATATCAATACATTGTAAAAAAATTAATAAACATATATTTATTTTTAAAGGAGGATTTGAGAATGTATAATCTCAAAAAAGTGATTGCTTCTATCTGCGTTATCGCTATGATGCTCACAACTGTTGCTTTTGGTGCAACATACAGTGACGTTGCAGAAGATAGTGCTTATTATGAAGCAGTTGAAACACTCAACAAACTCGAAATCGTTACAGGTTACGAAGACGGCACTTACAAGCCCGAAGAAGGCGTAACAAGAGCTGAAATGGCTGCTCTTATCGCTAGAATCCAGGGTTATGGTGACACAGCTGCAGGCAGCGCTAACACAGCTTTTGCTGACGTTCCTGCTTCACACTGGGCATCTGGCTACATTGCTAATGCTGCAGGCATGGGCATCATCAACGGCTATGGCGACGGCAACTTCGGTCCTGACGACGCAGTTCTTTACGAACAGGCTGTTAAGATGGTAATGGCTACTCTTGGTTACACACCTTACGCTGAAAACAACGGTGGTTACCCCGGTGGTTACCTCGCTGCTGCTCAGAGATATGATGTAACAAACGGCGTATCAAACGCTACAATGGGTACAAAGGCTAACCGTGGTACAATTGCACAGCTTCTTGTTAACGCAATTGACACACCTCTTATGGCTCAGAAGAC
>JAZRJT010000046.1:0-2501 GCA_045645905.1 Clostridia bacterium
TGCAACAGTTTTATATAGTATATAACTCGACCGTTGGTTTGGGACGAATGCAATATAGCACAAAACATATTTAAAATTTGCTAAAAAGAAAACCATCCACAAGGGATGGTTTTTCTTATTGGAGTTGACACTCAAAATGTACCAATCTAAAAATCTAATTTTCTTACAATTTCACAGAATTATTTGGTTATCAGTTTTTCTACCTATCTTTAAGTTAAAACATATGAGCTCTTACAAAACGCGAAACACAACTCATTTAGAAACAGCGTTTGAAAACGGGATAACATCTATATCACCATGCAATATTTCATAATCCTCGCCCAAAAAGCACGCGAAGGTTGCAATCGAATTAAAGCCCGCCTTTTTATATTCTACAATGTCATCAAGCATCGCAGCTTCATCCAAAACGAATTTCTGCGGTGGCTTTTTCCACTTTGAAAGCAAAGAATTATCGTACCAATATTCAAGTACTTTTTGGGGCTGACTACCAAAAACGCGCATCAAAGGAATCATCATTTCCTTTTCTTTTTCAATAAGTTCTGCTTTATCTTTTGTGACTGTGTATTTCGCAAACGGAGCATATTCTAAGAAAAGTCCATCCTCAATATCGGTATGAATTGGCAGTGCAATGGTGTCCATATAGGCAAGATATGCCATGCGTGCATCAGGTATCTGCTTTTTAATTTCACGCAACATACTATTCAAGACAATGATTTGCTGGTCCGAAGCCGACAGGTGCTTACAACGCGGACAATGACATTTCAGATCCAAGCCATCATCCAACCAAAAATAAAAATCGTGTGAGCTTCTGTAAAGCGATGTTGCTAACTCAGCTGCATTTTTCGCCACCAATTGCAACGCTTCTGCATTTGAAACACAGAAGTTGTAGTCGTTGGTTTTCTCACCGTCTTTATTCACTCTAAAATACTCGGGATGCGTGTCAAATAAGGTTCTTGGAAGAAGGTAGCTCATAGAATGAAACTCATATTCTACCTCAAGACCGTTACTCTTTGCATAATCAATCAAACCGCAAAATTCACTTGTTTTCATTAGGCACAAAAGTTCTTTCAATGATTCAGCCGATTTTTTCCCGCCGACTGGATGAAGACCAATAGTTCCAATTCCGGCGTTTACAAGCCTATCAATCCATTTTCTGGATAATTCCTCGGGATGTATTAGCATACTGCTTTTCATCTTATTACCACCTTTCTGGAATTTGACCTTTCGTTATCTAACATTATATCACCCTTGGGGGTGTAATGCAATATATTGAAAAAACCATTTGCGCTAAATCACAAATGATGTTGTGTCCTGCTAATCACAGTATTAAAGACGCGAGTCTTACTAAAAAGGCAAAAAGAAAAACCATCCACAAGGGATGGTTTTTCTTTTTGGGTGTTTTTAATTTAATGACACGAATTTAATGTGTCTGAAAAACAAGAATAATTTCGATTTATGAAAAATTAACCTCATAAATTACCTTTAATCCATTATCTGGATGATAAGTCCAGCTTACTGTAAAATCACCACAGTTTTGACTTTGCATTCCATCAAGTGCTCTTGTGCTAGACATTTTTTCAGTAACCGAGGCGGGCAAATTCAGAAAATCATTCGTTAATACGATAGCCTCTAAAGCTTTATCTTCATAATTATTCCAAACTTTGTCTTCAGGATTTGTATCAATAACCAACGATGATCGATCCAATGAAAGCGTAGCAAAATTGATATCTGCCATACAACATTTAATAAATGCGTTATCCAACATATTTTTTCTTTCTTCTACTGGATCCACCGTTTCTTGTGATGCTTGTTTTTCTTGTGTGCTTGAAGGAGTGCAACAACACAACCCTAAACAAAACAAAACAGCTACAAATACGCATACAAACTTTTTCAACATTTCTTTTTTCTCCTTTATTATACCATATATTAACCGATATTGGTTAATATAATTATATACCATAATCGGTTATTATGTCAATAGGAGGATTGAAAAAATTATGATTTCATATAATAAATTATGGCAAACTATGAAAGAAAAAGACATAACTCAATATACCCTTATAAAAAAACACGGAATTAGCCCCGGACAAATAACACGATTAAAGCGAAATGAAAGTGTTAGCACACATACAATAGAAATGTTTTGCAAAATTTTAAAATGCAATGTTGAAGATATTATGCAGTATATAGAGGATGAATAAAAGCCGTGAAATTCACGGCTTTTGTTTTTTGTGAGAATAATTTAGGGCTCGAACCTTTTTATCAAACTTCCAAATGTTTATCTTGTTTTTATATTTATACAATCGACACTTGCGGTGCCCGACAATGCGCTCACTTGGAGCGTGGCGCATTTGTCGACCGCGGCGTCTTTCAAGCCACACCTTCATCTGCCACCGGCAGCGGTGTGCCTTGAAACTACCTCCTTCGCAACGCTCAGTCGGTAAATCACGCGGCTAATCACAGTATTACAAACACGAACTTATTAAAATGCCAAAAAGAAA
>JAZRJT010000047.1:0-8880 GCA_045645905.1 Clostridia bacterium
AGACCATATGTTTATTATGGATTATTCAAGAGAAAAGGGATGGTATGATGCAAGGATAGTACCCTTTGGTGCTTTTGAAATTCACCCGGCATCAACCGTTCTTCACTATGGCTCTGAAATTTTTGAAGGTCTTAAGGCTTATCGTCGTGCTGACGGCAAGGTGCAGATGTTCAGACCTATAGAAAACATCCGCAGAATGAACAATTCTGCAGAACGTCTTTGCCTTCCCCAGATTGATGAAGATATGGCAATGGAAATCTTAAACACATTTGTAAAGTGCGAGGAAGACTGGACTCCATCTGCCCCCGGAACATCACTTTATCTGCGCCCCTTTATGTTTGGCAATGATGAAACATTGGGTGTTCACGCAGTACACAATGCAAAATTTATGATTATTGCATCACCTGTTGGCAGCTACTACAAAGAAGGTATTAACCCTGTTAAGATTATGATTGAAGACCAGGATGTCCGTGCAGTTCGCGGCGGTACAGGTTATGCAAAATGCGGCGGTAACTACGCAGCAAGTAACCGTGCAGGCGAAAGAGCAGAGCAGAAGGGTTATTCACAGGTTCTGTGGCTTGACGGCGTTGAAAGAAAGTATATCGAAGAAGTTGGCGCTATGAACGTTATGTTCAAAATCAATGGTGAAATTATTACACCTGCTCTTACCGGCTCAATTCTTCCCGGTATTACTCGTAAGTCTTGTATTGAAGTTCTTAAGAGCGAAGGCTATAATGTATCAGAACGTCTTCTCAGCATTGATGAACTTGAGGCTGCAATGGCTAACGGAACGCTTGAAGAGGCTTGGGGATGCGGTACAGCTGCAGTTGTTTCACCTATCGGTGAGCTCAGCTACAAGGGTAAAATATTTACAGTAAACGAAGGCAAAATCGGTGAAGTGACACAGCATCTTTATGACACGTTAACAGGTATTCAGTGGGGTAAAATCGAAGATAAATTTGGTTGGACTTGTCCGTTGAAATAAGTACGGGCAATATATTAAGGAGGAAACAATAAATGAAAAATGTTAATGTAGCGGACACAACTCTTTGCCGCAATGCGACATTGAGTTTTAAAGAAAAGATAGAAATCGTAAGACAGCTTGAAAAGCTAAATGTTAGCGCAATTGAACTACCTGCAATAGAAGACAAAAAGAGCGATATTCTATTGGTTCGTACAATTTCTTCATTTGTTCAAAGCAGTATTATTTCTGTTGCTTCAGGAATGACCGAGAAAGGCGTTGATTTTGCCGTTGAGGCACTTTCTGCTGCAAAGAACCCACGTATTCGTGTTGAACTGCCTGTTTCTCCTGTCGGAATGGAATATACCTGCCACAAAAAGGCGCCTAAGATGCTTGAGCTTATAACTCAGCTTGTATCAAAGGCAAAAGGTGCGTATGCAGATGTTGAATTTTGTGCGGTTGATGCAACACGTGCAGAAGAGGGGTTCCTGATTGATGCAATAAAGGCATCAATCAGTGCAGGTGCAACACTTGTCACTTTGTGTGATACAGCAGGCGAGATGATGCCTGATGAATTTGCAGGCTTTGTTGACGATTTATGCGCAAAGATTCCTGAACTTTCATCTGTTAAATTGGGCGTATCTTGTGAAAATAAAAATGGTATGGCAAATGCTGCTGCTGTTATGACGATAAGAGACAGTGCAGACACCGTAAAAACAGCAGTTTCAAAGGATGCCGTATGCCTTGAAAGATTTGCCCAGACTATAAAGAACTGCGGCAATAATTGCGGTATATCTTCTGAAATCAAGTTTACTGAGCTTAATCGCATTATCCGTCAGATTTCAAGAATAATCGGCAATACAGATACGGCAGTGGCTGATGCGACAATTCATATTGATAATAGTGCTATGTATCTAGACAAAAGTGATGATATTGCGGCGGTAAATGTACTTTCACAAAAACTGGGATATGACCTTAGTGAAGAAGATAGCGAAAAGGTTTTTGAGGAATTCAAAAAACTTGCTGTAAAGAAGGAAAAGGTTAGTGCAAAAGAGCTTGATGCAATTGTTGCGGCGGTTGCCCTTCAGGTTCCGCCTACATATGAACTCATCAGCTATGTGATAAATACCGGTAATATAATTACTGCATCAGCACAGATAAAACTGCATAAAACCGACGGCGGTGAAATTGAAGGTGTTTCAATGGGCGATGGTCCTATTGATGCGGCTTTTCGTGCAATCGAGCAGATAACAGGTAGCCACTATGAACTTGATGATTTTCAGATTCAGTCTGTTACTGAAGGCCGAGAGGCTATGGGCTCAGCACTTGTAAAGCTTCGTCAGGGAGGCCGTGTATATTCGGGCAGCGGTATTTCAACAGATATTGTCGGCGCAAGTATAAAGGCTTATCTTGGTGCTGTAAATAAGATTGTATACGAGGAGGCGTAGGGTATGAAATTATCATTTTCAACAAAGGGATGGCATGGACACTCTTTTGATGATTTCTGTGACATTGCAAAGGATATGAAGTTTGAAGGAATTGAACTTCATAATATCTATAATCCTTTGTTTACCGAAAAAGACGGCGCATTTTACAACTATGCTGCGGCTGCTACAGTAAGACGTCTTTACGAACTCAAGCTTACCATTCCTTGCATAGATACACTTTGCGACTGTGCAGATATTTCTGCAAAGGAAAAATCTATTAACGAAATTAATGAATGTATTAAAATTGCTACAAATCTTCATATTCCCAATGTGCGTATAAAAGCAATTGGCGAAGGAATAGAGAAGGATAAGGCAATTGAGTCTGTTATGGAAATTCTCTCTGAGGTTGTTCCCAAAGCAGAGTCAAATAATATATCTCTTCTTATTGAAACAACGGGAATATTTTGTGATACTGCGGCTCTCCGCGCGGTTCTTATTGACTTTGCAAGTGACTCGCTTGGTGCATTGTGGGATATGTATTCACCGTATTTCAATAATGTCGAACAGCCTGAGACAACCATTACAAATCTTGGTGCTTATGTACGCCACGTACACATCAAGGATGCACAGCGTACAGAAGAAGGCATCGAATATTGCCTTATGGGTGAAGGCGAGCTTCCCATCGGTGAGATGATGGCGGCTTTACGCTCGGTAAATTATGATGGTTTTATCTCGCTTGAATGGCATCCCGACTGGTGTGAAGAGCTTGATGATATGGAAATTATCTTTGCTCAGTTTGTAAATTATATGAAACAGTTCAGTGACCCTGCAAAAAATGTTTCGTCACTGTATTCAAACAGAGCACATACAGGAAAGTTTGTATGGAAAAAAGACCTTTTGATTGACTGTACATTTCCTCAGGTGCTTGACCGTATGGTTGAGGAATTCCCCGACCAGTATGCATTTAAATATACAACCCTTGATTACACAAGAACATACAGTGAATTTCGTGACGATGTTGACGAATTTGCCCGTGCTCTTGTTGCAATGGGTGTTAAAGCAGGTACCCACGTTGCTGTTTGGGCAACAAATGTGCCTCAATGGTACATAGCATTCTGGGCTACCACAAAAATTGGTGCTGTTTTAGTAACAGTAAATACAGCTTATAAAATTCACGAGGCAGAATATCTGTTTAAGCAGTCTGACACTCATACACTTGTTATGGTTGATGGCTATCGTGATTCAAACTATTCACAGATTATGGCAGAGCTTTGTCCCGAGCTTGAAAACCTTAAGCCAGGCGAACAGCTTCACGCAAAAAGACTTCCCTTCCTGCGTAATATCATTACTGTTGGTTTTAAACAGAAGGGTTGTTTAGAGTGGGAGGATGCTCTTGCTATGGCATCCAAAGTTCCCGTTGAAACAGTTTACCGTATGGCGGCGGCGGTTGACAAGGATGATGTGTGCAATATGCAGTATACATCTGGTACAACCGGCTTCCCCAAGGGTGTTATGCTGACACATTATAACGTTGTTAACAATGGTAAATGCATAGGCGACAGAATGGATTTGTCAACGGCAGACCGAATGATGATTCAGGTGCCGATGTTCCATTGCTTTGGTATGGTGCTTGCAATGACAGCATCAATGACTCACGGTGCAACATTGTTCCCGCTTCCGTATTTTTCACCCAAGCCGTCATTAGCTTGTATCAACCGTGAGCACATTACGGCATTCCACGGCGTACCAACAATGTTCATTGCTATGCTCGAACATGAGGATTTTGCAAAAACAGATTTCTCGTATATGCGTACGGGAATTATGGCAGGAAGCCCATGCCCCATTTCTGCAATGCAGGACGTTGTAAACAAAATGAATATGAAGGAAATCACCATTGTTTACGGTCAGACCGAGGCGTCGCCCGGCTGTACAATGAGTTCAACAGATGACCCCATTGAAGTTCGTGTGGGAACGGTTGGCCGTGCTCTTCCAGAAATTGAATGTAAAATTGTTGACCCCGAAACCGGTGAAGAGTGTCCTGTTGGTGTAAATGGTGAGTTTGTTGCACGTGGATACAATATAATGAAGGGCTACTACAAGATGCCAAAGGCAACTGCTGCGGCTATTGATAAAGACGGTTGGCTTCACACAGGCGACCTTGCCTGCAAAACCGAGGACGGTAACTATAAAATTACCGGTCGCCTTAAGGATATGATTATCCGAGGCGGCGAAAATATTTACCCCAAGGAGATTGAGGAATTTATCTATACTCATCCAAAGGTAAGTGACGTTCAGGTTATCGGCGTTCCTGACGAACAGTACGGCGAAGAAATTATGGCTTGTATTATTCTGAAAGACGGCGAAGCAATGACCGAGCAGGAAATGAAGGAATATATCCTTGCTCATATGGCAAAGCATAAGGTGCCAAGATATATTGACTTTGTTGATTCATTCCCGATGAATGCGGCAGGTAAAATTCTTAAGTATAAGATGCGTGAGGATGCAGTTGTGAAACTTGGTCTTCAAAAGGCAGACAGTGTGGTGACCGCTTAAATGATAAAAGGCTACTTTGTAATTGATGCACATTGTCACATCTATCCCGAAAAGATTGCCGAAAAGGCGGTTGCCGCAACCGACAAATTTTATGGTTCAACAGCATATGGCAAAGGTACTGTTAAGCATTTGGTTTCGGCTTACACCAAATTCGGTATTGACCACGCAATAGTGCAGTCTGTTGCAACAACACCCCACCAGGTAAAAAGCATAAATGAGTTTATTGCTGCAGAGGTAGAGGCAAGTGACGGCTTTCTTACAGGTCTTGGAACCCTGCATCCTGACAGTGAGGATATCGGCGGCGACATTGAGCACCTTTTGGAGCTTAGCTTGATGGGTGTAAAGCTCCACCCCGACATTCAGGGCTTTCAGGTTGATAAAGGTAATCTTCTTAAAATCTATGAGTATTGCGAAATGAAGAATTTGCCAATTTTGATGCACACAGGGGACTATCGTTATGATAACTCAAACCCCAACCGTGTTTTGCCGGTTTTAAAGGCGTACCCCAAGCTTACACTGATAGGTGCACATTTTGGCGGCTGGTCGGTGTGGGAGGAGGCCTGCGAAAAGTTTGCAGGGCTACAAAACTTCTATGTGGATTGTTCCTCCAGCTTTGAGTTTTCAAAGGATTGCAACTTTAAGGAGCTTATTATGCGATATGGTATAGACCGTGTTCTGTTTGGCTCGGATTATCCTATGTGGTCAGCAAAAAATGTGCTTAAAACCTTGTTTGCGATGAATTTGGGCGAGGATGCAAACCGCCTTATTCTCAGCGAAAACGCAAAAAAACTATTTAATATTTAGGTGAAAGTTTAAAAGGCAGAAACGATTTGATTTCGTTTTTGTCTTTTTGCGTTATTTAAAAAATTTTACTAAAACTATTGTCAAAACAGAAAAAGTATGATATTATAATTTTTGCCAAATCAGTTTAATAATTTATGTAGTATTGAGGTATATTTTTTATACAAATATAGATACTAGGGTTGTGTTTGATAAAAATGCAAATTCCATTCCTTAGTATCTGTATATATTTGTATATCTCATACTATATAAAACTGGTTTGGCGACTGGCGGAGTTTGCGTTTTTTGTGCGTCGGCTCATGTCGGCGCATTTTTTAATGCAACAGCACCCCAGTTGTCGCTAAACCAATTGCTCATATACAAAACAGCTCTGTGTATGCAGGGCTGTTTTGTGTATAATAAAATGATTAGTTTTGTTTTTTCACCTCTTAATCTGTCAATAATACCCTTGGAGGTGTTTTTATGAAAGTTACAAGATATATAAATGGAAAGAAAATTAACAAGGCATTGTCAGAAGAAATTGTTATCCAAAACGACCTGATTTCAGGCACGATAGAAAAAATTAATCACAGAATTCAAACTAAGAATAATATAAGAAAGAACGGTATAGATGGATAAAATTGCCGCAATTTATATAAGAGTTTCAACAGATGCACAGCGTGAAGAAGGTTACTCTATTGATGCACAAAAGGAGATGCTTACTGCATATTGTGTGTCAAAGTCTATAAAGAAATATGATTATTACATTGACGGCGGTTTCAGCGGAAGTAATATTGAAAGACCTGAGCTTGCAAGACTTATTGAGGATATAAAGCAGGGTAAAATCGGTTGTGTTATTGTGTACAAGCTGGACAGACTTTCAAGAAGTCAAAAGGACACCTTATATCTTATCGAGGATGTTTTTAATCCAAACGGTGTTGATTTTATTTCTTTGAACGAGAGTATGGACACATCAACCCCAATTGGCAGACTTATGCTTGGGATACTTTCGGCATTTGCGCAGCTTGAACGCGAAAACATCAAAGAACGTACAAGTATGGGGATGAAAGAACGCATTAAAATGGGCTACTGGATGGGTGGAGGCAGGGTTCCATTTGGATATGACTATGATGCTGAAAAGGGGATTCTTATACCAAATAAGGATGCAGATACAGTAAGAAAGATTTATGAACTCTATATTGGTGGTTATTCAACAAATTCCATAGCCCGAATGCTTGGATTATCCTACGAAAAGCTGGCACGACAAATTTTGATGCGCAAGACATATGCAGGATATATATGTTACAACGGTGAGGAATACAGGGGCAGACATGAGGCAATTATTTCCTTGGAAACATATGAGAAAGCCATGCAGATAATGGGCGAACGCTCGGGCGGAAGACGTATCGAACAAGGTAATCTGTTAAGTGGACTTGTCAGGTGCGGCTGTTGCGGTGCAAAAATGCGTTATCATAAGTGGGGCAAAACCGGCTATAAAATAGTATGGTATTCACGTGATAAAAGCAAGCCACATCTTATTAAAGACCCTGATTGCCCAAATGAAGGAGTCTGGGCAGAAGAACTTGAAAATGTTATAAAGGAAGATTTGTTCTCACTTGGCGTAAAGAATAAAAACAAAAAGACCTTATATACTACATCGGCATCTGTTGTGGAAATACTTGAGGAACGGCAAAAAAAGGTGACTGACAAATTAAAAAAGCTGTATCTTATCTTTGCAGAAAGCGAAGATATGGCATTAAGCTCTGCCATAAAGGAAACAAAGGCAGAACTTAAAGAGATAGAAAAGAAAATCAGCATAGAAAAGAAGCAGCAGCTTGTCAGTAAACGTGAAAACGAAATAAAAACCAGACTCTCAACCCTTCGTGAAAGCTGGAAATATATGACTCTTGCTGAACAACGAAACATTATAAAAGATTGTGTTTCAGAAATAGTTGTGTGCGGTGATGATATAAAAATATATTATAAATTTGATATGTAGAGCTATTTCCCCAAAGGACATCTATCGGCACTGCGTACGTAGAAAATTTAACGCCGTGTGAGGTGTCAAAATTATCAAGTGCTTTTATCAGCCCGATGCATCCCACCTGAAATAAATCATCCACATTTTCACCCCTGCCGCCAAATCGTTGCAGAACGCTGAGAACAAGCCGCAGATTACCGTATATAAATTCCTGACGGGCATTTTTATCTCCCATCTGTATTTTTTCAAAAAGTGCCTGCTTTTGCTTTTCATTAAGACGCGGCAATTTTGCTGTATTTACGCCGCATATTTCAACCTTATTAACAAAAATTTCAACCATCCCTCTCGAAAAAAATTTATGTTTACAGTATTTCTCAACGTGTGGGTTGCTATACTGAAGAAATTGGGAATAGAATATCGAAAAAACAAAGAGCATAAAAATTGTATGAGGTGATTTTTGTGAAATGCAGTATTAACGAATTAAAGGCAAAAGAAGTCATCAACGTATCTGACGGCGCAAGACTTGGCTTTGTTTCGGATGTGGAAATAGACCTATCCACCGGAAAACTGACAGCGTTGATTGTACCGGGAGCTTTCCGCTTAATGGGGTTTTTAGGCAAAGAAAGCGATGTGATAATAAAGTGGGAAAATATAAAAAAGATAGGTGATGATATAATAATTATTGAGGCAGTATAAAAAATGTAGATAAACAGTGCAAATAATACAAAATGACTTGTAAATTCGGGATAATAGTGTTATAATTAATAAATGTATAAAAATCTTGCATTTAGCGGGGCATATATTATGAATTATACTTTACTTACAGACTTTTACGAAATTACAATGGCTAACGGATACCTGAAAAACGGTATGCAGAACGAAATTGCCTATTTTGACCTGTTCTTCAGAAAGGTTCCTGATAATGCGGGCTTTGCTATTATGGCAGGTGTTCAGCAGGTTATTGAATATCTTGAAGAACTTGAATTTTCCGCAGATGATGTCGAATACCTTCGCAAAAAGGGTCTTTTTTGCGAGGACTTTTTGTCGTATCTTGAAACATTTAAATTTGAATGTGATGTATGGGCTATCCCTGAGGGTACGCCCATTTTCCCTAATGAGCCTATTCTTACGGTGAGAGGCCCGCTTATTCAGGCACAGTTTATCGAAACAATGCTTTT
>JAZRJT010000048.1:0-3503 GCA_045645905.1 Clostridia bacterium
TCATATTTATACCAGATGCGGTCAATCAGGAGTTATGGTATGCATTGTGACTAAGACCGAGGATGTTCCGTGCCGTGAAAGGCTGGTTGAGATTCTTCGTGAAAAGGTGGATGGGCTTTCGGGCGTTATCCATAATATGAACGAAAAGCAGACAAATGTCGTACTTGGCAAAAGATTCAGGACTCTTTGGGGTGAGGACTATCTGATTGACAGCATTGGGCATTGCAAGTTCAAGCTGTCACCGCTTTCTTTCTATCAGGTAAACAATGCTCAGACCAAGGTTTTATATGACAAGGTAGCAGAGTTTGCACAGCTTACGGGATGCGAGGTTGTATGGGATTTGTATTGCGGAATTGGAACAATCGGCCAGTATCTTGCAAAGGATGCAAAAAAGATTGTTGGGTGCGAGGTTGTTCCTCAGGCGATTGAAAATGCCAAAGATAATGCAAAACTCAACGGCATTGAAAATGCTGAATATTACTGCGGAACAGCCGAAGAGGTTGCGCCAAAACTAAAGGGCGAAAGACCGGATGTTGTTATTCTTGACCCACCACGAAAGGGATGCGAGGAAAGCCTGCTTAAAACTGTGGCAAAAACCGGAGCAAAGAGGATTGTATATGTTTCCTGCAAGCCCTCAACTTTGGCAAGAGATTTAAAAATCCTTGAAAATTTGGGATATAAAACCCAAAAAGTCCAGCCGGTGGATATGTTCCCACGGACGCATCATTGCGAAGTTGTTGTACAACTTCGCAGCGATATAAATTCCTGACGGAATTTGCGATATATACTAAAGTATACGATATACCTGCGGCGCGATATGTCCCTTCGGGACGTGGTTAAGAATTTATAGCATATCGCAACCGAATGAAATGAGGTTATATCGCATTTTGCGAAAGCATAATATATCGCACGAATGAAATGAGTATATCGCAAGGGGTGATTAACCGATGGAAAATAAAACAATTAAAGAATTAGCAGTTGAACTTACAGTTGAAACAACGGCAATTTGTGATAATATAAAAGGACGGTCAGTTTTTGTAAATCAACTATTACGTTCTTGTTCTTCAATCGGAGCAAATTCCCACGAAGCAAAATATGCCCAAAGCAAAGCTGATTTTATAAGTAAAATGGAAATAGCTCTTAAAGAATGTTATGAAACAGAGTATTGGCTTGAAATTCTTTTTAAGGTGAATGCGATTGATGAAATAACATATAAAGCCTTAACGAATAAATGCGGAAAAATAAGAAGAAAGTTGATTGCATCTGTGACTACAGCGAAAAGCAGAAAGGAATAGTGTGATGAAAAAGTTTAACGAAATTCCGTTAATGAACTCGTTTCTGTGCTTTTGTGTTGTTATGGTGCATCTTACCTCAGACACGGTTGAAAGTCTTACCTTCGGCACGTTCTGGCATACAGTTATTTATATTATAAACCGAGCTTTGTGGTTTTCTGTTCCGGCATTTTTGTTTTTAAGCGGATTGAAATTATATAATAAATATGCCAATGTAAAAATTGATTTAAAAAGCTTTTATATGGGTCGGATTAAGAAAGTCATTATCCCGTATGTAATCTGTGTGATGGTTTATTTTGCATATTTCTTCGGCAAAGGCTGGGCAGATATTAAAAGCCTGCCAAAGTATATATTTTTAGGCACATTGGTGGCACACTGTTATTATATTGTGATTGCTGTGCAATCGTATATTATATTTCCGTTGCTAAGGAGATTATTTGACAGATTTTCCAGAGCGGTAACAGTTGTGGCTTTGATATGCTCGGTGCTATTTGTGCAGTTCTGGAGATTTAAATATACGGATCGCTTTCTTGGAACATATTTGTTTTATTTTGTCTTTGGTATGTTTTTTGCAAGAAACAAGCTTTATGAAAAAATTAAGAAATTCTATCCTTGGTACATTGCAGGATATGTCATTGTTGCAATTATACACATAGGTTTGTTATACAGACAGTCGGCAGGCGGATATTGGTATCGGTATGCAGAGATTGTAAATATTGCTTGCGTTACACTTGCTATATTGGTGATATACGGCACTTGTCTGCTACTTAGTCAAAGGCGCAATCGGCTTTGCTGTTGGGCACAGGTTATCAACAACACCTCGTTTAGCATATATTTGTATCATATTATGGTGTTATCCGTGTTAAAGTATGATATACTGCCCAAATTTAATCTTACAGTCGGCGACAAGTTCGGTATTTCTGCTGTGGTGGTATACGGATTAATACTTTTATATAGCTTTTTGGTGGATTTTATAAAAAGACGGAGGCAACAAATATGAACACAATCGTAATATATAAATCCAAATACGGCTCTACAAAGGCATATGCCGAGTGGATTGCAGAAGAACTTGGTTGCAAGGCAGTTGATGCCGCAGACTTTAAGACGACAGATTTTGACGGGTATGATACAATTGTATATGGCGGAGGACTGTATGCCGAAATGATTGCAGGTATCAGCCTTATAACAAAAAATCTTGACAAGCTGACAGATAAAAAGATTGCAGTATTTTCAACAGGACTTACTCCACTTGATTGTCGTGAATATTATGATAAAATGGTAATAGAAAAGAATTTCAAACAGGGAGTTCCTTCAAACGTAAAGATTTTTAATTTTATGGGCAAGATGATTCTGGATGAGCTGAGTCTTCCTCATAAGACAGCAATAAAAATGCTCAAGAAGGTTATGTCAGGAAAGAAAAATCCCTCGGATATGGAAAAACTCTTGATTGACCTGTGTGAAGCTGACGGAGATTTTACAGACCGTGGCGAAATTGCACAGCTTGTGGAATATATAAAAGGGTAAAACTGAAAGATATGAACAAAAGAAAATTTTTTACAGGCAATCAACTGAAGATTATTGCAGCCATTGCTATGGTGGTTGACCATATCGGCTCTTATCTGCTTCCCCATCTGACGATTTTGCGAATAATCGGAAGACTTGCATACCCCATATTTGCATTTATGATTGCAGAGGGTTTTGAACACTCCAAAAACCGCAGAAGATATCTGATGAGAATGGTTGCTATGGCGGCGTTTTTGCAGTTGGTATATGGTTTGGTGCTGCGGTCGGCGTTTCAATGCATATTTGTGACGTTTTCTCTTTCGATAGCACTTTGTATGCTTGCGGATAATGCGTTAAAACGGGATAATATGCTGCATTGGGCTTTGATTGGCTTAGCGGTGGCTGCGGTATGCTTTTATACCACCACACTGCCGGACATTTTTAAAGGTACAGGTTTTGCAGTTGACTATGGATTTTTTGGTGTTATGTTGCCTGTGGCAGTATTTATGGCAAAGACAAAACGTGCGAAGATGTTTATATTTACATTGATGCTGTGCTTGTTGTGGGCGGTTTACGGCTACGTGCAGGGATTTGCGCTTATGACAGTTCCTCTTATTGCTTTGTATAACGGCGAAAAGGGAAGACTGAGGATGAAAAATTTCTTTTACATTTTCTATCCGGCACATATGGCGGCCATTTACCTGATAA
>JAZRJT010000049.1:0-3914 GCA_045645905.1 Clostridia bacterium
GTCAAAGTTCCTTTCTGCTTTAACTTAATACGGTCATATGTTTCAGGAGTTACACTAAAGTATTTTTCCCTGCCGTCAATAAGAAATACCACTACATAATGTTTTCTATCAGATGGTATCTTAAAGAAAAACACCTGTGTAACATAAGTTTGCTTATTTAAAACGACAGCCTTAACTTTTTTAGTCTGTGATATACCGATATGCAGACGACCTGCAATAATTCTTCCCCACGCAATCACTGACAGTATGCAAAATACTATACAAATAACTATACCTATTATATTATTGTTCAAGTTAAACCACTTCACTTCATATGTATTTTATAAATAGCAATGTCCTGCGGCAATGATGCTACAGGACACAATCTTAGGATATTATAAATATTTTTCAACAATCTTTTTCATATCATCAAACTTTGATTCGATATCCTTAACCAGCTTAAACTGTGTTCTTGCACGGTCAAGATTGTGATGCTCGCGATGAACTTTAAAATATGTATCTCCGTTTAAGTAATCTGCCAGAAAACGTATACCACATTCATAGGTCATAAGCAATGCTGACATTGGAAGAAGTTCAATTTCCTTTTCGGTGAGGCATTTTGCTGTTTCGCCAAGGAATCCCTTTGTAAACTGTTCAAATTTTTCAAGGTCAAACCAAATTTTGCTTAAATCGGTTTCGTCCTCGGTGCCGCTGGATGCGCCAAACCTGAGAGCATCACCGAAATCATATAGAACCGAACCCGGCATAACGGTATCAAGGTCAATAACACAAACACCCTCAAAAGTATCCTTGTCAAAAAGCACGTTATTCAGCTTTGTATCATTGTGTGTAACTCTAAGCGGAACAGTACCTTTTGCCATTTCATCTGTAATCCTTGATGCATACTTTGCATATTCAATGGCAAAATTCACTTCGTCCTTGACAGCCACAAGTCTGCCTGCTGCATTTTTGCTGATTGCTGCCTCAAGCTGTTTGACCCTTTCGGGTGTATTATGAAAATCAACAATTGTCTCATAAAGCTTATCTGCAGGATAATCGTCAAGCATATTCTGGAATTTACCAAATGCTGTGCCTGCGTGATAAAGCTGAACAGGATTTTCAACAATATCAAAGCTGACGCTGTCTTCAACAAACTTATACATTCTGAAACAATTTTCATCATCCAGTTTGTAATAGTTCATCCCGTCCTTCGTGCGAATAACATTGAGAGTTTCTCTGTCAGGGTTGCCCCCTGCTTTTTCTATTTTCTTTTTAAGATGTTCGGTTACGTTGTAAATATTCTCCATAACCTCATCAGGATTTTTAAAAACCTTTATGTTTATTCTCTGCAGGATAACTCTTGGTGCCGCTTCACAAAGGTATGTATCGTTAATGTGACCGTTTCCGTAGCCTTCAATGCTAGTTTCAACATTAAACTGTGCACATATCTCCTTTAAACTAAATTCCATTGTAATAGCCATCCTCTACAAACTTTTTCATTGCATCGACAACTGTATCTTTATCTTCTTTATATGTAACACCATACCATTTTTCGTCTGTTTCAAGAACTCTTACCTTTTCACCCTTGTGCTTAATCATATTGTCAATAACAAATGGGATATAAAACTCTTCCTTCAAGGGATTTGAAAGGTTACCTAAGAATTTAACAAAATCTTCTCTAACACTCTCGAATACCGAAGGAAGAAGTCCCCACATATTCATTGAAACAATGGTATCAAGAGGAATTCCACTGTTTTTATCAAGGTCAGTATATTCAACAACACTCTTTAAGATTCCGTCATTAACATCACACACACCGCGAGAAACCGTGCCATTTTCTGTAATTGTGTTGCCAAGCGAAAAGCCTACCATACAGGTCTCATCATTCGCCACAAGGTTATCGTGAAGAATTTTATAAGACTTTTGTCCATAATAATCATCGGCATTTATAAGTGCAAAAGGTGTATCAACCGCACTTTCACAACAAAATACCGCGTGTCCCGTACCCCAGGGCTTTGTTCTGCCATCAGGCACAGAAAAACCATCAGGAAGGTAGTCCATATCCTGAAAAACATAGTCAACATCTGTCATTTTTTCAATTCTGCGACCTGCGATTTCGCGGAAATCTTTTTCAATATCACGTCTTATAATGAATACCGTCTTATCAAATCCCGCCTTAACAGCATCGTAAACCGAAAAATCAAGAATTATTTCACCATTTGGGCCAACAGGTGCAATCTGCTTCAGTCCGCCAAATCTGCTGCCCATTCCTGCCGCCATAACTACCAGTGTTGTTTGTTTATCCATTTTGTACCCCTCTCTCGACAAAATAGTTTATTATACTATTCGCCATAAAATTCTTTTTTCCTTCTTTGACACATTATAAATCATAAATCGTTTACTGTATTTACAGATAAATAACTTTATTTTATATTATCATCTCAAATCTCTTGCTTTTTGGAAGTTTTTCTGTTATGGTTTATTGTGATATAATATTACAACTTTGAAGGTGATATAAATGCCGGATTATAAAGGTCATAATCTTGATAATACTTTGCAAATTGAAAAGCTCTTTTCAGTTCATTATTTCGAATATTCCAAAGATTTTAAGTATTATGGTGAAAATCATAATTTCTGGGAGCTTGTGTATGTTGACAAGGGCGAAATTACCGCCACCGCAGACGCCCGCGAGATAACTCTGTCACAGGGGCACGTTATATTCCACAAACCCAACGAGTGGCACAACATCCGTGCCAACGGAAAGATTGCTCCTAATGTGGCTATCATCAGCTTTGAGTGTCATTCATCGGCTATGAGTTTTTTTTGCAATCGTGTTATGAAGGCAGGTCAGGAGCACAAAAGTCTGATTTCAAAAATCATCTCCGAGTATACCAACGCATTTTCTACACCCCTTGGTGATATATTCACCACCAGTCTTGAACCAAAAAATTCAACAATAATAGGGGCTGAACAGCTTATAAAGCAGTATCTTTGCGAATTTCTTATACTGTTTCTCCGCCAAAGTGCCCCCGGAGTGCAGCATCGCAGTTTTACTGTCAATAGCTCAAACTCTACTCTTAATATTCTGGAAAATTATATGATAGACCATATCGCCGAGATAATGACAATCGAGCGATTGATGAAGTACAGCGGGCTTAACCGTATGGGTGTTAACCGTCTGTTTAAAAGCAATTACGGAGTCAGCACCATTCAGTATTTTATTTATCTTAAAATTGAGATTGCAAAAAAATATATTCGCGAGGACAACTATAATATATCTCAGATTGCAGAACTGCTTGGATATTCAAGCATCCACTATTTTTCACTGCAATTTAAGAAAACCACGGGAATGTCACCCAGCGAATATTCCACATCAATCAAAGCAATGTCACCCCTTGACAGTGCAAGTCAGGAATTTAAGGCACCGAAACGAATTTCCTTGCCGTAACACTTTATACATATAGGCAAAACCGCTCTGCTTACGCAGAGCGGTTTTTGCTGTTTTCGTTTGTTTCGCAGCACTCGGAGTTTTTGTGCATTAAAAAATGCGCCGACAGAGCCGACGCACGAAAAACGCACAGCTCTTTGTTTGCGAGACAATTTAACACACAAAAAAGATGCGTAAAATGAGCGTGCATTTTTGCCAAAAAGCAAAACGGCATCTTTTCTGTGTACTATTAAATTATCTCGCATAATTATTATATCACACTTTTTCTTGTTTGTCCATATTTTTCTTAAAACAGAAGCAATTCACTCATATTTTCACTCTTGTCCGAATATCTTTAAAGTACAAGCAGCTGATACAAAGGAGTGAATTTTATGGAAAATACACCGGGATTAAGTGCACCGGAAGTGGACAGGTCACGGCAGAAAAACGGTTCAAACCGATTAAGCGAGAAAGAGAAAACCTCTTTGATGAAAAAATACTGGGAAAA
>JAZRJT010000050.1:0-2341 GCA_045645905.1 Clostridia bacterium
AAGGCATCCGAAACTAAATCCAGTGCCTTGTCATATTCATCTACCTGCTTATTTTCCATTGCAAGCATAAATAACGCTTGTGAGTACTCATTGCTTATTCCACTCATTCTTCATCACCTATTTTCTCAATAAATGAATCAATCAAGCCTCGATGATCCTCAGGATTAATTTCACGTTCTAAAAGCTTGTTGGCGAGAGCAGTTGACACCTCAACAATTTCTTTTTTAATGCCTTCTTCTGCCTTTTTCATTTCAAGCTGAGCCTGAGTTTCTGCCTGGCGGATTATGCTGTCAGCCTGTTCCTTCGCCTTTGAGATAATCGCATCGCTTTGACGCTTTGCATTATCCTGAGCTTTTTCAATCATTTTATCGGCTTCTGCCTTTACTGTACCAATTTTCTCGTCCCAGAAAAACTTATCCTCTTCTGCGGCACGCTTTGCTGCATCTGCAGCATTAAACCGCTCGTCAATCTTTGCCTGACGTTTGCTAAGCATATTTTTCACTGGTTTAAAAAGAAATCGTTTAATTATCAAAAAAAGCAACGTAAGGTTAGCAAGAGAGATTAAAATCTGCCATATATTAACAGATATAATGTCCAATGATTGCATAATATTCACTCCAATATTTAATTAAAGAACGCTAATTGCTTCCTTCAATATGTCAACCATAATGCCGGGAGCAACAAAAATCAACAAAATTGCAACAACCAATGAATAAATACCGGTAGTTTCAGCAATAGCACAACCCATAATCATTGTTGATGTTACATCACCTTTGCTTTCAGGCTGACGGCCAATTGCTTCACACGCTTTTGCTACGGCAGAACCTTCACCGATACCTGGGCCGATAGCACCAATACCCATACAAACACCTGCACCAAGCGCACAGCAACCCAGAATAATACCAATTGCAATAGCCATTTCCATAATAAACCCTCCAAAATTTTATATATTTTTTAATTTCTTTCTTTTTTCATAGTCTTCCACTGAAAATGCCCCGGTAACATTCAGCATAGTAAGCATTGCAAAAATATATGCCTGCATACATCCACTGAAGACGTCAAAGTATATCGAAAGTATTGCCGGAAGACCAATCTGTAGGAATGGTATTTCCCCTAAAAATCCGGGTAACCATCCCAAAACCAGCGACGAAAGTCCCTGAAGTGCGGTTGATACAAGCACCGCAATTACTACACCTGAAAGCACATTTCCGTAATGACGGAATGCCATAGACACAGGTGTTGCCACCTCGCCCAATATATTCAGCGGTGTCATAATAAATATTGGCTCGGTAAAACCTTTTAAATAGCCGCCAAGCCCGCTGCCCTTGAGCTTATAGTAGGTTATAAGAACAAACACCAGTATTGCCCATCCCGCAGTAATGTTTATATCTGATGTGGGAGGAAACAGACCGACCAGACTGACTAAGCTTGAAAATGCCGAAAGGGCAAGTATAGCAACAATAAAAGGAGCATATCCCGAAAAATACCTTCCCATATTGACATCAACAAGCGACTGCACCTTCTCGACTATCCATTCTGCAAGATGATGACGTCCCAAAAGTTTTTCACCACCTATGCCGTGCGTAAGGAAAAGACAAAGCCCAAATATCGAAATCATTACCAGCAGTGAATTCACCTGAGCCTCAGTTATGGGCAAACTCTGCAAAGGCATAGGCAAAACAAAAAACACCCCGGCACCGCTGATAGATATGCCCTCTGACACGGAAGCAGTCAGGACTTTTATGACCATTCCGATTACTATAGGCAAAACCATCATAAGGATAAGTCCAAAATCCACCACCTTGAAATAACGGCTTTTTTGTTTCATTATCAAGACACCTCCTTGGTTGACTCTTCATTTTTCCACAACGGGCGAAATGCAATCGCAATACGTGTGAAAAAGAGGGGTATAATCACCGCAAGTGTAGAAAAATACGGAAGCCATGCGCCAAGCAAAACAACAACAAATATCACAAAAGTGCGAAGATTCTGAGAATTTTTCATAATTTTCTTTGATTCTTTCTCATCACCGGTCGCAACCGCTTTTTGCACAGCCAGCCCCATAAAATAAAAATTGCCAATCATTAACGCGGTTGAAAGAATGTTTCCCAATAGAACCTTTAAGTCCCACTTTCCCAAAAGGAGAAATATCACTTGCATAATAACACTCAGAATTATTGAAAAAAATGCTATATATTTTGTTTCTTTAATTACAACGCTGTCTGCCTTTATCATTATTTTCTCCTTTCCGAAAATATTTTTCAGATTTTTATAATTAGGCAAAATGCCTAAAACGATAAATATTAAACCAATTTACCCGCATTTTACCATATATTGTGTT
>JAZRJT010000051.1:0-13055 GCA_045645905.1 Clostridia bacterium
CCGGACGTCTGGATACCACTACCGCACCCCAGCTTGAAGCAGAATTCAAGCAGAATATTGGCGGCGTCACCAAGCTGGTGCTGAATTTTGCCGAAGTCGGAGGCCAAGCGGTCTTAGGAAGACAACCACTGGATTCAACTCCTTGGCTCACAGAACGACATGGCTACGATCCGACTTCCGGACGTCTGGATACCACTACCGCACCCCAGCTTGAAGCAGAATTCAAGCAGAGCATTAACGGCATTGAAAAGCTCGTTCTTGACTTTGCCGCACTTGAGTATCTTTCTTCCGCAGGACTTCGTGTTCTTCTCGCGGCTCAGAAGGCAATGAACAAGCAGGGCGAAATGATTATTAAGAATGTAAACGAAACCATCAATGAAATCTTTGAAGTAACGGGATTTATTGATATTTTGACAATCGAATAATTGCTTAGGGAGGGCTTTGTATGCCGAATTACGATTTTTTGCTTGAGCATAAGCTGAAGGAACTGAATAGTGAGTTTGCATATCGGCATACCTGCTGTATGTCACTTTTTGAGCAAATGCTGAAAAAGTTTCTCGCCGTATTCCCAACATTTACCGATCATACACTCCTACATACTTTGAGTGTGACAAACATATCAAACCAACTGCTTCGTGAAAATGTTATGAAATTAAATGCAGGCGAGATATACATATATCTTATGGCGTGTGCTTTGCATGATATTGGAATGGGTGTTTCGGACAAGGACATTGGCTCATTTATTGATGCATCCGGTCTCAGAGGATATGTAAACGAACATCCTGAAATATCAAAGCCTAATTTGATACGCAAATTTCACAACGATTTTTCAGCACAGTTTGTAAAAAAGTATTGGGAGATACTTGAGATACCAAATAAGCGGTATGCTGATGCGATTGCTGAGGTCGGACGAGGGCACAGAAAGACGGATTTGATGGATGAAGCACTTTATCCTACAGATTACGAACTTGGTGACGGAAGCAAAGCGAATCTTGCCTTGCTTGCGGCACTTATACGACTTTGCGATGAGCTTGATATAGCATCGGACAGAAACCCTGATTTGCTGTATGATACCGAAACTATGGAGGGTATGAGCGAGAAGGATGTATTTGAGTTTTCCAAGCACGAGGCTATCCATATGCTAAAGTTTAGTGAGGATAATATTGTGGTTATTGCTGACACAGATAAACCGGATATTGCCGATGGAGTTATAGAGGCGATCCGTACTGTTAAAGAAACTCTTGAATATTGTCTTTCTGTAATCAGCAAACGTAGTGATTTTCAAATTGATTGCAAAACAATAAAACTGATATTAAATGATAAAGAAGTAGAGGTGTAAAAATATGGCAACTGCACATATAAATGCAAAACCGGAGGATTTCGCAAAAACGGTGCTTATGCCCGGCGATCCTCACCGCGCAAAGCTGATCGCGGAAAAATATCTTGAAAACGCTGTACTTGTAAATAATGTCAGAGGCGTTCAGGGCTATACGGGTACATATAAGGGCAAACGAGTGTCCGTTATGGCGAGTGGTATGGGAATGCCGTCAATGGGTATTTATTCTTATGAGCTTTACAAGTTTTTCGGAGTAGAAAACATTATTCGTATTGGTTCAGCAGGTGCTCTTAATACCGATATTCATGTTCGTGATGTTGTAATCGGTATGGGTTGTTCTACTGATTCCAATTTTGCGGCAAATTACAAGCTTCCCGGAACTTTTGCTCCACTTTGCAGCTACAAACTGATGGACGCTTGTGTTGAAAGTGCAAAAGAAATGGGTGTAACATATCACGTGGGCAACCTTCTTTCGTCAGATATTTTCTATGGTGATGACGAAACGGCAAACGACGCCTGGGCAAAGATGGGTGTTATGGCAATAGAGATGGAGGGTGCGGCACTTTATATGAATGCTGCGCGTCTTGGCAAAAACGCCCTTGTTATTTGTACCGTATCCAATCACATAATCACGGGCGAGGAAACTACTGCTGAGGAAAGACAGAATTCCTTTGGTGAAATGATTACATTGGCACTTGAAACCGCCTTAAAGTTAGACTGACGGAGGGGGTACTGATGGTAGAAATATTGAAGGGACTTGGCATCACCGTTTTTCTGACTGTTGCATGCTTTATAACAGCATCCTTGATTGGAGCATTAACTTGTGCCGGCTTTTGCTCTAAAAACAAAATAGTCAGAACGGTATGCAAGATTTATAATGGCTTGGTGATTAAGATTCCTCCGCTCGTTATGTTAATGCTTTTCGCATTAGTCGTTATGGGCGACCGTAATAAAGGAACTATATTTATTGCTTTTGTAGGACTGTCTCTTTTTGTTGCAGCAAATCTTACCGGTGTTTTCTGTGGCGGTGTTTCTTCCGTTGCAAATGGAGAAATTGAAGCGGCTCGCACGTTGGGAATGAACAAGATTCAAACATTTTTTCATGTTATGTTACCTCAGATAATTGAAAACATTGTTCCGGTATATATGTCAATGTTTGTGATGTGTATGCAGATTACAAGTGTGGCATCCGTTATTGGAGTAGGTGAATTTCTTAGCGTAACCGATGGTATTTCCGATGCTTTAATTGGAATTGTGATTTCGATTTCAGGTTATTTTGTTATTGGAACACTCGGTGATTTCGTTATCACCCGTATAGGAAAGAGAAAACATATTAAAGCAAAGGATTATCCTGGAAAGGCGGAGGTGAGATAAGATGAGTCTTGTAGAAATAAAAAATCTTACCAAGCGTTTCGGAGATAATCTTATTTGGGAGAATGTCAACGAATCTATCGAAAAAGGCGATGTGATAGTTATTGTCGGTAACTCGGGTTGTGGAAAGACAACTTTCCTTCGGTGTATCAATATGCTTGAAACACCTTCATCCGGTCAGATTTTCATTGACGGTGATGAAATAACTGCAGTCGGTGCTGATATTGATAAAATTCGCAGTAAAATGGGTATGGTGTATCAGAACTTCAATTTGTTCTCACATCTTACTGTACTTGAAAACATTATTAAGGCACCAATGGTGGTTAATAAGATTCCCAAGGAGCAGGCAATCAAGGAAGGTATGGAATATCTTCGTATGGTAGGTATGCAAGAGAGAGCAGATTTTATGCCCGATCAGCTTTCGGGCGGACAGAAACAGCGTGTGGCAATTGCCCGTTGTCTTGCTATGAAGCCTGAAATCATTCTGTTTGACGAACCGACAAGCGCACTTGATCCTACAATGGTGGATGAGGTTCTTGCGGTTATTAAAAATCTTGCTAAGAGTGGGTTCACTTGTGTAATTGTAACCCACGAAATGGCATTTGCTAAAAGTGTGGCAAGTAAAATCATCTTCTTTGCTGACAGAGGAATTTATGAGGAGGCACCGCCTGTTGAGTTTTTTGAGCATCCCAAAAGAGAAAAAACAGTTGCCTTCGTACGAAAACTCAAGACCTATACCTACGGGACTGAGGGTTGCAATATCGACCTTTATACACTTTTAGTTCAGGTCAATAATTATTGTAGTAAATATGCATTTCCGCTTAAATCTGCAAACCGTTTTCAATTAGTAGTGGAAGAACTTTTAACCTGTTTGCAAAGTATTGGCGGAGATAGCGAGATGAACTTGACTGTGGCGTATGAAGATACCACAGGCAAAAAAGAAATTATTTTGCGCGAAAAAGCGTGTAAGGGAAATATACTTGATGCGGAGCAGATGGACGAACTGAGTCTGATGCTTATTAAGAACTGTGCATCCGATATTAAGTACTGCGTTGAAAACGGATATAATGTTCTTACCGTTTGCATTAAAGATTAACAGAAACAGAAGAGGTGCTGTGAAATGAAAAATAGCAAAGATAATTTTCTTGAGCGATGTTTTGGAATACGGAAGTATGGTTCGAGTATAAAAACTGAGATCTTTGCGGGAATTACCACATTCTTTGCAATGTCCTACATCTTGTTTGTTAATCCCAGTATCCTTGCAGATGCCGGAATGGAATGGGGCGCAGTTTTCCTTGCTACCATTATTGCATCGGTAATCGGTACTCTTGTTATGGGACTTGTTGCCAATGTTCCCTATGCACAGGCTCCAGGAATGGGCATCAATGCCTTTTTCGCTTACACTGTTTGTGCTGGACTCGAATTTACATGGGCACAAGCACTTTCTATTGTATTTATTTGTGGTTTACTTAACATTATTATTACCGTAACAAGGATAAGAAAACATATTATACGTTCAATACCACTTAGCCTTCAGCATGCAATCGGCGGCGGTATTGGTCTGTTTGTGGCGTATATCGGATTCCTTAATGTAGGACTTATCGACTTTTCATCCGGAGTACCTTCATTAGCAACACTAAACAATCCCATTCTGTGGGTGTTTCTGATAGGACTTGCATTAGCCGTTGTACTAACGGTCCTTAACGTCAAGGGTGCTTTGTTCATTTCCATTATTGCAACAACACTCATAGGTATTCCTTTCGGCGTTACCAACTTCACAGAGACGATCAGCTTTACGGAGGCGTGTCAGGCTCTTCCTACTACTTTCCTTGCTGTTTTTAAGGAAGGCGGTATTGTGAGTCTGTTCACCGATATTGGAAGATTGCCTATGGTACTGGTTGTTATCTTTGCGTTCAGCATCATGGATACCTTTGATTCCATCGGTACATTCATTGGAACCGGTATTCGCACCGGTATCTTCAATGCGGAAGATGAGACTAACGCAGAAAACAGTCACGGTTTCAAAACACGTTTTGATAAGGCACTCTTTGCAGATGCGACTGCGACTTCTATTGGTGCTTTAATTGGAACTTCAAATACTACGACTTTCGTGGAAAGTGCAGCAGGTATCGGAGCGGGAGGACGAACAGGATTTTCGTCTGTAATTACTTCGCTTTGCTTTATTGCGGCTGCATTTCTCAGTACCTTTGTCAGTGCTGTACCCGCAGCAGCAACGGCTCCCGTTCTCGTTCTCGTCGGTATTATGATGACTTCTTCCTTTAAGGATATTAACTGGAACGATCTTGACGAAGCACTTCCGGCGTTCTTTACAGGAATCTTTATGTCCTTCTGTTATAGCATTTCGGATGGTATTGCTGCAGGCTTTATCTTCTACTGCATCGTAAAAATCTGCCGCAAGAAAATCAAAGAAATCCACCCTGTTGTATGGGTGTGCACCGCATTGTTTATATTGAACTTTGTTTTACTTGGGATCATATAACGCAAACCAATTTTTTTGAAGCACATGAACACCCAAATTACTATCTGAAAGAATAGAATTTTCGGCAAGTGAGGTTTTTATGAAACGATTGTTGTATGGCGGTACGGTTGTTAATGTGTTCACAGGCGAGCTTGAGCAAACGAACGTGCTGATAGAAAAAGATAAAATTGTAGGTGTTGGCGCATATTCTCCCGATGATGCGGATATGACCGAGGATATTACAGGAAAGTACATATGCCCCGGATTTATTGACGGTCATATTCACATTGAAAGCACGATGTTGACACCATCAGAGCTTGCAAGATTGTGTATGCCTCACGGAACTACCGCAATCGTTGCCGATCCTCACGAGATTGCCAATGTATGCGGTATGGATGGCATCAAATATATGATGGAAGCAAGTAGCGGTATCCCTCTCTCGGTTTATTTTACATTGCCTTCCTGCGTTCCCGCAACACCGTTTGATGAATCGGGTGCGGTGCTTGAGGCGGACGATATCAGACCACTGTACGAAAACAAGCAAGTTGTAGGACTTGCCGAAATGATGAACTATCCCGGAGTTCTCCTTGGAACGAGCGATGTGTATAACAAAATCGGTGATGCAATAGAACACGGAAAAGTCATTGATGGCCACGCCCCCTTCTTGTCAGGAAAAGAACTTGATAAATACATTTGTGCAGGTATTACGAGTGACCACGAGTGCTCGGATGTGGGTGAAGCGATAGAAAAAATCAGAAAAGGTCAATGGGTGATGATTCGCCAAGGAACGGCTGCTCGTAACCTTGCAGAGCTATTGCCATTGTTTGATGATGCTTATAGCCATAGATGCGTTCTTGTCACCGATGACCGTCATCCCGCAGACCTTATAAGAGACGGACATATTGATAATATCATCCGTCTTGCCGCCCGAGGCGGGAAATCAGTTATTACGGCAATTAAAATGGCTACGATACAGGCAGCTCAGTGCTTCGGTTTGCGATTCGTTGGGGCTGTTGCTCCCGGTTACCGTGCAGATCTTCTTGTACTAAACGACCTTAATGCAGTTGATATTGAAGACGTTTATTCAAAGGGAGAAAAGGTTGTAGAGCGAGGGCAAATGAAAGCGTTTGACCGTCCCAAAATTGACGGGGGGCTGTGCGAAACAGTACATAACTCGTTCCATACAAAAGAATTGACGATTGCTGATTTTCACATTGAAGAAAATAGCAACAAATGTCGAGTGATAGAGATTATCCCCGGTCAGCTTCTCACGGGGGAACAAGTGTGTGAGATTGATTGGGGCAAGAATAACGGCATTGACACCACGAGAGACATTCTTAAACTCGCGGTTATTGAAAGACACAAAAACACAGGTCATATTGGACTTGGCTTTATTAAGGGTATTGGAATAAAAAATGGTGCTATTGCATCCTCCGTATCTCACGATTCACACAATATTATTGTGATTGGCTCAAATGACGAGAATATGGTGATTGCCGCAAATAACATCCGTAAGAATGGTGGTAATGTAGTTGTTTCTGCCGGAAAGATTATTGCCGACATGGCATTGCCGATAGCAGGTCTTATGACCAATCTTTCAGGCGAGGAAATTGCCCTTGCCAATGAAAATGTACGCAAAGCCGTGTATGAGCTTGGCGTGTCGAGGAATATCGAACCTTTTATGAATATGGCGTTTGTGAGTCTGCCTGTAATTCCGTCACTCAAAATGACGACGCAGGGGCTTGTGAACGTAGATAAACAAGAAAGAATATCGCTTTACTGCGATTAAAAATAATAATAATTTAGAAAGAGGTAATTTATAATGACTATCGAAAAGAACTTAAGCGGTACAGAACTTAATGTAAAGGTGTCAGGCAGACTTGACACAACAACCGCACCGGAACTTGAAGCGTCTCTTAATGAGAGTTATAACGGTGTAACAAAACTTGTGCTTGATTTTGCTTCTCTTGAATACCTTTCATCTGCAGGACTTCGTGTACTGCTTCAGGCACAGAAGACAATGAACAAGCAAGGCGAAATGGTTGTAAGAAACGTAAACGAAACAATTTCGGAAATCTTTGAAGTAACTGGTTTTTCAGATGTTCTTACAATAGAGTAATCGTTTTAAGAAAGTAGAACGGAGCCAAGGAGAATTTATATGCTCGACTTTAAGAAAATCACATTAGAAGACAAGGAAATATTGATGAAGTATCTTTATCGCTATGGAGAAAATTCCTGTCAACATTCTTTTGTTTCTATGTTTTGTATGGCAGAAAAATATGGGGATATGTACGCTGAAGATAACGGCTACATTTTTATACTCCGTAGCAGTAAATGCACCTCGGAGCATCGCATATATTTGTTCCCCATGGGAGATATGGAAAACAAAAAAGCTTTGATGGATGCTATATCAAAGATTCTTGAAGATGCAAAAGAGCATGGTAAAAAAGTCCGTTTCGAGACACTTACCCCAAAAGCCACTGATGCGATAAATTCTCTTTTCCCGGGACGTTTCAAATCAGAAAATATCCGTGATTATGCAGAATACATATATACACATGAAAAGCTTTCTCTTCTTCCGGGGAAAGAGCTTGCTTCAAAGCGATATGATATAAACACATTTTTCAGAGATTATGGCGAAAGATGTGTAATCGAAACGATTGGTCTTAAGCATATGGAAGAAATCAAGGCATTTCAGAAAGTGTGGCTTTCGGATATGCTCAAAGATGCCGAAGATGTGCAGCTTGAACTTGAAAACACGGCAATCGGTATAGGACTTGACAATTTCTTTGAACTTGGACTTTCGGGAATTGTAATTTATGTGGACGGTAAAATGGCAGGATATGCATACGGTGCACCCATATCGGATGATTGCTATAATGTAATTATTGAAAAAGGTGACCGCAGTATTTCTGATATATACCGAATCTTAAACCGTGACCTTGTGCGTATGTGTTGTGATGGCTTTTCTTACATAAACCGTGAAGAGGATGTTGGAGTAGAAGGATTAAGAAAAGCAAAAATGTCTTACAAACCTGACATTCTTTTGGAAAAATATATTGTAACGGAGGTGTAGGAAATTGAATAAGTTAGAAGCGAATATCTCGCTTGTTATAATCACATTTTTTGCGGCAATTCAATATGTCTTTTTGTCGGGAGTTCCCGACACGGTTTCGCACTTTTCATTTTTGTGTATTACCAACCTGATAGGCTTTGTTATTACATTGGCGTTGTTTTTTTCAGAACTTTTCAGAGTAGATAAAAAACAACTTTTACAAAGTCTTGTTATGTCGCTTTTGCTATTTGGTTTTAACATTTTTCTGCTATTAGGTTCATCCGGAGTGGGAGCTACGGTAAGTGCGTGTGTTTTGTCGGCATACTTTGTATTTATTCCGGTGCTTGCCTTTGTACTTTATCGCCAAAAGCCATCCATTAACAGCCTTATAGGAATTTTAATTGTGCTTTTGGGTCTGTTCTTTATGCTTGGGGCAGATGTTTCGGGACTCTTTAATCTGAATATTCTGTATCTTGTAATTGCCGATGTTTTCTTTGCACTTTATATTTTAATGGCAGACAAGTACACACAAGGCTCAAATCCTGCACTTCTTGCTATGGGACAGATGTTCTTCAATTTTATATTTGCATTACTGTTTTGGTCGGGCGAATCCCTGATATTGAAAACACCTATGTCAATTCCCGCAGAACCTGCGTTTTGGGGTAGTGCCATATTCATAGGATTTTTCATACGAGGACTTTATGGTATTGTTCAGATTAACGCTCAGCGTTATGTAAGTCCGCTTGCCACATCACTTATTTTTTCAACAGAAATTGTGATGACAATGTTAATGTCGCCTGTTTTATCTGCACTATTTGGTGGAGTTCCCGAAGTAATAACTCCATTTAAGGTAGTAGGTGCCATAATCATGGTAATAGGAATTTTAGCAGCAGACGGTGCTATATGGGATGCAATTATAAACGGAGCAAAGCAAGAAAAAGGCAATTTCTCAATGTATATGAAGCTGATGCTTTTATCGGTTGTCATTTATGCCGTCGTGGACATTCCAGTTCAGGCCACAGGCTTTTTGACCTTTGGCTCGTATGTAGGTATTAAAAACTTTCTTGCCCCCGTACTTGGAATGCAGTTTGGTATTGTTGGTGTCATAGGTACACTTATAGCAACACTCCTTTCGGCTTTGGTGTTTAACACGCCTATGAACCTTGTACTTTTAGAATGTGTTTCAAATATTGTAATCGGAGTGGGTATATGGATTTTTTATAATTCATCGGGTAAATCACGCAAACCACAATATAAAAACACAAATGATATAATATCCTATATCGTAATTCTTGCCCTGCTTTCTGCAGTAAGCGGACTTTTAAGCTATTTGTTTATAGAAGGCGGAGATTTTGTCACAATCTTTGCAGGATATACTTCTATGGGACTATTGGTGGGTATTCCTGTAAATATAATGATAAGCGGCATTTTTTGCTTCAAGCCTATTGTTCGGTTATCGGGCAAAGTAAAATATGATATGGAAGGTTCTATAACCTCTGCGTCTGAAAGTCTTGCTATGATAAATGATATGATTGAGGAAACAGCACTTGATAAATTGGTAGGAAGAAAACGAATTTATGAAGTACAAAGCTGTGTTGAAGAACTTGCTATAAGAATTTTCAATACACTTCCTGACACAGAGATAAAAATATTGGTAGATTACGGTGAATCAATCTCAATGAAATTCTCCTACATTGGAGAAAAATACAACCCGTTGCACATAAGAAAAGATGAAGATAAGCTCGATATTATAAGCCTTACATTGGTTAAACACAGGGCACTTAGAGCTTCATATAAATACATAAAAAAGGAAAACAATATACACATAGTAGTGTAATCAAAGGGGAATTAAAGATGGAAATGAAACGAAAACCCATTCGTAAAAAAATTCAGTCTATCGTTTTGCTGATTTCGATTATAGCACTTGTTCTGACGAGTGTTGTAGGTCTTTTCAGTATGCTTATGATAAAATCTGACAGTGAAATAGCTTTGACAAATCAGATGGAGCAAAACTTAAACAACATCGTAAGTGATAAAGCAGCGTTGGCGGACTCGGAACTTGGAAAGTTTTCAGGTTACATTAAAGAATTTGCTGATTATGCAAATTGGCTCTACAAGCATCCTGATAGTTTTGTTGACAAAGAGGTTCTTCCTCCCGATGCAAAAAATGCAGGAAAGTTTTCAATGCAGAGATACCTTACAACAGAGAATATTTCCGTTGATAGTATAAAAAACGAACTTTCGCTTTTGGGAAACCTTGAACAGATATGGAATCCCGTGATTTCTGCCAATAGCGAAATGATTACCACAATTTATATTGGAACAGAATCAGGATTTATGATTTCCTATGATCCGAATGCCGACCTTGGTGTTACAGAAGGAAGCTTTGAATCATACTTTAATTATTACGAATCATCCTGGTTTGTGGATGCCAAAACTGCAAAGGGCGTTTTCTTTACCGATATGTATCCCGACTCTTACGGCAGAGGTCTTACAATTAGCTGTGTATCACCATTTTTTGACGAGAACGGCAAGTTTGCGGGAGCTGTCGCAATGGATATTTTGGTTACCGACCTTCACAGAGCGATTATTGATATTGACCTTGGCGAAGGTGCCTATGCTTTTCTTGTTGACAAAAACGCAGACATTATTGCTTCTCCCTATGTTGAGCTTGACCAGACAGAATTTGAAAACATCAAAGACGCTTCGAATTCGGCATATGAAATTTCAGAAAATATAATGAGTGGCAAAACAGGTGTATCACTTACAAAGGACGGCGTTTACTATGCATACACTCCGATTTCGGGAACAGATTGGAAGCTTTGCATACATATCCCCGAAGCACTTATATTAGAACCCGTTGCACAAATGAACCATGATGTGGCAACTGTAATATTTGTATTCATAATTGTTTTTGCACTTATTATTGCTGTAGTATTCTATGCGGTGCGCCGTTTCACAGAAAGGCTCACAAAACCGCTTATTGCACTTGGTGATGATGTTAAAACCATCAGTGACGGTAATCTTGACTATCGTGCAAAACTCTATTCAAATGATGAAATCAGTGACCTTGCAATAGGATTTAATAATATGGCGGCATCGCTTAAAACATATATTAACGACCTTACAGCGGTCACAGCCGAAAAAGAGCGTATCGGTGCAGAGCTTGACATTGCAAAGCATATTCAGGCATCAATGCTTCCTTGCATCTTCCCGGCGTTTCCTGAAAGACACGAGATTGACATTTTTGCTACTATGGACCCTGCAAAAGAAGTCGGCGGCGATTTCTATGACTTCTTTATGGTGGATGACAGACATTTAGCAATCGTTATGGCAGACGTATCGGGCAAAGGTGTTCCCGCAGCACTCTTTATGGTTATCGGTAAAACACTTATCAAAGACCATACATTCCCGGACAGAGACCTCGGCGAAGTGTTCACAGCAGTTAATAATCTTCTTTGTGAAGCAAATAGCGAGGGGCTTTTCATCACAGCCTTTGAAGGCGTACTTGACCTTGTAACAGGCGAATTTACTTTTGTTAATGCAGGTCACGAAATGCCCTTTATCTGTAAGGCGGGCGGTAATTTTGAGCCTTACAAGATTCGTGCAGGATTTGTTCTTGCAGGTATGGAAAATATGAAATACAAAGCAGGCACAATGCAGCTTGATGTAGGCGATAAAATATTCCAGTACACAGATGGTGTAACCGAGGCTACAAATATAAATAACGAGCTTTACGGAATGGATAGGCTCGGTGAGATACTTAATAAAGTTAAAAACGGAACTCCGCACGAAATTCTTCCTGCAGTTAAGAAGAACATTGATGAATTTGTAGGCGAAGCACCGCAGTTTGATGATATTACAATGCTTTGTCTTGAATACAAAGAAAGAATGGAGGATGCACAATGAAGGAACTAACCATTGCCGCAACAGTAGAAAATATTGAAACTGTAACAGATTTTGTAAACGAGCAGCTTGAAGCACTTGATTGTCCTATGAAAGCTCAGATGCAGATCGACATTGCCATCGACGAGCTTTTCGGCAATATCGCCCACTACGCATACAATCCCGATGTAGGAGAAGCGACCGTTCGCGTGGAGGTTACCGAAGATCCTCTTGCCGTGGTAATCACCTTTATTGATAACGGCGTACCTTACGATCCTCTTGCAAAAACCGATCCTGACACAACCCTTTCCGCAGAGGAAAGAGACATCGGCGGTCTTGGTATCTATATGGTGAAGAAGTCTATGGACGATATTGCCTATGAATACAAAGACGGACACAACATTTTGAAAATCAAGAAGAATTTGAATTAAAGGATTATTGCAAATGAAGAACTTAAACAAAAAACTTTTGACCTTCGGTATAGTTTTGTGTATGCTTCTCTCGTGTTTTTCGGGAGTGGTATTTGCAAAGGATACCGAAACAATCGTTATTCTTTATGAAAACGATGTTCATTGTGCAGTAGAGGGTTATTCTAAACTTGCAGCAATGAAAAATGAATTATCAGAAGATTATGAATATGTAGGCGTTGTATCCTCCGGCGACTTTGTTCAGGGCGGAACTCTTGGTGCAGTTTCCCGTGGTGAATACATAGTAAGCCTTATGAACCTTGTGGGATATGATGCCGTAACACTTGGTAATCACGAATTTGATTATAAGCTCCCTCGCTTAAATGAGCTTGCAGAATTGATGAACACCGAACCTATCTCTTGTAACTTTCAAAAGATAGGTGAAACTGAATCATATTTTGAGCCGTATTCCATCGTGCCCTACGGTGATGTGGATATAGCATATATCGGCATCACAACACC
>JAZRJT010000052.1:0-11796 GCA_045645905.1 Clostridia bacterium
CAGGCAGACGCGGTGCAGATACAATAGCTAAAGTTTTTGAAACAAAAAATCGTGAGCTTGCAGGTGAAACCCTTCCGGGCAAGGGGCTGACGCTTTTGTCGGTTGAATATGAATAGTTGAAAAACATAAATATTTAATAAAAGTATTGCAAAAAAGCAAAAAATAAGTTAAAATATTCAGGTAAAGGGGGTGAGAAAATATGAAGACTGCAGAGCTTTTTGACCTGAAATATACAATTGCGTCATCTCTTCTGTCAGAGTGTGAATATCCTTGGCAGGCTTTGGGTAAGATTAAGGATTTTGTGATAGCCTTAGGCGAAACACTTGACAAAGAAATGTTTGACGAGGTTCAGCCGCAGGTGTGGATTGCAAAGTCGGCTAAAGTATACCCTTCAGCATACATTGCCGCACCCTGTATAATTGACGAAGATTCTGAAATAAGACACAGTGCCTTTATTCGTGGTGGAGTTATTGTGGGAAAGAATTGTGTGGTAGGAAATTCTACCGAGATGAAAAACTCAATTATTTTTGACAATGTTCAGATTCCGCATTTCAACTATGTGGGCGATTCAATTCTTGGGTTCAAGTCGCATCTTGGGGCAGGGGCTGTCACATCCAATGTTAAAAGTGACAAAACTCTTGTTACTATCAAGAATGGTGATGAAAAAATCGAGACAGGTCTTAAAAAGTTTGGTGCAATGGTAGGTGATTTCACCGAGGTGGGCTGCAACAGCGTACTTTGCCCCGGTACAGTAATCGGTAAAAATTGCACTGTTTATCCGCTTTCAAGGGTAAGAGGATATCTGAAAGAGAATTCTATATTTAAAAGTCAGGAGAATATTGTAACTAAAGTTTAGCTGCAATATACAGCAAACCAATATATTCAGGGTCGGGGAAACTGAAAAGCTTGCTGTGTAAAACAGTACCGAATCTCTTGCGGTATAACTGTTTAGCGCCAGACCGTGCAAAAACATATGTGCGGTGACGAGGTAAGAAGAAATTCGAGGTTTTCGGCGGGTACTTCTTCGGCACTAGCCTATGTCGTAATAATGCATACAAAAAGACAAAAGTGCATTTAAAGGGCGAATCCAATTATTTGGGTTAATAATTTTAACCTGTCCCCACAGGTATTTGGTATAAGGAGAGTATATATGAATTTTATTAAAGTAAACAATTATGACGAATTAAGCAGAAAGGCGGCCAATATTATAGCGGCACAGGTTATTTCAAAGCCCAATTGTGTGCTTGGCCTTGCAACAGGCTCAACCCCCCTTGGCACTTATGAAAAGCTTGCGGAGTATAATAAGGCAGGCGATGTGGATTTTTCACAGGTTACATCTGTAAACCTTGACGAATATCAGGGCCTTAAGGGTGACAACGACCAAAGCTACAGATATTTTATGGATAATAATCTGTTTAATAAAATTAATATTGATAGAACAAAAACTTTTGTTCCTGACGGATGTGCGGCAGACCTTGCAGAAGAAGGCAAGCGTTACGACGAGCTTATTAAATCTTTAGGCGGAATTGATTTGCAACTTTTGGGAATAGGTTTAGATGGTCATATCGGCTTTAACGAGCCTGACGAGGTGTTTGTTGGTGAAACTCACGAGGTTGCCCTTGATGAGTCTACAATTGAGGCAAATGCTCGTTTCTTTGCATCTAAGGACGATGTTCCTAAAAAGGCAATAACTATGGGTATGATGTCAATTATGCAGGCAAAAAAGATACTGCTTATCGCAAACGGAAAGAACAAAAAGGATATTGTTGAAAAATCATTTAATGGTCCTATTACTCCCCTTGTTCCTGCGTCAATTCTCCAGTTGCATCCTGATGTAACAGTTATTTTCAGCGAGAATTAATGCAAAGGCAGGAATATTAAAAATTAAATCGAGAGGAAATTTTTAATGGGAAAATATTTTGGAACAGACGGCTTCAGAGGTGAAGCCAACATTAACTTAACGGTTGAACACGCATTTAAAATCGGCAGATATCTTGGCTGGCATTACGGCAAGGAACACAAGTGTAATGTGGTTATCGGCAAGGATACAAGACGTTCAAGCTATATGTTTGAATATGCTCTTGCTGCCGGTCTTACAGCCAGCGGTGCTGATGCTCATCTTTTGCACGTTACTACAACACCTTCTGTTTCATATGTGGTGCGTACCGAGGATTTTGACTGCGGTATAATGATTTCCGCAAGTCACAACCCCTATTACGACAACGGAATTAAGTTGATAAACAGCAAGGGCGAAAAAATGTCCGAGTCAATTATTGCTGACATTGAGGCATACCTTGACGGCGTTATAGACGAATTGCCTCTTGCTACCGGCGAGAATATAGGCAGAACAATCGACTATGTGGCAGGCAGAAACCGATATACCGGATATATCATTTCTCTTGCACGGAATTCCTATAAGGGAATTAAGGTTGGCATTGACTGCTCAAACGGTAGTACCTGGATGCTTGCAAAGAATATATTTGATACCCTTGGTGCTGAGACTTATGTTGTAGGAAATCAGCCCAACGGTTTTAATATAAACCAGGAATGTGGCTCCACCCATATGGAAGGCCTTTGCAAACTTGTAAAGGAAAATAACCTTGATATCGGCTTTGCGTTTGACGGTGATGCTGACCGTTGCCTTGCTGTTGACGAGCGTGGTAATGTGATGACAGGCGACAATATTATGTATTTCTGCGGCAAATATATGAAGGAAAAAGGTCAGCTTAACAACAACACAGTTGCGACAACAGTGATGTCAAACTTCGGTCTTTATAAGGCGTTTGACGAAATTGGAATTGATTATGTTAAGACTGATGTTGGTGACAAATATGTTTACGAGGCAATGCAGGCAAACGATTATTGCCTTGGCGGCGAGGAATCGGGACATATTATCTTTTCTAAATTTGCCTCAACGGGTGACGGACTTATCACGGCAATTAAGATAATGGAGGTTTTGATTGAAAGCAAGCTTCCTGCATCAAAGCTCAGCGACGGTTATGAAAGATTTCCGCAGCTGCTTGTCAATGTTCGTGTTACTGACAAAGATGCACCCCTTAATGACCCTGATGTCAAAGCGGCAGTTGCCGAGGTTGAAAAGGACCTTGGAAATGATGGCAGAATTCTGTTCCGCAAAAGCGGTACAGAGCCTCTTATTCGTGTAATGGTGGAGGCAAAGGGCGAGACAATTTGTGCCACGATGGCAAACAGAGTTGTTGATGTGATGAAAGAAAAGGGCTATGCTCTAAATTAAAAATAAAAAGCTCAGGCGTTTTTGATTGTTGTCAAAAACGCCTTTTGCGATAAATACAGTACGAGGTGATAAAATTATGAAGGATTTTATATACTATGCACCGACAAAGGTGTTTTTTGGAAGAGATAAACATAAGGATATAGGCAAAATAATTAAAGAGTACGGATACAACAACATAATGCTCCAGTACGGGAAGGGAAGCATAAAAAAATCGGGGCTTTATGATGAGGTTATGGCATCACTTAAAGAAAACGATATAAATGTCGTTGAAATGGGCGGTGTAGAGCCAAACCCTAAGCTTTCATTTGTTCGCCAAGCTGTGAAGTCAGCAAAAGAAAATAACGTCCAGATGATTCTTGCGGTGGGCGGCGGAAGCGTGCTTGACTCTTCTAAATTTACTGCCGCAGGGGCTTGTGCGGATTGCGACCCCTGGGACTTCCCCACAGGAAAGACAAAGGTTGAATGCTCGTTGCCTGTGGGATGTATACTTACCATAGCCGCAGCAGGTAGTGAAATGAGCTCGTCTGCTGTTATTACCAATATGGAGCTGAATATGAAACGAGGCTTTAACAGCGATTTTAACAGGTGTAAATTTGCCATTATGAACCCTGAGCTCACCTTTTCGGTGTCAAAGTATCAGACCGCCTGCGGAATGGTTGATATTATGGCTCACACTATGGAACGTTATTTTATGCCCTGCAAACCCACAGACCTTACTGATAGAATTGCCGAAAGTGTTTTAAAGGCAACAATTAGCGCAGGGGCAACCCTCATGGAAAATCCGCAGGATTATGATGCACGTGCCAATATGATGTGGGCATCAAGTCTTTCGCATAACGACCTTACCGGTTGCGGACGTGCCAATGCACTTCCTGTGCATCAGTTGGAGCATGCTCTCAGCGGCGAGTATGACAGAATTGCTCACGGAGCGGGTCTTGCAATGCTTTTCCCTGTCTGGGCAAAGTATATGTACAAGCACAACATTCCTCGGTTTGCTCAGTTTGCACGCAGGGTGTGGGATTGCACCGAAGCTGATGACGAAGCAGCAGCAAGAATGGGTATCGAAAAAATGGCTGAATTTTTCAAGTCAATGGATATGCCCTCCTGTCTTACTGATTTCGGGCTTGATGAAAGTTGTATAGACAAGCTTGCAGAACTTTGTACCTTTGGCAGACAGAGAATGGTTAAGAGCTATATAGATATGGATTTTGATGTAATAAAAGAGATATTTGAAATGTGTTTGTAATAGCATGGAAGAAACGCCCCAAAGCCTTGGCTTTGGGGCGGATGCACTTATTTCTGATACATTTCCTTTGCAAGTTCTATAAAATCTCTGACGCATTGCGAACGAAGCGAATCTTCCTTGTATACAAGCACTATCTCTCTTAAGTTATCCGGCAGACTTACATCAAAATAATATAGATTTTCATTGTCGTCACCCTTAGCGATAATTGAACTCTTTGGCATCAGGATGGCACCCATACCTTCCTTCATGAGACTGTATTGCATATCCAGCCTGCGATGATTAATTATACGGCAGGGTTCATCTGCAGTTATTTTATAAAATTTTGAAAAGGTCTTCCAGGTTTTTGTATTTGGACCAGGTCTGAACAGTTTTACATTTTCAAACAGACTCCAGTCAGTTATTTCCTTTTCGGGAGGATATTCGCCCATTAAAAGTTCATCAAAGGAAAGAGCATATTTTTTTAATTTATCTATCACGGGATAGTTTTTGTGTATAACAATCATATATTTTTCCTTTTTGAGCAGCAGAGAACTGTACTCGTTGGGGTCAATATTTGTGCTGATGACAAAATCAAGCACACCTCGGTTGAGTTTGTCAAATAAATTGCTTTCCACCCCGGTTTCTCCTGCATCAATTTTTATGCTGACATCAGGAAATCGCCGCTTAAATTCACTGCATAGCTTGGGAATAATATTACACGCCGCAGATTTTGAACCTCCTATTGAGATTTTTTTCTCGTAATCATTGTTAAGTAATTGCAGACGTTCCTTTAATTGCTTTTCAAGATATATACTTTCCTCAAGATACTCAATATAGAGGCTGCCTTCACGTGTAAGGGTTATTGGCGATGTGCTTCTGTTAAAAATTTTATATCCAAGCTGCTTTTCGTGGTTTTTAATAGTACTGCTTAATGCAGGCTGTGAAATATACAATTCTTTAGCCGCCTCAGAAAAGCTTTTTTTCTCATATATGGCATATACATATTTTTCTGCATTATTCATAACAAGGCTCCTCATAAATTTTTACTTATATCAGATATAATTTTATTTATAATTGATTATAGCATGCTTTTGTGATATAATCAACATAAAATTTATACAATGAGGCATAATTGCCTTAATCTGAAAGGGGAATACCGATATGAATATCAATGAAACATCACTTGACACATTATGCGCAGCCCTGTGTGAAGTAATGGGGGTCAATCCACCAAAGGAAAGCCACCCTGCCAATGAAACGTTAATAAAGTATGTAGATGAAAAATTCAATGGTAAAAAGGCCGACCGAATATTTATGTATAACCCCGATGCTATCGGGCAGTGGATTTATGAAAAGTATCCGCAGTTGTTTGTTCAGGCAAATGCCAATGCCGAGCTTGAGGTGCCTTTTTCAACAGTAATGCCTTCAGTAACGCCTGTTTGCTTTGGCACAATGTACACAGGTGCACAACCGTCAGTTCACGGAATACAGAAGTACGAAAAACCTGTTATCACCATTGATACAATTTTTGATGCCCTTATCCGTGCAGGAAAAAAGCCGGTTATTGTTGCATCTAAAAATTGCAGTATAGGGAATATTTTTCTTGAAAGAGATATGGACTACTATCTTGGTGAAAGCAACGAACAGACAAACGCAAAGGCGGCTGAGCTTATAACCAAGGACGAATACGATTTTTACGTGGTTTACAACGGAAACTATGACAGCACAATGCATAAAACCGGTCCTGAAAGTGTTGATGCATTATCCGAAATTCGTGCAAACTGCAGAACATTTGGTATGTTCTCCGAAATGATAAAGGAGCATTGGAAGGGTCATAATACTCTTGTGGGCTTTGCTATGGACCACGGATGTCACGAAATAGACGGAAATTGCGGTTCGCACGGACTGGATATGCCCGAGGATATAAACATAGTGCACTTGTACAAGGCATATGGGAGGGAAGTATGAGCTTACCCAAAATTAAATTTACGGCAGCAGGAGATATGCTTATCCAGCGCCTGATTTCAATCGAATATGAGGGCTTTAACGAGGTTCGCGATTATATCCTAAAAGGTGATGCACGATTTTTCAACTTTGAATCAATTATTTACCGTGAAGGTATCTGGGGTAATCAGTTTAACGGAGGTTCGTTTCATAACTCTGACCCCCGCACACTTAAGATTGCTGAAAAGTACGGCTTTAATATGATGACCTTTGCAAACAATCATACGTTTGATTGGGGATATGGCGGGCTTATTTCCACATTGGATGCCCTTAAAAGCACCAATTTTGTTCACGCAGGTGTGGGCATGAATCTTGACGAGGCGGCGGCGCCTGTTTATCTTGAAACACCTACCGGAAGAGTAGCTTTAATTTCTATGGCATCGACCATTGCAGGGGCATCTGCTATGGCAGGACGGCAATCAAGAAGAATTCCGGGGCGTCCGGGAGTTAATGCACTGCGTACCAACAAATATATCGAGGTTACACCAGAACAGTTTGATATGCTGAATGAAATTTCCGAAATAAGCGGGGTTAATGACGGCCGCAAAATTTCAAGGGCTGAGGGATATACTGTCCTGAAAAAAGATAGCAATTCGGTTGAGTTTGGCAACATGGTTGAATTTCGTCTTGGTGAAAAAACAAAGTATCATGCCCAGCTTAACGAAAAGGATATGGCAAGGCTTGAAAGAGCTATTTATGAAGCAAAGGCTCAGTCTGATTATATTCTTGTCAGCATTCACAGTCACGAGGTATCGGGTGACAAAAAAGAAAATCCGGCTGAATTTCTGGTTGAGTTTGCACATCGTGCGATTGATATGGGTGCACACGCAGTTTTGGGGCATGGTCCGCATCTTTTAAGACCTTTGGAAATTTATAAAGGCTGTCCTATATTTTATTCTCTTGGTGACTTTATGTTACATAATGAGAGTGTAACCTTTGCACCCGAGGATATGTATGAAAAGTACGGGTTGACTTCGGATGACCCTCTTTGTGACATTTACCGAAAAAGGTCGCGTGATTATACGGTTGGGTTGCTTACCGACAAAAGAATGTTTGAGGCAGTAATTCCTTACTTTGAAATGGATGACGGAAAGCTGACACATCTTGAGCTTTTACCCATAGAACTTGGTTTTGGCGAGGCACGATATCGTTCGGGAAACCCGAGATTCTGCCCCGACCGTGGAATTATCCAGCGATATGCGGAGATGTCTGCACCCTACGGAACAAAAATTGACATAAATTCTGCCGGAATAGGCATTGTAAAAATATAATTACAGGAGTGAATAAAATGATTAATGTAGATAAGGACTATATCATTAAATTAAGACGAGAGATACATATGTACCCCGAGGTTGACTATGATTTACCTAAAACGGTGGCACTTGTTAAACGCGAGCTTGAAAGTATGGGAGTTCCCTATACTGAAAAATACGGACAGGGAAGTGTGGTAGGCTACATAAACCCCGATAAAACAGATTTCACCATCGGTATCCGTGCCGATATGGATGCCCTCAGAATGACCGAGGCAAATGACTGTGAATACCGTTCACGTCACGACGGAATGATGCATGCTTGCGGCCACGATGCGCACACTGCGATTTTGCTTGGTACGGCTAAAGCGTTGAAGGCGATAGAGGGTGAGCTTGCCTGCAGAGTAAAGCTTGTTTTTCAGCCCAGTGAGGAAGGCGTTACCAGCGGCGCAATAATGATGATTGAAAACGGCGTTCTGGATGATGTTGATATGATGATGGCTCTTCACGTTGGCACCAACATTGATGCAGGAAAGCTGGGGGTTTGCCCCGGTGTTTCAAGTGCATCAAGCCGTCATTTCAAAATTGAAGTGGGCGGAAAAAGCATCCATGCAACAACTTATCATAAAGGCGTTGATGCTTTGGCGATAGCGGTAAAAATGTATGAAGGAATTCAGTCAATTTTTGCTGATGAGGTTAATCCTAAGGAGAGAGTGGTTTGCCGTGTGACAAAGCTACATTCAGGCACCGCTCAGAATATTGTTCCCGATTATGCCCTTATGCAGGGAACAATCCGTACCCTTAATGTTCCCGTAAGCGAATTTATTCACGATAGAATGCAAAAACTCGCTAAAAGCTTATCCGATTTGTATGGAGTTGAAATTAAGGTTCACGCACCGCTTAAATCAACCTGTGTTTATAACAATCCTTATCTTTCTGAACTAATGATGAAGAGTATGGAAAAGGTTGTAGGAAAAGAAAATGTTGCTACAATTGAGTTTGGTATGGGGTCGGAGGACTTTTCAAGATTTACCGATATAGTACCAAGTGTTTTCTTCCGTGTTGGTACAAGAAATACAGAAAAGGGAATCACACAGTTGGCGCATCAGGTTGATTTTAAACTTGACGAGGATGCCCTTATATATGGTGCACAGAATTTTGTTCAATTTATTCTTGATAATCAAAATGGTGTGGATATAGAAAAGGCAAAAGCTGCAGATGAAAGATAAGTTTTGTTACGCATATAAAAGGAGTAAATGATTATGAAATATGTTAATCAAAAGGAGTACCCCGACTGGGCTTATGTTACCCGAGTGGATATGGAAGGTGCCGACCACGAAAAGGGTCAAACCACAACAATAAGCAGTTCCGGTTGCGGTTTATGCTCTGCCGTTATGGTGGCCGACCGTCTGATTACTGACAGCGGTTTTGAATTAAAGGATGCAATCAGGATGTCATATGACTGCAAGGCCAACCACAGAAGAGGTACAGATTATAAGCGATTTGCACCTGTTTTTGCTGAAGCATTAGGTCTTGACCTTGAAATGACAAACGACCCTGAACGTTTGCGTTATTGCCTGCGCAGCGGAGGTGCCGCTGTGCTTCATATAAAGGGCGACAGAGAGGGTTATGTTGGTGTGTTCAGTCACGGCGGTCATTATGCGGCAGCGGTTTCTGAGGAACGCGACGGACGCATTGCTGTATTGGATCCCTCTTTCGTTAAAGGTAAATACGAAGAGGAGGGACGCAAGGGCCTGGTAGAAATGAAAAAAGATGTAGTTGCCGTTTGCGATATGCAGGTAATAATAGATGATACTGCACCTGCAGACCCAAGTTTTTATCTTTTTTGGAGAAAGTAGTAGAGAAAAAATCTTTCTTGTACGAGAAAGATGCTATAGATTAATGAACTTAAAAAAGAGGAGCCTTTGCAATATTGCATAGGCTCCTTTTGATATTATAAATTGACGAGTATATAATTTTGTGATATAATGTCACAGAATTAATTGAAAATGGAGAAATAAAAATGGAACAAAAGAAAAATAAATTACTTACAAACGTTATTTTTGTGGCGGTTGCAGCTATGTTTTGCTGTGCATTATGGGGAAGCGCTACACCTTTTATTAAAATCGGATACAAGCTTATTTTGCCCAAGCAGAATATTCCCTCAACGATACTTTTTGCGGGAATCAGATTTTTTACAGCCGGAGTGGTGACTGTGCTTATTTACAGTATAGCACGCAGAAAGTTTTTGTTTCCCAAGGTTGAAAATTTAAGAGCTGTTATTAACGTATCTTGCTTTCAGACCATTATTCAGTATTTCTTATTTTACATAGGTGTTGCCAATACTGCCGGAGTGAAGGCAACCGTTATCAGCGGTTCAAACTCATTTTTTTCAATTCTTTGCGCAACGCTGATTTTCAGGCACGAAAAATTAACTTTTAAAAAGATAATTGCATGTTGCATAGGCTTTGTTGGAATTATTCTTATTAATCTGGACGGGATGAACTTTAATCTTAACTTCCTTGGCGATGGTTTTGTATTGCTTTCAAACCTTGCCTATGGTGTGTCAGGTGCTTTGATGAAAAAATATTCCAAGCGTGAAGACCCTGTGGTAATCAGTGGTTATCAGTTTATTTTTGGTGGATTTGTGATGATACTTGTTGGCCTGTTATTTGGCGGTGTTATTGTTTTGACAAGTATCAAGGCTGTGGCTGTTCTGTTGTATCTGGCACTGTTGTCAGCTGTTGCATATGCTCTGTGGGGAGTGCTTCTCAAATACAATCCCGTATCAAAGGTTTCGATTTACAGCTTTATGACGCCGGTATTCGGGGTATTTCTTTCAAACCTTATGCTTACCGAAAAAAGCAATGTTGCACCACTCTATCTAATATTTGCATTATTCCTTATTTGCGGTGGTATTACAATACTTAATTATCAAAAACAAAAGAAATAATACGACAATGGAAATTTTATTTTTATAAAATTAAAAAACTTTTGCAAAAAGACTTGACAAGTATACACTTTTGGTGTATACTTGTACAAGTGATTTCGGGGTGTGGCTCAGTTTGGTAGAGTACTTGAATGGGGTTCAAGTGGCCGCTGGTTCGAATCCAGTCACTCCGACCAAATAACGCAGAATTGCCTATAAATGGGCAGTTCTGTTTTTCTTTACACGAATTTTACACGATTTGGTTTAAAATTTCGACAGCTCTCTCCTCCTCACGTGGATATAAGTGGGAATAGGTATTCCAGGTCATTTCTATATTGGCGTGCCCTAAGCGGCGCGCAATTTCTTGAATGTTAATGCCCTCGTTTGCCAATAGCGAAACGTGGGAGTGCCGGAAATCGTGTATGCGAATTTTTTTAAGCCCGGCTATTTTTGCAAACTTGATATTTGCATTTTCAACAGATGTGTCACGCAACGGACGTGTTCCGCCGCAGATGCGGAAATCTTCTGTAAAATTTCTACGTTGTTTGTAAAGCTCTTTGTGCCTATTTAAAACGTCAATTAAAGGCTTCGGCATCTGAAGGGTGCGTATAGAGCTTTTATTCTTTGGTGGCGTTTCTCGGTCACCACCTTTTAGTTTTTGAGAAATACTCCTTGTCACACTCAAATAGTTACCGTCAATGTCGCTCCATTTAAGAGCGTGAATTTCCCCCTTGCGTAGCCCTGTATAAAAGGCTATGGAAAAGAATACAAAGAAATCCCAATCGGCGACTATGCCGCTTTTTTCTGCCTCTTCTCTGGCTATATTTGAAAATGCTTTAAACTCGTCTGCGGTGTAATACTGCATTTCTTCTTTTATAATGTCGCTTGATTTAAAGTTGCCGACCTTTGTTAGAGTGTTTTGCGAAAGGTAGTCCATCTTAACACCCCAATTTAGAAGAGCACGGAATGTACTGAATATATTTTGCTTGGTTCGCAGTTTCAGCCCTGCTTCGTCTCCTTTGGATGATTTGAGGACATAAGCCTCAATCTGATTTTTCCATTGCTGCAGAACAGGAGCCGTGAGCTTGTCCAGAGGTATTGTTCCTACAAAATCCAAAACAAAAGTCTGCAGGAT
>JAZRJT010000053.1:0-2583 GCA_045645905.1 Clostridia bacterium
CCAAGCGCCTGGGTGGTTAATGCCAACAGCCTTTGTGCAGATGCTTTGCGTCCCGATTGTACGATTTTTATTGACATAACTCCGCAAACTGCGATGGAGAGAATTCTTGCAAACCGTGATACTGTTGAAATTTACGAAACCGAAGAAAAACTTACAAAGGTGCGAGATGCATACTTTGCGGCATTTGAACAAATGAAGAATTGTGAAACCGTTAAAATAATAAACGGAGAGCGCGCGGTTGAGGAAATTGCGGCAGAAATCGAAAGGTTTGTAATTGAAAAAATTATCCAAATATAACTGTTAAATTTTTAACATTCTGTTCAAAATGAAATGTCGAATTTCCTTGACAAGAGAGGGCGTTTATGCTAAAATTATAGGGTAGTGGCAGATTGCTGCCGGTATCGTAAAAAATGGCTTTTTGTAACTGACGGAGCCGTGGATTAAACCACAAGGAAGCAAAGAGTCTAAACTATGTCGACCGTCTGGGCAGTCCTGTATACAGTTACGGGACTGCCTTGTGTTTTTTAAGTTATAAGCATATTAGGAAAGGATTGATAAATATGAAAAAAGTAGGAATTATTATGGGTTCTGACAGCGACCTTCCTGTTGTTGAAAAGGCTATAAGCGCTCTTTCTGAGCTTGGTGTGCCATATGAGGTGCACGTTTATTCTGCACACCGCACACCGGTTGAAGCAAAGGATTTTGCAGTAAACGCAAGAGCAAACGGATATGGCGCAATTATTGCGGCGGCAGGTATGGCAGCACATTTGGCAGGTGGAATTGCGGCAAAGACAACTTTGCCTGTTATTGGTATTCCTGTTAAGTCTACAAATCTTGATGGACTGGATGCACTTTTATCAACAGTGCAGATGCCACCCGGAATTCCCGTTGCAACAGTTGCAATCGACGGCGCAAAAAATGCGGCTATTTTAGCAGCTCAAATTATAGCAGTTGGGGATGCAGAACTGGCTGCAAAGCTTGATGCACAGCGTAAAGACGCAATGGAAACTGTTCTTAAAAAGAATAAGGCCGTTGAAGAGAAGTATAATAAGTAAATCAGAGATTTTGATATAAATTGAACGGAGGAAGTATATGGGCGGCTTTTTTGGCGCAATCAGCAAGCATGATGCAATTGCGGATGTATTCTTTGGCGCAGATTATCATTCGCATTTAGGTACACGTCGCGGCGGTATTGCAGCATATGACAGCGAAATCGGTTTACAAAGAGATATTCACAACATTGAAAATACTCCTTTCAGGACCAAATTTGAAAATGTATTTAACGAAATGAAGGGTAATTCGGCAATTGGGGTTATCAGTGATTCTGATCCTCAGCCCCTTTTGATACGTTCTGAAATCGGAACTTATGCCATTGCTACCATTGGAAGAATTAACAATGCCGAGGAGCTTATTGAAAAGCATCTGGTAAAGGGTGCTCACTTTGGTGTTATGACCGGTGGAAAGGTTAATTCAACTGACCTTGTAGCGGCACTTATTAATGAAAAGAGTACATTTGCCGAGGGGATTGAATATGTTCACAACGTGGTTGAAGGCACTGTATCAATTCTTATTCTCACAAATGAAGGCAAGCTCATTGCCGCTCGTGATAAAGTGGGCAGACTTCCTATTCTTATAGGCAGCAATGAGGACGGATATGCAGTTTCCTTTGAAGATTTTGCTTACAAAAAGATGGGCTATGATGATGAAATGGAGCTTGGCCCCGGCGAAGCGGTGGAAATTACACTTGACGGAATTAAACAGCTTATAGCACCCGGCAAGGAAATGAAAATCTGTGCTTTTCTGTGGAGTTATTATGGTTACCCCAACTCTGTTTATGAGGGCAAGAATGTCGAGACAATGCGTTATCGCAACGGCGAAATTATGGCGCAGACTGACAAGGCAAACGGCAAGGCGCAGGATATTGATTTTGTCAGCGGTGTTCCTGATTCGGGTACTCCCCACGCAATCGGATATGCCAATGCAAGCGGAATTCCGTTTGCAAGACCTTTTATAAAATATACCCCAACCTGGCCCCGAAGCTTCACTCCCAAGCATCAAACCGACAGAGTGAAGATTGCAAGGATGAAGCAGGTGCCCATACACGAGCTTATTGAGGATAAGAATTTACTCTTTGTGGATGACTCAATTGTTCGCGGTACTCAGCTTAAAGAAACTGTTGATTTTCTTTATCAGCACGGCGCAAAATCAGTTCATATGCGGTCGGCTTGCCCGCCTATAATGTATGGTTGCAAATACCTGAACTTTACAAGCAGTAAAAACGAAATGGAGCTTATTGCACGTCAGACTGTAATGGAGCTTGAAGGCGAGGAAGGCTTTAATCACATCGAAGAATACAGCGACGGCAACACAGAAAGAGGAAAGAAACTGAGAGAGAAAATTTGCAAGGATTTAGGCTTTGAAAGTCTTGACTTCCAATCTCTTGATGGTGTTATAAAGGCAATAGGGCTTAATCCCTGCGACCTATGTACGTATTGTTGGTCGGGTAAGGAATAGTATATAATTAAATTCATTTGATATACAGAAAGGATAAAATAAAATGGAAAAGAGCTTTAGTGAAAGTTA
>JAZRJT010000054.1:0-5358 GCA_045645905.1 Clostridia bacterium
CGATATGCAACACTTCGGTCAGGGACACTGCTTCGTGTAGGCAGAGTAATCGTTCCTATTGTCAAGGCAATTTATGACCGTGATATGGCAATCCGCAATTTTGTTCCGGATATCTATTATGCCATATCCAGCAAGGCTGAAACAAACGGCACCGAAATTGAACTTACAAGCAAGACAAAATTCCCCAAGGAACAGCTTGTAAAAGCTAAGGAACTTTGTGATAAATATAATGCTGAAAAGGCTGTTGTTACTGCGAAGAAAAAGAAAAAAGACAAGCTTTCACCGGGTAAGCTATACTCTCTTACAAAGCTGCAGAATGTCTTGGGTAAGAAGTATAAAATGTCTATGGCTGAAAGCCTTGAGATAGTACAGGGTCTTTACGAAAAGGGCTATGTTACATACCCAAGAACAAACTCAGAGTATCTTGCAACAGCCGAGCAAGGCAAGATAAAAACCATTCTTGAATCTGTAAAAAAGCTTGGCTATCCCGTCGAGTTCAAGTTCAGCAAAACAATATTTGATGATTCAAAAATTGAATCACACTCAGCACTGACACCTACATATAAAATTCCTGACAAAAGCAAGCTTTCTGAAAATGAAATGAAGGTTTACAGCACCATTATGCGTCGGTTTGTGGCTGTATTCTGTGCTGAAGAATGTACTGTTGAGAAAACAGAGATTTCGATTTCTGTGGGAGATTTAGAACAATTTTCTCTTAAGGGTACGGTGATTGTAAGCAAGGGATGGACAAAGTATGATGACTATTCCAAAAAGGATAAAATTCTGCCGCCACTTGAAAAAGGTGACGAGGTTAATATAAACTTTGTTCCTGTTGAAAAGGAGACAAGTCCGCCAAAACATTACACAATTGAAACTCTTAATAATTATCTTAAAAATCCGTTTAAGGACGAAAAAGCTTACGCCTCCGAGCAAGAGGACGAGGAAGCTGAATATCGTGCGATGTTCGAAGGCCTTGAGCTTGGAACCGAGGCAACCCGAACGGGAATTATCGACAATGCCCGAAAAAGTCAGTATATACAGCTGAAAAAAGACACCTATACAATTCTCCCTGCAGGAGAGAATTTAATCGAGTCACTCTCGCGAATGAATATAATTATGGATAAATTCCGTACCTCACAGATGGGTGTGGCTTTAAAGGGTGTTTTTAAAGGAACAGTCGCTGTTGACGCTGCAGTTGATTTTGTTAGAGGTGAAATAACCAAGGTTTTTGAAGTGAATAAAAATCTTAGTGAAACCTTTGATGGTTTTGTGGGTGATATAGTTGGCAAATGTCCCGTGTGCGGTGCTGATGTTGCACGTACAAAATTTGGCTACGGCTGTCAGGGATATAAGGATGGTTGCAAATTCTCAACGGGAAATGTAATTTGCGGCAAAGTGATTTCGATTGAGAATATAAAAAAGCTTCTTGAAAGCGGCACAACACCTGAGATTAAAGGCTTTGTTTCAAAAAAAAGCGGAAAGGAATTTTCTGCACGGCTTGCCGTTGAACAAGGAAAAGTAGTATTTAAATTTTAACGTAAATAACAGGAAAGGAATGACCTGAATGTTTTTAATAAAAGAGAAGACGGTTTTAAATCCTACCGTTACGAAGATGGTGATAGAGGCGCCTATGGTTGCTAAAAAGGCAATGGCAGGGCAGTTTATCATTCTTCGTGTTGATGAGAATGGCGAAAGAATTCCCCTTACCATTGCGGATTACAATCGTGCTGATGGCACAATTACCATTATTTTTCAGATTGTTGGGGCTACAACATTTAAGCTGAATAATCTTAATGCAGGTGACTATATCTGTGATTTTGTTGGCCCTTTAGGTAAAGCCTCTGAGGTTGAAGGCTTTAAAAAGGTTGCCGTTATCGGTGGCGGAGTGGGTTGCGCTATTGCATATCCAACCGCAAAGGCACTGAAAGAAAACGGTGCAGAGGTACACTCTATAATCGGTTTCCGCAGTCGCGACCTTGTTATTCTTGAAAATGAATTCAACACTGTGTCAGATAAAGTTGTTCTTATGTCTGACGACGGCTCCTGTGGCGAAAAAGGTCTTGTGACCGATGCTCTTCGTAAGCTGGTGGAAGGTGGCGAAAAATACGACTTGGTTATCGCCATCGGACCGCTTGTTATGATGAAGTTTGTATGTCTGCTTACCAAAGAGTTAGGGATAAAGACTGTTGTAAGTATGAACCCGATTATGATTGACGGTACAGGTATGTGCGGCGGTTGCCGTCTTACTGTTGGCGGTGAAATGAAGTTTGCCTGCGTTGACGGTCCTGACTTTGATGGACACCAGGTTGATTTTGATGAAGTTATAAGACGCAGCGGTATGTATAAAGAAACCGAAAGAAAGCACCACGAGGATGCGTGCAATTTGTTTAAGGGGGTAAAGTAAAATGGCAAATATGTCACTTAAAAAGAATGAAATGCCGGTACAAAACCCTGAGATAAGATGCAAAAACTTTAAAGAGGTTGCCTTGGGTTATACCAAAAAGCAGGCTATAGATGAAGCAAAACGTTGTCTTAATTGTAAAAATATGCCCTGCGTTGGCGGTTGCCCGGTAAAAATAAATATCCCTGAATTTATTGCAAAGGTTGCTGAGGGTGATTTTCAGGGTGCATATGATATTATTTATAAGTCAAGCTCACTGCCTGCTGTTTGCGGAAGAGTATGCCCTCAGGAAAATCAATGTGAAGGTAAATGTGTTCGCGGTATTAAGGGCGAGCCTGTGGCTATTGGCAGACTTGAGAGGTTTGTTGCTGATTGGTATATGCAAAACGGAACCCCCACGAGTCTAGATGTACAGAAAAAAGGCAAAAAAATTGCTGTTGTCGGTTCGGGTCCGTCAGGTCTTACCTGTGCAGGTGACCTTGCAAAACTTGGCTATGATGTAACTGTTTTTGAGGCATTACATATTCCGGGCGGTGTCTTAGTTTATGGTATTCCTGAATTCCGTCTGCCAAAGGATATAGTAAAGACGGAAATTGAAAACTTAAAGACTTTAGGTGTTGAAATTGTGACCAATGCGGTAATCGGCAAAACCGAAACTGTTGACGAGCTCCTTGCAGATGGCTTTGAGGCGGTATTTATCGGCTCGGGTGCAGGTCTTCCAAGATTTATGAATATCCCTGGTGAGAATTTAAACGGTGTATATTCTGCAAACGAATTTTTGACAAGAACAAATCTTATGAAGGCTTATGAAGAAACTTCGGCAACACCCATTATCCGTGCAAAATGTGTCACTGTTGTTGGCGGCGGAAATGTTGCAATGGATGCGGCTAGGTGTGCAAAAAGACTTGGTGCAGAAAAGGTTTATGTTGTATACAGACGTTCGATGGATGAAATGCCTGCAAGACGTGAAGAGGTTGAACACGCAGAGGAAGAGGGTATTATTTTTAAAACTCTTAATAATCCTGTTGAAATCCTTGGTGATGAAGACAACTTTGTTACAGGTATCAAATGCGTGAAAATGGAGCTTGGTGAACCTGACGCATCAGGCAGAAGAAGCCCTGTTGTGATTGAAGGCTCTGAATATGTTCTTGATGTTGATGCTGTGATTATGTCAATCGGTACATCACCTAATCCGCTTATAAGAAACACAACGAGCGGTCTAGAAACCGATAAGCGTGGCTGTATAATCACCAAGGGTGATAGCGGTCTTACCACAAAGCCGGGCGTTTATGCCGGCGGCGATGCGGTGACAGGTGCCGCAACTGTAATTCTTGCCATGGGTGCAGGTAAAACCGCAGCACAAGCTATTGATGAATATATAACAAATAAATAATACACTAAAAGCCCTGCTGTTGAAGCAGGGCTTTTAGTGTATAAAAGTTTATTTCTTTGATGACTTTACAACAATTTTATAAAGTGCAATAAGAGCAATAGCATTGGGAATAACCATCAGATAATTAAAGAAGTCGGTAAGCTCCCAAACAAGATTGTTTGATGCGAGTGTTCCAAGGAACAAAAACACAATTGTAATTACAGAATAAATAGAAGTTGCGACTTTGTTGTTTTTGCAAAGATACTGAACATTGATTTTACCAAAGAAATTCCAGCCAATAATTGTAGTAAAAGCAAAGAATAAAAGGCAGATAGCAACAAAACCATTACCAAGACTGCTCATAAAGCTGGGAAATCCGGTTGTTATAGCAAGCTGCATTGCATTTGTCTTTGAAAGAACAATTCCCTTGAAAAGCTCATCGCCGCTTATGATTGCCTTATAGGCATCGGGTGACATATTACCAAGACCAACTTCGCCTGTGTAAAGTGAAGTAATAACAACAAGTGCTGTCATTGTAAGAACGATAAACGTATCAATAAATACACCAATCATTGCAACAACACCCTGGTCGTGAGGGGTTTTAACGTTTGCCATTGCATGAGCGTGGGGTGTTGAACCCATACCTGCTTCATTTGAGAAAAGACCTCTTTTTGCACCCTGGCTGATAGCAGTTTTAAGAGCATAACCGATACCGCCGCCGATAAGAGCAGAGGGAGTGAAGGCATATTTGAATATCATTCCAATACCTTCAACAAGACCTGAAAGGTTTGTGAGAAGAACTATAGCACCACCGACAAGGAAGAGAACTGCCATAATAGGAACAATCTTTTCAGCAACAGATGCAATTCTCTGAATACCGCCGATAAAGATAACTGCACATACAACTGCCAGAATTACACCAACAATCCAGGTAGGAATACCAAATGCTGTGTTACAGGATTCTGCAATTGAGTTTGACTGTACCATACTACCCATAAATCCAAGAGCAAGGATAATTGCAACGGCAAAGAAGATTGAAAGGAAAGTGCCAAAGCCATTCGGGAATGCCTTCTTTATGTAGTAAACAGGGCCACCGTGGATTTCACCGTTTTCGTCTTTAATTCTTGTTTCCTGAGCGAGAACAGCTTCAGCATAGATGGTAGCCATACCAAGGAATGCGATAACCCACATCCAGAAGATAGCACCGGGGCCGCCGATAAGGATAGCACCTGACGCACCAACGATATTACCGGTACCTACCTGAGCTGCAATAGCTGTTGCCAACGCCTGGAATGAGCTGAGCCCGCTTTCCTGCTTGCCACCACGGAGTGACAGATTGCCGAATACTTTTTTCATACCTTCGCCAAAGCAGCGAACCTGAACAAAGCGTGTTTTGATTGTGAAGAAAAGACCAACGCCTACAAGAAGGATAATAAGAATGTAGTCCGACAGATATGCGTTGATTTTCGCTGCCAGTGAATAAAGCATGTCCTGCATGATAATTACCCTCCAACAAAAAATAAGGAGCTGCTGTTTCAGCAGCTCCGGAGTCGGATCAGACGGGAGTACGGGTTCTCATGTCCAC
>JAZRJT010000055.1:0-19769 GCA_045645905.1 Clostridia bacterium
GCCATATCACGGTCATAAATTGCCTTGACAATAGGAACGATTACTCTGCCTACACGAAGCAGTGTCCCTGACCGAAGTGTTGCATATCGGGTTAGATTTACACCATATAGCCAGTCCATATATGTTCTTGCATAGCCTTCGTTGGCAAGGTTGTCATATTCACTTTCGTCTTTTAATGAGCTCATTGCTTCACGAACAGTCTGTGGCGTCTGGTCAGGCAGCCATATTCTTTTAAGGCTTTTGTGTCCGTCAAGTGCCTTTTCGATGCAGGTTCTTACAATAATCTCGCCTTCGCGGTCAGCATCGCCTGCATTAATTATGGTGTCAACGTCCTCTCGGTTGCACAGAGCTTTAATTATGCCAAACTGTTTTTCAACCCCAGGGTCAACCTTTTTGTTTGCATCCTTTTTAAGTTCAAAAATAAACTTGTTAGGGAAACACGGAAGATTATCCATTGACCAGTACTTATTTTCGGAACTTTGGGCATCATAAGCCTCCACATCAGCCAGGGAAAACAAGTGTCCGAATGCCCAGGTAATGATGTAGCCCTCACCCTCGAAATATCCGTCATAACGATTAAGCTTGCCGATACCTGCCATAATATTTCGGGCAAGGCTCGGTTTTTCTGCAATAATAAGTACTATGTCAAAAACCACCTTTAAAAAAGAGATTATCGGGCAACAGGTTGGTTGCCCGATAGTGTTGTTATCTTATTAGTCCTCAAAATCAAAGAGGTCTGCGTTTCTTTCTTTAAAAAGCTCGTAAGCCTTGTCAAGAATTTCTAAATCTTCTTCGGGGACAAGAACACTTTCGCCATCCTGAACGCCGTCAATCTTAAGGATAATAACTTCATCAACCTCGTCATCCTCTTCTTCCTTGTAAGGAATACAGATAACATAGTCATCTCCATTTACCTGAACTGTATCAAGATGCTCAAAAGTCTGCTTGTTGCCCTCATCATCAAAGAGGTCAACAAGAAAATTGTCTTCGTTTTCAACATTTTCGATATTATCAAATTTTTCTGCCATATTAATTTCCATAGCCTTTCTGCCCACAAATAGTAATTAAAAATATACACGCATCTCATTGTGGGCAGATAAGGCGTGTAGTGGAAATTACGCACATCGCCGTTTTGTGCCTTTCGGGCACAAAAGCTCGGCGGTGCAATCAATTCCACCGGAGGTTTAACGTGATTTTTCACGTTAAAATCTCCTTTTTTATTTTTGACTGTCAAGATAGCCCTGAAGTATAAATGCCGCTGCAATCCGGTCAACTGAATCCTTGCGCTTTTTACCACGGACATTGGTTTCGTTCATAAGATTATGAGCCGAAACGGTGGTAAGTCTTTCATCCCACAAAATAATGGGGCAGGCAACAAGGGTTTTCAGAAGCTTTTCAAAAGACTTGGTTTTTTTACCACGGTCACCAATTGTGCCGTTCATATTCTTAGGAAAACCAAGAACAATTTTTTCAGCACCTAAAGACTTTACAAGCTCTGCCGTGTGATTTGCAACCTTGACCATATTACGCTCGTGAAAGGTTTCAAGTGTATGTGCCGAAAAGCCCAAAGCATCCGACACCGCATAACCTGTTCGACTGTCACCGAAATCTACACCTAGAATCATCCTAAAGCCTCCGCTATCCTGATTTAATATATCTGAATTATTTTATCACAATTAGGCTTTTCGTGCAAGTGTTTTTTAGTATTTTATAGACTGTATTTTAATTTTTATAATATAACATCAGGCAGAATTTTCCACAGCTTTTGACAATAAGTTATATTGTATTGTGTTAAAATATCAATTTTCCCTTATCATTTCTACACTTTAATTGTGGATAACTGTGTGGATAATGTGAATTGTAACATTTATGTAAACTTAACATTTTCAATTCCGATATATGACATTTTTCATTAAATGAAAACTTGACAAAAAAAGCGTTTTTGTATATAATATTTTGGTTAATGAGTAATTTTAGGAGGAAGAAATAAATGGGACTTACACTTGCACAAAAGATTCTTAAAGAACACCTGGTTTGCGGCGAAATGGTTGCAGGTCAGGAAATCGGAATTAAAATTGACCAAACACTTACTCAGGACGCCACCGGAACAATGGCATACCTTGAATTTGAGGCTATGGGCGTACCCAGAGTTAAAACCGAAAAATCGGTTGCATATATTGACCACAACACCTTGCAGAGTGGTTTTGAAAATGCTGACGACCACAGATTCATCGGCAGTGTCTGCAAAAAGCACGGCATATATTTTTCACGTCCCGGTAACGGAATTTGTCATCAGGTACACCTTGAAAGATTTGGTATCCCCGGCAAAACTCTTATCGGCTCTGACAGTCATACACCAACAGGCGGCGGTATCGGTATGATTGCCATTGGTGCCGGTGGTATGGACGTTGCTGTTGCTATGGGCGGCGGTACATATTATATCACCTGCCCCAAAATTGTAAAAGTTGAACTTACAGGAAAGCTCAGCCCTTGGGTTGCGGCAAAAGATGTTATTTTAGAGGTTCTTCGTAGACTCACCGTTAAAGGCGGCGTTGGCAAGATTATTGAATACACAGGCGAAGGCGTAAAGACACTTTCTGTTCCTGAACGTGCTACAATCACAAATATGGGTGCAGAGCTTGGTGCTACCACCTCTATCTTCCCATCTGATGAAACAACAAGAGAATTCCTTAAGGCTCAGGCAAGAGAAGAAGACTACACTCCTCTGTGTGCTGACGAGGATGCAGTATATGACGAGGTTGTTGAAATCAACCTCAGCGAGCTTGTGCCACTTGCTGCCTGCCCACATTCACCCGACAATGTTAAATCTGTTGCAGAAATCGGCGAAATGAAGATTGACCAGGTTTGTATTGGCTCCTGTACTAATTCTTCACTCCTTGATATGCTGAAGGTTGCACATATTCTTAAAGGAAAAACTGTTCATCCCGATGTATCACTTTCAATTGCACCGGGCTCAAAACAGGTGCTTAATATGCTTGCTGCTTGCGGAGCACTTTCCGATATGATTGATGCGGGTGCAAGAATTTTAGAGAGTGCCTGCGGTCCCTGTATCGGTATGGGTCAGTCACCCAATTCAGGAGGTATTTCACTGCGTACATTCAACAGAAACTTTGAAGGCCGCAGCGGTACAAAAGACGGTCAGATTTATCTTGTATCACCCGAGCTTGCAGCGGCATCAGCTCTCACAGGTGTGCTGACAGACCCAAGAACTCTTGGTGATATGCCTAAATTTGAACTTCCCGAGGTATTTACAATCAACGACAATATGGTTGTTCCTCCTGTTGCGGCTGAGGATATGGAAAGTGTTGAAGTTCTTCGCGGACCAAATATCAAACCCTTCCCCGTATCTGACGCAATGGCTGATGAAATTACAGCAAAGTGTAGTTTAAAGGTTGGCGACAATATCACAACAGACCACATTATGCCTGCAGGTGCAAAGATACTGCCCCTCCGTTCAAACATTCCCAAGATTTCGGAATACTGCTTTGCTGTTTGCGACGAAAATTTCCATGACAGAGCACTTGAAATGGGCAAGAGTATCATTGTCGGTGGCTCTAACTATGGACAAGGCTCATCAAGAGAGCACGCGGCACTTGCCCCACTTTACCTTGGTGTAAAAGCTGTAATCGTTAAATCATTTGCAAGAATTCATATGGCAAACCTTATAAATGCTGGTATTATCCCGCTTACATTTGTAAATGAAGCAGATTATGACAAAATTGACCAGACAGATGAACTTAAGATGACAGACCTCCACGAAAACATCATCAATGCCGACAAACTCACCATAACAAACGTGACAAAAGGCTTTGACTTTATTGTTAAGCTTGACCTGTCAACACGTCAGCGTGAAATGCTGAAAGCCGGCGGTCTGCTGAATTACACAAGAGAAAACAGCAAATAAACCACAGAAAGGATTTATATATAATGGAAAAAATCAAAATGACCACCCCTCTCGTTGAGATGGACGGGGATGAAATGACCCGAATTATATGGAAGATGATTAAGGACATCCTTATTCTTCCTTACGTTGACCTTAAATCAGAATATTATGACCTTGGTCTTGAATACAGAAATGAAACTGACGATAAGGTTACATTTGACTCAGCTTATGCAACCAAAAAATATGGTGTAGCCGTTAAATGTGCAACCATTACCCCTAATGCAGAACGCGTTAAGGAATATAACCTTAAGGAAATGTGGAAGTCACCCAACGGCACAATCCGAGCAATCCTTGACGGAACTGTTTTCCGTGCTCCCATCATTGTTAAGGGTATCACTCCCTACATTCCCACCTGGACAAAACCAATCACCATTGCCCGTCACGCATACGGTGATGTATACAAAAACACCGAGATGCAGGTTCCTGCAGGCTCAAAGTGTGAAATCGTCTGCACCGACAAAGACGGCAAAGAAATCAGACAGACCATTCACGAATTTACCGATAGTGACGGCATAATTCAGGGTCTTCACAACATTGACAAATCAATTGCAAGCTTTGCTCGTTGTTGTTTTAACTATGCCCTTGACACAAAGCAGGATATCTGGTTTGCCACAAAGGACACCATTTCAAAAAAATACGACCACAGATTCAAAGACATCTTCAACGAAATCTTTGAAGCAGAATACAAAGAAAAATTTGATGCGGCTGGCATTGAATACTTCTATACTCTTATAGACGATGCGGTTGCACGTGTTGTACGTTCAGAGGGTGGCTACATCTGGGCTTGCAAAAACTATGACGGCGATGTTATGTCTGATATGGTTGCCACAGCTTACGGAAGCCTTGCTATGATGACATCTGTACTTGTATCACCTGATGGCACATATGAATACGAGGCAGCACATGGCACAGTTCAGCGTCACTACTATAAGCATTTAAAGGGTGAAGAGACATCAACAAACAGCGTAGCAACACTCTTTGCATGGACAGGTGCTCTCAAAAAACGCGGTGAGCTTGATGGTTTAACAGACCTCTGCACTTTTGCTGACAAGCTTGAAAAAGCTACAATAAAGACTATTGAAGATGGTACAATGACAGGTGACCTTTACCTCCTTTCAAGTCTTGAAAACAAGAAAAAAGTCAATACCGAAGACTTTTTACTTGCAGTAGGTGAAAATCTTAAAGCAATGCTTTAATCTCTCTTTTTACGGAGGAATTTTCAAATGGAAAAACAGGTATCAGCATCAGTTATCAATCGTCTGCCCCGATACTATAGATATCTTAGTGAGCTTTTGAATTCAGGTGTTGAAAGAATATCTTCAAAGGAATTAAGCGAAAAAATGGGGATTACTGCATCCCAGATACGTCAGGACTTAAACTGCTTTGGTGGTTTTGGTCAGCAGGGCTACGGCTATAATATCGAGTATTTATACGGCGAGATTGCAGGCATCCTTGGTCTTAACTCAAAATATAAAGCAATTTTGGTTGGTGCAGGTAATATTGGTCATGCACTGACCCTTAATACAAATTTTGAAAAACGCGGCTTTGAGCTTATCGGAATTTTTGATAATGACCCAGAAAAAATTGGTATGGAAATTCGCAATCTTAAAGTTTTGGACTCTAAAACTATGAAAGATTTTGTTGAAGAAAATAGACCAACTATGGCTATTCTTTCTGTTCCTAAATCGGTTGTAAATCAAGTTACAAAAGAGCTTATTGATTGCGGAATAAAAGCATTTCTCAACTTTTCTTACGCCGAGATTACAGCCAATGATGACATCGTAGTTGAAAACATCCATCTTGGTGACAGCTTAATGCGACTTTGTTATAAAATATCTGAGAAAAACTCTACAGAAAAAGAGGATTAATCTATGCGTGTTCTTGCCCTTGTTGGAAAATCAGGCTCGGGTAAAAGCTATCACTGTATCGACCTGGCACACGAAAAAAATATTGACGGCATAATTGATGACGGTCTGCTTATAGCAGACGGCCGCATCCTTGCAGGACGGTCAGCCAAGCACGAAACAAACAAGATGGCATCAGTCAGACGTGCGATTTTTGAATCTCACAGTCAAGCGGCTGATGTTGCTAAGGCAATTGCAAAGCACTCTATCGACTCGCTTCTTATATTGGGTACATCCGACCGTATGGTAAAACTTATAGCCAAACGTCTTGGATTACCCGAAATTGAAGAAATTATCTATATCGAAGATATATCTACACCCGAGGAAATACAAATTGCTCATAATATGCGCAATCAACAAGGTAAGCATATTATTCCTGCCCCTGTGCCTGAGGTAAAAAAACAATTCTCAGGATACTTTCTGAAATCTCTTGTTATCCCGGGAAAGCGTAGCAGAATAAGCTCTGAGGATACTATAATCCGCCCAACATACAGCTATATGGGCAGTTTTAAAATATCTTCACGGGCAATTGCAGATATCTGCCGCTTTGAAATATCAAAATTTTCAGAGATTCTTAAAATTCATAAAATCCAAAGTGTATCTGACAATAATGGATTTATAGAAATTTCCGTGGAAATATCAATAAACTATCCAAGCAATATTCCGGATATATCGGGCAAGCTGCAAAATGCCTTACGCAATTCTGTTGAATATAGTACTTCTATTTGTGTAAAGGAAGTTAATATTTTTATTAAATCACTGGTAGTAAACAACTGAAAAGAATAGGTGCATTTATTATGATAAGACTTTATAACATTGACCATTTCAGCCTTGACGAAACCTTTCTCTGTGGGCAATGCTTCCGTTGGGAAAAGGATTCAGACGGCACTTTTTACGGAGTTGTGGCAAATCACGCCGTTAAAATGTATTATCATGACCCAAAAACCATCTATGTTGAAAGTTCAAACCCTGACTTAGTGTATTGGAGTCATTACCTGAACTTTTCAAATGACTACAACGTTATTGAAGAAAAGCTGTGGCAGGACGAAAAATTACGCCCCTGCATTGAAAAGGGCCGCGGCATAAGGATTCTGCGTCAGGATTTGTGGGAGACGATTGTTTCCTTTATTATATCTGCAAATAACAACATTCCAAGAATAAAGAAAATTATTGCAGCTCTGTGCGAGGCTTATGGAGAAAAGATTGAATTTGACGGCAAAATTTTTTATGGATTTCCTTCTCCCGAGGTTCTTTCGGTGCTGACTCCCGAAGATTTGGCACCAATCCGTGCGGGTTTCAGAGATAAATACATAATTGATGCCGCACAAAAGGTAGTTTCAGGCGAGATTAGCCTTGAAGAGCTTCCCAAAATGAATATAACTGATGCAAAAGCCACCCTTATGAAGATTAAGGGGGTTGGCAGTAAGGTTGCAGACTGTGTTCTGTTGTTTGCCTTAGGCAGATATAAAACCTTCCCGCAAGATGTGTGGATTAAACGTATCCTTAACAATCTTTACGGAGTTGAAGAAAAGGATATTCCCGAATTTGTTGAAAAAAACTTTGGCAACTTTGGCGGCATTGCACAGCAATACCTCTACTACTATTATGCCGTTAAAAAGAATTGATTGAAAGGATTGATTTAATGGACGTTAAAACCGCATTACTTGAAAGACGAACAATAAGAAAATTCAAGCAGAATCCTATTCCTAAAAAAAACTTGCTGACAATTATTGATTATGCAAGACTTGCCGCATATCCGGGCAACAATCAGACGCTCCGCTTTGCTGTTATTGACGACAAACCCCTTGTTGATGCCGTTTTTGAAAACACAAGGTGGGCAGGCTATCTTGCTGACGGAACACCAAGGATTGGCGAAAGGCCAACTGCATTTATTGCAATTTTAGGTGACAAAAGTGTAAAATCAACTTTTGAAGTTGAAGCCGGCGCCGCTGTCACATCAATGATGCTTGGTGCTTTTGATATGAATATCGGAAGCTGTTGGATAGGCTCACTTAACCGAACAGAAATTATGAAGACTCTTAACCTTAGTGAAGATGATTATTCACTTGTTTATGTTCTTGCTCTTGGATATCCCGCACAAAAAAGCCGTGCTTGCGAAATGAAGGACGGCGACATAAAGTACTTCCTTGACGATGAAAATATTCTTAACGTGCCTATACGCTCACTTGATGAAATTATTATTGATATAAAGTAAAAATTATAGCATTAAATTGGTTTTAATATGTAAACAAGGAACGGATATGATAAAATCCGTTCCTTGTTTTTTACCTGTTTTTTAGTTTTTTAAAAGCTTTCAAAGTTTCCCGAAGTCTTTTATCAAATGTAGGTTTTGTGTCATACCTTTCACCGCAGACACATTCTGTATAAAAAGAATAATTCTGTACTCTTTCATCAATTATTGAAATCAGCGGTGTATCACATTTAGTGCAGATGCATACCCCAAGCTTTGACTTTGGAGTTTTACGGATTTGCTTTGTTATGTCATTAAAATGACCGTCACGTATAATTTCAATATTGCCGAAATTTCCGCAAGTGCAGATAAACGCAAGATTTAAATACTTATATCCCGATTTGTTTACACTGCCTACAATCTTGTCACAGTTTCCGCAAAATATCAAACTTCCTCCATTTGATAAAAATCTTGCCCCGAAAATCTTTGTAATAGTCTTTTTTGCCACCTTTATTTAACGGGTGCTACATTCTTATCCTTAAGAACAACATCGTGAGCACCGCCCTCAATAATACTTGTTGCAGAAACAAGAGTCATCTTTGCATTCTTCTGGAGTTCAGGAATTGAAAGTACACCACAGTTGCACATTGTTGACTTTACTTTGTTAAGTGTCAGTGCAACATTATCTTTAAGGCTGCCTGCGTATGGAACATAAGAGTCAACGCCTTCTTCAAATGAGAGCTTTTGTGCACCGCCCATATCATATCTCTGCCAGTTTCTTGCACGAGCTGAGCCTTCGCCCCAGTATTCCTTCATATAGTTTCCGTTTACCGACACTTTGTTTGAAGGACTTTCATCAAAGCGTGCAAAGTATCTGCCCAGCATTACAAAGTCAGAACCCATAGCAAGGGCAAGTGTAATGTGATAATCATGTACAATACCACCGTCAGAGCAGATTGGAATATAAATACCTGTCTTTTCAAAATATTCATCTCTTGCCGCAGCAACCTCCTGAACTGCAGTTGCCTGACCGCGGCCTATACCTTTCTGTTCACGAGTGATACAAATCGAGCCACCGCCGATACCAATTTTTATAAAGTCAGCACCCGCTTCTGCAAGGAACATAAAGCCTTCTCTGTCTACAACGTTACCTGCACCAACCTTAACGCTGTCTCCGTATTTGTCACGGATGAATTTGAGTGTTCTTGCCTGCCATTCTGAAAAGCCCTCTGATGAGTCAATACACAAAACATCTGCGCCTGCCTCAACAAGAGCGGGAACACGCTGTTCATAGTCACGTGTGTTTATACCTGCACCAACCACATATCTCTTTGATGAATCAAGAAGTTCGGTGGGGTTTTCTTTATGTGCGTCATAGTCCTTTCTAAAAACGAAAGCAACAAGACGTCGATTTTCATCAATGATGGGAAGTGAGTTAATCTTATTGTCCCATATAATATCATTTGCAGCCTTAAGTGTAGTGCCCTCGGGTGCCCAGATAAGCTTTTCAAAGGGTGTCATAAATTCCTTAACCTGAGTTGCTGGGTCCATACGGCTTACACGATAGTCACGGGGTGTAACAATACCAAGAAGAACTCCTTCTGCTGTGCCGTCTTCAGTAACCGCAACAGTATTATGACCTGTCTGATTGCGAAGCTCAAGAAGTTCAGCAAGAGTCTGGTCGGGTCTGATATTTGAATCACTTGCCACAAAGCCTGCTTTATGGTTTTTAACTCTTTTTACCATTGCAGCCTCGTCTTCAATTGACTGCGAGCCGTATATAAAGGACACACCCCCCTCTTTTGCAAGAGCAATCGCCAGTTTTTCACCTGAAACAGACTGCATAATTGCAGAAACCATAGGAATGTTCATAGTGATTGCGGGTTCTTCACCCTTTTTAAATTTAACAAGGGGAGTCTTAAGACTAACATTGCTTGTCATACATTCTGCCGAAGAATATCCCGGAACAAGCAAATACTCACTGAAGGTATGTGAAGGTTCATTGAAATAATAAGCCATTTTTAATTCTCCATTTCTGTTTAAAATTCAAATTGATATATAATAGTTTATTATACAACATATTATCTTAAAAAGCAAGGCATAAACCGAACTTTTTACTTTTTTTCGCCCTAAATTACAGTTATATATTAAAAATAAAGAGTATATGGCTATTAAACCATATACTCTTTGGTTGTATGTTATCTCTGAACTCTACCTGAGCCATCTCCGCCTGCCAGTTTTTCAACCTCAGCAACCGATACTCTGTTGTAGTCGCCTTCAACCGAGTGCTTAAGAGCTGATGCTGCAACAGCAAACTCAATAGCATCCTTTGATGACTTTCCTGTAAGCAATGAATAGATAAGTCCGCCGCCGAAGGAGTCACCACCGCCTACACGGTCAACAATGTGGAGGTGATATGATTTTGAGAAGTAGTAATCCTCGCCGTCATAGAGCATACCCGCCCAGTCGTTGTCACTTGCAGAAATTGAAGTGCGGAGTGTGATTGCAACCTTTTCAAAACCAAACTTGTCGGCAAGCTGCTTTGCAACACTCTTATAGCCTTCGTGGTTAAGCTTTCCGCCGTAGATATCTGTGCCTTCTGCCTCGATACCGAATACGTCCTTTGCATCCTCTTCGTTTGAGATACAAACATCAACATACTGACAAAGTTCTGTCATTGCTGCTCTTGCTTCGTCACGTGTCCACAGCTTTCCGCGGTAGTTAAGGTCGCAGGAAATCTTAACACCCTTTGCCTTTGCCGCTTTGCAGGCATCCTTACATATTTCAACAACATTAGGACCGAGTGCAGGTGTAATACCTGTGAAATGGAACCAGTCAGCACCTTCAAAGATTGCATCCCAGTCAAAATCAGCGGGCTCTGCCATCTGGATTGCAGAATACTTTCTGTCATAGATACAAACACTGCCACGCTGTGATGCACCTTTTTCAAGATAGTAAATACCAACTCTTTCGCCGCCGCGAACAATCTTTGATGTATCAACACCAAAATATCTGAGGCTGTCAACAGCCGCCTGACCGATTGCATGCTTGGGAAGCTTGGTTACATAGCTTGAATCAAGTCCATAATTTGCAAGTGATACCGCAACGTTAGCTTCGCCGCCGCCAAAGGTTGCCTGCATCTGGTCGTTCTGAAAAAATCTGTAATATCCGTTGGGAGCAAGTCTTAACATTAACTCACCAAATGTAATAACTTTTGCCATATTTAATCTCCATAGCCTTTCCGCCCACAAATAATTTTTATTTTAAAAATCTCCTATTCCATATCTGTGGGCGAGATAAGGCGTATAATGGAGATTACGCACATCGTCGTTTCGCACTTTGTGCGAAAAATCGACGGTGCAATCAATTCCGACGGAGGCTTAACGTAATTTTTTACGTTAATCTCCTCATTATTTTAATTATTTTGCTCTTGCCTTTTTGATATTCTCAACAAATTTCTTTGCAGTTTCTGTAATTGCGGCATAATCGCCTGTTTTAGCACCTGCAGTAAGAGCACCGCCCGCACCGCAAGCTACTGCTCCTGCTTTAATCCATTCATCAACGTTGTCAACAGAAACACCGCCTGTAGGCATCATTCTTGCCTGAGGGATAGGACCGTTGATAGCCTTAATAATCTTAGGACCAAATACTTCACCGGGGAATATTTTAATAATATCAGCACCTGCCTCCATTGCAGCAACAACCTCTTTGATTGTCATACAACCTGGCATATAGGGAACTCTGTAACGGTTACAAAGCTTTGCTGTCTTTTCGTCAAAATAAGGGCTTACTATGTACTGAGCACCGGCAAGGATTGCAATTCTTGCAGTCTCTGAATCCATAACTGTGCCTGCACCAAGGATAATCTCGTCCTCGGAATATGAATCAGCAAGTTCAGCTATAACCTTGTCTGCATGTGGAACTGTGAATGTGAGCTCAATTGCAGGAACACCGCCGGCGATACACGCATCAGCAATTTTCTTTGCCTGGTCTGCGCTTTCTGCACGGACAACCGCAACAATACCCACATCTGTTATTCTTTTGATTACGTCTTCTTTAAGCATTGTTTTCCTCCTAGAATGTTATATTTATCATTACCATTAATTATAAATCTTTTGTTTATTTATGTCAATATACTTTACCGGGTTTTTTCATATAAATTTGTATTTTATAAGATTTCAAAAAGCATAAAGCCCACCGTATTAATTGCAAAGTTTGCAAACATATGAACAAACCACGAAGCATATATATTACCCGATTTGGAATTAAGATAATTAAATACAATTCCGCCGGTAAAAAGCCCCGCCATAATCAGCACAAAAACCACCGGTGAAAACCATCCTGTCATCATTGCAATATGATACAGTGCAAAAGTTGCTGCACTGAAAATCATTGCAAATTTCTTATCCGCAATACGCTTTAAGGTGAGATATGCAAAACCACGAAAGAAAAACTCCTCAAGCAACGAATTAACAAATGAAATATAAATTGACACAAATACAAAATTATCTTTTGTTACACCAATGTTTCCTGTAAGCGAAGTGGTTACCGATGAAAAATCAAACACATCCCTCAACAGCAGATATCCGCCAAGAATAATAGCATAAACCGGTATACCTATCAGCAAAGATACAAGAATACTTTTTTTATTTGTGACAAAAAGTCTTTTTAGTTGTAATTCCTTATCAAGCAGCGACCATAAAAACGGTACAGCGAGAAACAGTGCAAGCTTTATGCCTGATTTTACTGCATAATGAGGCTGAATTATTCCGTCAACCACCGCCATCAGTCCACAGCATAATAAAATTATAATAGATATGGTAACCATTTTTCTTTTCATAGTCATACCTCATATAAAAGGCGAACCGTCAAAGGACAGTCCGCCTTTTAAAAAAACAATTTAAATTTTAGCTATTCCAAGTGCATCAAGTACTGATGAAATCAGAATAAGAACAATACAAATAGGTGCAATATACTTGATAATCAGAACAAAAAGCTTCTTTCTTTTAAACTTTGATGAAAGCTCTACTTCATCAATAATAGTCTGAGGCTTGAGGATATATCCAACAAAAATTGATGTAATAAGAGCAACAATCGGCATAATAACGCTGTTGCTGATAAAGTCAAAGAAATCAAGGAACTGGAATCCCATAATTTTAATATGCGCCCAAACACCATTACCAAGTGTTGAGGGAAGTCCCAGAAGAACTGCACCAATAAACACGATAAGGCAGGAAAGCTTTCTGCCAAGCTTGCACTTGTCACAAATAATTGACACAACGGTTTCCATCAAAGATATTGATGAAGTAAGAGCCGCAAAAAGTACAAGAATGAAGAATGCCGCGCCCACAAACTGTCCGATAATACCCATTTTTGCAAAAACTGCAGGCAATACTACAAACATAAGGGTAGGACCTTTACCAACATCGGCATCAGGACCCTGAACCGCAAACAAAGCGGGAATTATCATAAGACCTGCAAGAAAAGCAATGCCTGTATCAAATATTTCAATATTACTTACTGATGACTCAAGGTTTACATCCTTCTTCATATATGAACCATATGTAATCATAATACCCATAGCAAGTGACATTGAATAAAAGAGCTGTCCCATAGCAGCAAGTACGGTTGTCGCCGAAAACTTGCTGAAGTCGGGCAAAAGGTAATAACGCACACCTACACCTGCACCGGGCAGACATACAGAATAAATTGCTATGGCAATTGACAGAAAAACAAGCACAGGCATCATAATTTTGCTTACTTTCTCGATGCCCTTTTCAACACCGCACAAAACAACCAATGCAGTTATACCAATAAACGCTAAAAACCAGAAAATCGGTTCACCTATTTGAGATGCAAAGTTACCAAAATATGTATCAGTTGCTGTTGCAACTCCATTGCCGCTTATAAATTCAACCATATATTTTGTAACCCAACCACCGATAACCGAGTAATAAGGCAATATAATTATAGGAACAAGCGCCGCAATCCAGCCTATAAAGGAAAATTTCTTGTTAAGTGCCTTGAATGCACCGATTGCGCTGAGCCCTGTCTTTCTGCCGATTGCAATTTCTGCCGTCATAAGACCAAAGCCCAGTGTTACTGCAAGTATTATATAAACAAGCAAAAAGATTCCGCCGCCGTATTTAGCCGCAAGATAAGGAAATCTCCATATATTACCCAAACCTACTGCCGAGCCTGCAGCAGCAAGAACAAAGCCAAGTTTGCCTGTAAAGCTGCTTCTTTTTTCATTTGCCATAAATTTACCGTCCTCTCCAAATTATGTGTATCTTGTGTATTATACCTCATTTTTCCTGAAAATGCAAATGTTTTTTACACATTAGCAGGCAATACGGTTTTATCATTTCCCTGGAAATAATCAATACCGTATTCCAGAATTTCAAATCTGCCGTCTTCATACCTTGCCTTTGTAACCGACGCATTTGTCGCCCAACGAATGTCCTTTATATCATCAAGTGAACAGCCGTCACAAAAAGCCTTGAACACACGGATTGGGGTTGCGTGGGTGAAAATCAGCACCGTCTTTCCGTCATTCTCTTGTGCAATACGGGTAATTTCATTAACTACCCTTATCTGCAATTCTTCAACAGATTCACCTCCGTCGCATCTTGCTCTGCCGATGTTTTTGAGCCATACTCCATATGATTCTTTAAAATTTTCTTCAAGTTCAGTAAATAGACCGTCTTCCCACTCACCTGCATAAATTTCTCTTAGATTTTCGTTTTTTATTATATCAAGTTTTTTCATTTCAGCAGTATGCAGTGCGGTGCTGTATGCCCTTTTCAAATCACTTGAATATATAACATCCGCGTCAATATCTTTTAAGAAATTTGCGGTATTCTGTGCCTGATTATGTCCTGTCTCGGTCAAGTCAAGATTGGTATGCCCTAAGAAGGCTCTTCTTTTGTTGCCCTCTGACTCACCATGACGTATAAGATATATATTTGTACTCATTAAAATTCCTCTTTCTTGGGTAAGAACCTAAATCTTTACCGTTGCAGTATGCGGTCTGTGGTCGGATGCAACAATGCCGGGAATATCCGCCGATACAACCTCAACATCTTTACTTACAAATATGTAGTCAATTTTACATCTTGGATTATCTGACGGAAAGCTGTGCAAAGGTTCGGAAAACAAATCTGCCGTATCCTTCATTCTCTCGCGTATCGGGTTTAAAATTTCATTATCAGGTCTTAAATTAAAATCTCCCATAAGGATGCATTTTTCACTTTCAAGATTTTTAATCACAGTATCAACCGCATTTCTTTGTTCATCAGGATTAAGACCAAAATGTGTAACAAGAACAGTTATTCCGCCTTCAAGCTTTGCTTTCAAAAGACATCTTGTTTCATAATGGCGCGGGATTGTACCTGTTTCATCCATTTGAACTTCCATCTTTTTTTCAGGGTCGGGAATCATTATTGTTTCGGCACTTAAAATAGGAAGTTTCGAAAGAAAGCCGTTGCCGTAAGGATTTGCACCTCTTACATCAAGTGCTTTTGCAAAATAGTGGTGCTCCATACCCGTAAGCTCTGACAAGGTAGCCACCTGATCTGTAAATTCCTCTTCAATACCCTTGTTACGCATTTCATTTAGACCAACAATGTCAGCTTCGCATTTTTTTATTGCATCCGCCATAATCTGAAAATCGATTTTCTGTTCGATATAGTTAAGGCAATGCTGTGTGTTAAATGACATAATTTTCATTTTTATCACTCCTGTTATTTTCAAGAATTTCATTTATTTTAAAAAGTTTATCAATTTCATACGTAATGGGAATATCACTCTTGTTAATCCTATGTCCAGGATTAAACCAGCAAGTATCAATACCTGCAAGAAATCCGCCTTTTATGTCGCTGGTAAGACTATCTCCTATTATAAGAACTTCTTTTTTATTTGTAATACCAAGTTTTTCAAAAACATAATCAAAATATTCTTTGTTCGGTTTTTCAGCACCAACATTTTCTGATATAAAAATCGCATCAAATATCTTATCAAGCCCCGAAAGTCGCAACTTTTTATCCTGTGCAACCCTTGTGCCGTTTGTAACACCAGCAATTGTGTACTTGCCCTTTTGGGAAAGAAGTACTTCTTTTGCGTTATTTACAAACTCAATGTGGTCACCAAGTGTTATCTGGTAGTCATCATTAAACTTTTCGGCAATGCTAACATCTGCACCAATTATTTCAAAAAAATCTCTGAATCTTCCTATTAAAATTTCTGCCTTGGTAAGTTCATTTCTTTCAAGCTTTTGCCAGTATTTTGCATTAATTTGCGAATACATCTTTAACATTTCATCACTGCATTCACCAATTTCGTATTTTTTGAATAAAGTTCTTATCGCATATGCCTCTGATGCAAGGAAATCAAGTATTGTTCCGTCTATATCCCACAACAGGTATTTATACATTTTAATTCCACCTTCAAGCATATATTTTAAGTTATTTTACCACATATTTTTGCAAAGTTCAATATAAATTTAAAAGCACTTCAACAAGAAGTGCTTTCGTTAAATTGAGATATTTTCTTCTTTTCTTTTTTGAAAAGTATAACAAACATAGTAAAGTGCAAAAGCGTTGTACCTATCCACGAAATCGGGTAGCATAAAAACAATACTTCAAATGTATGTACCGCTTTAAACGCAGTTAACAGCCAGATAATACGTATACCGCAAACGCCAATAATGGACGTTATCATATTTATAAATGATGCCCCCATACCGCGAAGCACACCGCTCATAACATTCAAAAATCCCATTAGTCCGTACACATATCCAAGCAAATGAAACTTTCGCAGTCCATATGCAAAAACCTCAGGTTCATCGGGTGCATACAAGCCTATCAAAAATTCTCCACCGAAAAATGTTATAATACTTTGTATACCCCAAATACAAATAACATAAATAAGAGAAATTGTAAGTGTTTTTTTGATACGGTCAAATTTTTTTGCACCGAAATTCTGGCTTGTAAAAACCATAGCCGACTGATACATACTGTTAAGCATAACAGTATAAAAATCTGTTATACTTGTTGTTGCCGCACTGCCTGCAATTGCCGCCGCACCAAAGCTGTTTATACCCGACTGCACCAGTATGTTTGATATAGAATATACCGAACTCTGAATTCCCGAAGGCAAACCAAATCTTAAAATTCTAAAAAATGGTTTTTTATAAAACCTTATTTTTTTTAATGATATTCTCATTTCATCAGTCTCGCGACAAAGAATATACATAATGCAAACAGCAGTAAAAATCTGCGAAATAACAGTTGCAGTTGCAACTCCGCTTGCCCCCATATGCAGTACACAAACAAAGAAAAGATTAAGCACCACATTAATAACGCCCGATATGGTCACAATGTAAAGCGCACGCTTTGTATCGCCCTTGGCACGCAAAATTGCTGCGCCAAAGTTATATAATAACGACGGTATGTAGCCGATAGCAGTAACCCGCAGATAAGCCGATGCCTCGGGATAAACCTCGTCAGGCACATCAACCATTGCCAGCAGAGGTCTGGTAAAGAAAAGACATATACATGAAATAATAAATCCCCCAAATACAGCTATTGCTATGGATGTATGGGAAGCTTTATGTATTTCATCCTTATGACCTGCCCCCAATTCGTGACCGAGAACAATTGTAGCACCTGCAGATAAGCCCAGGATAAAGTTTAGAAACAATCCTGAAACTACCGCACAGGTTCCAACTCCTGCTAACGCATTAGCCCCCGCAAATCTTCCTACAACAAGAATATCTGCCGCGCTGTATAATTGTTGCAGAACAGCAGTCAGCATATAAAGTGCTGAAAACTTAAGTATCTTTCCCCAAAGCGGACCATTAACCATATCAATAGTGTTATTTTTGCTTGACATATTCTCACCTCTATCTTAGATATCATTATAGCACAGCAAAACAATATGTACATAGAATATTTGCAACAATATGGATTTTTTGAAACAGAGTTTTACGTTTTTCGTTGAATTTATTTTCTTAATATGTTAGAATATAAACATGTAAATTTGCAAGGTGAGGAAAATCATATGTTTAAGGATATAGAAAACTTAAAAATAAAAGATATATATAAAGGTGTTACAAGAAAGCATTTCTCAGTAATATGCCGAAAGAGTAATACCTTTGTGTTTCGTACAGCAGGCTGTTCGCGCTATACATTTTCGGATTATTCTATTGATGTCCATGCCGGCGAAATCATCTTTCTGCCCACCGGCAGCAGTTACGAATATATTTCCCTTACTGATACCCCTTGCGAATATATTGCATTAAGATTTGATGCAGACCTGACAGACGCTTTGCCTTGCTCCTATTCCTTTGACAACTTTCAGGATATTGATGAAGTCAAAAATAATCTTGTTGACTTATGGAAACTCGGCGGACAATATGAGCACTACAAATGTTATTCGCTTTTTTATAATATGCTGGCATACCTTGAAGGTCTTGAAAACCAGACGTACGCAGATAAAAAGAAATTCAACATAATTTCCCCTGCAGTTTCATATTTGAAAAAACATATCTATGATTGTGATTTAAAAATCGAGACTCTACATATGCTCTGCGGTATATCAGGTGCATATTTCCGCAAAATCTTTCAATCAAATTATGGCACGAGTCCCCAAAAATATATTTTAGGAAAGCGACTCTCGCGTGCAAAATCCATTATTGACAACGGTGACTTCGACTCCATTTCGGAAATTGCAACTGCTGTCGGGTACAGTGACCCGCTTTATTTCAGCCGTGCATTTAAGAAGGCATACGGTGTTTCACCCTCACAATACGCAAAAGAATAAACATTAATTAAAGTTGTCAAAAAAAATATGTAAAATTTTCAAAAAGAGGTATTGACTTTTTTAAAATTGGGAATATAATATATATTGTAAATTTTATATTCCTCCTTAGCTCAGTCGGTAGAGCGCATGACTGTTAATCATGATGTCGCTGGTTCAAGCCCGGCAGGGGGAGCCAGAAAAAAGCACTTGCAATTTTGCAAGTGCTTTTTTCAACGATATAAATTCCTGACGGAATTTGCGATATACCTTCGGTACGATATATTACTGCGTAATACGATATGTTGCCTTCTGCAACAAGAAACGGAATTTATATCATATCGCACGAGCGAAAGCGAATATATCGCAAAAACAAAAGCATCTAAGCCATTCGGCTCTTCCAAAATTTGTTTTATGCCGCATTATCAGTTGCGAGAAATTCATCAATGTCGTGCTCACATTCTGCATATGTGTCACCGCTGAAAATAAATTCGCCACTCAGGTTATATACCTCATAATGTCCGTTTACTGCGATGATATTAAAAAAGTTTTTCATATATTAGTCACTCCTTTGATTTTGTCAATTCAATAATACATCATAAGGAGTACCATAAAACGAACACAAAAAGCGGTAATTTTACGGCTTTTTAAGTTTATTTATCAATATATTCTTCTTTTATCTTGGAATACAGAAATTTTTGGCTTTTGTAAAGTCCAAAGTATCCTGACATCATAAAGCTCACACCACAAGCGATTGCAAATAAAAGAATTGAGCTGCCGACAAAAACTTCTATTGCAAGAAGTAGTGATGCAAAAGGACAGTTCACCACTCCGCAAAACAGAGCAACAAAGCCTATTGCCGCAGCAAAACCGGGGTCAAGACCCAAAAGTGCCCCTACAGCACATCCAAAGG
>JAZRJT010000056.1:0-41582 GCA_045645905.1 Clostridia bacterium
TGAAGTGAACCCCAAAGTTTAGACAAAATTTAATATTAACTTGCTTGTAAATGAGTTCGGTATTGTACCGGACTCATTCCTTTTAATTTGATAGAAATCCTTTCGTTGTTGTAATAATCAATATATCTTTTTAATTCATCGATGAAAGCATTAACGCTTTCGAATTTTTCACCATAAAACATTTCAACCTTTAATCTTCCAAAGAAGTTTTCCATTGCACCGTTATCCATACAATTTCCTTTACGAGACATACTTTGTGTGATATTATGTTCTGCTAATAATCGTTGATATTCTGCATGTTGATATTGCCAACCTTGGTCAGAATGGAATAGTGGTGTTGCATCAGCAGGAAGTTTCTTGAATAAACCATCAAGCATTTCTCTGATTTGATACAGATTTGGGCTTAATGAAATCGAATATGATACAATTTCTCGATTGTATAAATCCATTACAGGGGATAAATATACCTTGTCATCACATACTTTAAATTCAGTTACATCTGTTGTAAGTTTTTCAAATGGTTTTGATGCTATAAAATCTCTTTTAAGTAGATTGTCTGCAACTTTGCCAATTTCTCCTTTGTACGAATGGTATTTACCATTTTTGCGTTGCTTTCCCTTAATGTTAAGCTCATTCATCAATTTTAATACAGTTTTATGGTTGATTATATATCCTTTTTGTTTTAGTACAGATGAAATTCTACGATAACCGTATCTACCTTTGTTTTGATTGAATATGTCAAGTATGTCGTCTTTAACTTCTTTGTATTTATCTGTGTCTTTTGATTTAAGATAATAGTAGAAGGTACTTCTTGCAAGTCCTGACAATTTCAACAAATCTTTAAGCGGATACAACTGCCTTAGTTCAGCGATAATCAACGCTTTTTGTCGTTCTTTCGCTCTTCCGCAAGAACTAAGGCACTCAGTTTTTTTAAGTAGTCTATCTCCATTCTTAGACGCTGATTTTCGGCAATTAAATCTTCTTCGACTTTCTTATCAAGTTTAGGTGGGCGACCTTTTTTCGTTCCGCTTGCTTTACAAGCTCTGCCTCGTCTTTCTTTCATCAGACCTTCGGCTCCTTCTTCTAAAAATATGCGTTCCCACCTTTGCAACATGGCTCTCGCTGCTCCATATTGAGGATTTCCCAACTCGTATTTTTTAACTGTTTCATTATACGAGAGATGGTGTTCCCGCATATCTAGTATAACAGATATTTTAAATTCTGACGAGTAGGTTTTGTAATTTTGTCCTTTTTTTGACATAAAAATATGCACCTCCAAAAGTGCCTAACTTTTGGGGTGCATATCATTTCGTGCTCGCTTTTTCTTTTTTTATTTTTCGGGTAAAATTACCTCTTTACCGCCCATATAAGGTCTCAAAACCTCAGGAACAGTAATACTTCCGTCTGCATTTTGATAGTTTTCAAGAATTGCCGCAACCGTTCTGCCGATTGCAACACCCGAACCATTAAGTGTGTGAACAAGCTGAGCCTTATCCTTTACGCTGTTCTTAAACTTGATATTTGCACGTCTTGCCTGGAAATCTTCAAAGTTACTGCAAGAAGAAATCTCAACAAATCTGTTATAGCTTGGCATCCAAACCTCAATATCATATTTCATTGCTGCAGTAAAGCCAAGGTCGCCAATACAAATCTTAACCACACGGTATGGGAGTTTAAGAAGCTTAAGAACTGATTCTGCATCGTTAACCAAGCTTTCAAGCTCTTCATATGAATTTTCTGGATTAGCAAATTTAACAAGCTCAACCTTGTTGAACTGATGCTGACGAATAAGGCCCCTGGTGTCTCTGCCGGCACTACCTGCCTCCGCTCTGAAGCACGCAGTATACGCACAATATTTAATGGGAAGTTTGCTGCCGTCAAGAATTTCATCTCTGTGCATATTTGTCACAGGAACTTCTGCTGTTGGAACAAGGAAATAGTCAGTATTTGCAACCTTGAATGCATCTTCTTCAAACTTGGGAAGTTGACCAGTACCTACCATACTGTTGCGATGTACCATAAATGGCGGGAAAATTTCTTTATAGCCATTCTGATTTGTGTGAGTGTCAAGATAGAAGTTAATAACCGCCCTTTCAAGCTGTGCGCCTGCTCCCTGATATACAGTAAATCTTGCACCTGTAATCTTTGCGGCAGTTGCCGGGTCAAGAATACCCAAATCTTCACCTAAATCCCAATGAGCCTTTGGCTCAAAATCAAACTTGGTAGGCTCCATAAATCTTCTTACTTCAATGTTATCCTCATCGGTATCACCCTCCGGCACTGTCGGGTTTGCAATATTGGGAATTGTATACATAATCTTTTCCATTTCTTCATCAATTTCCCTTACCTGATCATCAATTTTCTTAATGTCATCCGACAAAACCTTCATTTCAGCAAAAATGGGTGCGGTGTCCTTGCCCTCCTTTTTCAATTGAGGAATCTGCTTGGAAATGGTATTCTGCTTGCTTTTCATCTGTTCAACATTGAAAACCAATTCTCTGCGCTGTTTGTCAAGTTCAAGAAGGTGATCAATATCAATTCTGTCTTCTTTTCTACGCTTAAGGGCTTCAATAAGTTTTTCGGGTTCATTTCTTAAAATTTTAATGTCTATCATTTGAAATTCTCCATTCTGCCAATCCGGCTAAATTTTTCAATTAATTGCTTGTTTATTTTCCAAAATGTCTTTTAAGATTTTATAGTAAGCCAAGGTCGCATCATCAAACCCCATAGGCTCAATCTTTTTTAAATTCTTTGAGGCATCGCCAGTATTTCCGGATTTGTAAAGTTCATATATATCTATTAAATCCGACAACGCCTGTCCCTGAGTTGCTTGTTCTGATTTTTCTGACATTGCTTGTATCAGTTTTGTTTGCAGGTCCTTATTTTCCTTTTTAAGTTCAGCATTTTCTTCCTCAAGAATTTTTATAGCTTGCCGACTTTCCTCAATCATATTTTTATAAATGATTTCATTGTCATCTGTTTTTTTTCGTGGTGTGCATCCGGTAATTACAATTAAAGATACACATACAAGCAAAACTATAGCAAATAAGAAAATACGCTTATTGTTCTTTTTCATTTTTACCCCCCCTATCATTTAAACGCAAATTTTCGCCCCTTAAACACAAATGGCACAATTTTAACATCTCTTCATTGCCCATTCCCACTTTTTCGATTTAAGAGCACGTTTTAAAGGTGGTGTTTTTCCACATTTTTACAAAAATTTACTTATTTTAACTTTTCGACTATCCCTTCGAGCTCTGCATTGCTAAAATATTCAATTTCAATTTTGCCTTTATTTTTTCCGTTTTTAATTGTCACCTTCGCTCCAAGTCTGCCAGAAATATCCTTAGCAAGGTCCTTAAAATATTTTTCAAGATTTTTGTCAGGCACAGCTGCTACCGGTTTTTGCTTTTCTACAGCAAACATAGCGACCAACTTTTCCACTTGACGAACATTGAGTCCATCTGCAACAATTTTTTCTGCAAGAGCAATACGGTCGCTTTCCTTTTCAACCGAAAGAAGAGCCCTTGCGTGACCTTGTGTAAGGTCTCCCGCAATCACCATATTTTTTATTTTTGCAGAAAGACCGTTAAGTCTTAAGGAATTAGCAATCGCACTGCGGCTTCTTCCCACACGTTCTGCCACATCTTCCTGGGTAAGGCCAAAGGTGTCCATCAATTTGCGATAGCCTTCTGCCTCTTCAATAGGATTAAGGTCTTCACGTTGCAGATTTTCAACCAAAGCAAGTTCCATAACCTGCTTTTCAGTATACTCACCCTCAACACAAGGAACCTCTGTCAATCCGGCAAGCTTTGCCGCACGCCATCTTCGCTCTCCGGCAACAATTTGATACATTCCATTCCTTTGCCGCTTTACTACAATCGGCTGAATAAGGCCATGCTCCTTTATAGAGTTTGCCAGAGCCTCCAATTTTTCTTTTTCAAAATATTTTCGGGGCTGTTCAGGATTAGGTTCAATATCTCTGATTTTAAAAACCCTTACACTGTCATTTTCTGCCTTTTCCCCGGTTTCTTCCGGCACAACATTTTCTGTAATATCATCAAAAAACGCACCTAAACCGCGACCCATAGCTTTTTTTGCCGGCTTCTTTTTTTCTGCCATAATATATCACTCCTTTTTTAAAATAAGGATGTTTATTTACTGTTTCGCTCTATAACTTCTTTTGCAAGATCGGTATAGCATTCTGCTCCTTTAGAATGCTTATCATATTCGATAATGGGCATTCCAAAGCTGGGAGCCTCAGAAAGCCTTACATTTCGAGGAATTATTGTTCCATACACCTTGTCGCGAAAGAATTTCTTTACTTCATCAACTACCTGTATCGAAAGATTTGTTCTTGCATCAAACATCGTCAGCAAAACGCCCTCCATTTTCAATTCTGGATTGAGTCCCTTTTTAACCATTTTTATAGTATTCGTCAACTGGCTCAAACCTTCAAGCGCATAATACTCGCACTGGATAGGCACAAGAATTGAATCTGCAGCTGAAAATGAATTCAATGTTATCAGTCCAAGTGACGGCGGACAGTCAATAAATATAAAATCAAAGTCCTTCTTTATTTCATTTATTGAATTTTTCAGAACATATTCGCGATTTTCTTTCACAACAAGCTCTAGTTCTGCCCCCGCAAGATTAATATTTGACGGGCATATCCACAAATTTTCAAAGCCCGTGTCAATCAAAACTTCGCTCATCGGCACATCATTTATAATACAGTCATACACAGAAGTTTCTACCATCCTTGGATCAACACCAAGACCACTTGTGGTATTGCCTTGAGGGTCAATATCTATAAGCAATGTTTTCTTGCCCTGCTTTCCAAGGCAAGCGCTAAGATTAACAGACGTTGTAGTCTTACCTACTCCGCCTTTTTGGTTTGCAATTGCAATAACCTTTCCCATTGTACTCCCCCTTTTTATGATGTATATTCATTCTACCACTTTTTTCGAAAAATTACAATATATAATAACAAAAAAATTGTTTCACGTGAAACAATTTTTCTACGCACTATTTTAAGAGCTGAAGTCCGACGCTACTACATTGGATAAAAGCCATTTGTCTTTAAACAAAAACGGAGCAACCATCTTCAAAAGGATGTGTTGCCCCGATGTTTCACGTGAAACATTTGTCATTTTACCAAGCTTTTTATCCACTTTCTGCTAACAAATCTTGGAATTAAAAGCATAAGCTTTATCATTTCTTCTCCCATCATGCAAATATATATTACCACAAGCGGGAGTTTAAAGACTAAGCCGGATATAATTGCCAAAGGAACTCCCACAAGCCACATTGATATAATATCTATAATTGCCGCACTTCTTGTATCTCCGCCGTTTCGAAATACGCCTACTATGAAGAAAAACGTCAGGGCTTTTACATTCATAATAATGGCAGTCATAAACAAAATTCTCAAAGCCTCAGAATAAATCTCTGGCGTTATGTTATAGGGAATAAGGACAAGCGGCCTTATAATAACAAATACAACAGATATGCACAAAGAAAATGCCATATTCATAAAACACAGTTTTTTAGAAACCAAATACGCCTGCTCCCTCTCTCCTGCACCGACAAGCTTACCTACAAGAATCCCCGCAGCATTCCCACCGCCGTGAAAAAATACAAGCAACAGCCTTTCAATATTCTGAACTATAGTTATAATCACCACTGCATCTGTGCTTATCTGCGAAAACACCCAGGAATAAACAATTGTTCCAAGCGCCCAGGCTCCTTCATTAAGGGTAACCGGCAGTGCCGCTTTAAAATATCCGCCAATCATACCCTTCGGTATTTTAATAAGCTCAAATATATTTGCCGCCTGAATAAGCTTCTTTTTATAAACGACACTCAAAATTATTCCAAGCTCTGATACTCTGGCAATAATTGTAGCAATTGCCGCACCTTCAACACCCATTGCAGGAAAGCCCAGTTTACCGAATATAAGCACCCAGTTCATAATAATATTTACAAAAAGTCCTACAAATCTTGCTATAAACGGAATATTCGCCTTCTCGCTACAACAAAGGCTCATATCATAAGCTGCTGTAATTCCCGAAAAAAGGTATGAAAAGCAAGCAATCCTTAAATAACGCACACCAAAATCTACAACCGCAACGTCTTTGCGAAAGATTCTTATTATAACTTCGGGCGCACCAACTGAGACTAAAATAAACAAGGTCGAAACCAACGTCACAAGTAAAAGATTTATTCCCAAAACCTTACGCATCTTGGCTATATTATTTGCACCCCAATATTGTGCCGCAAACACACCTGCACCGCCGCAGATACCAAAAGTAAGCACACCAAGAAAGAAATACCACTGATTGGCAATTCCTATGGCCGCAATAACGTCCTTCCCAAATCCACCAAGCATTACGCTATCAAGAAGATTAATAAGTGCCGCCACAAGCTCCTTTAGTGCCATTGGTACCAAGAGTAGAAAAAAGCTTCTATAAAACGATTTCACGTTTAATCAATTCCTTTCATCGTAAGAGAAATTCTCTTTTTCTGAACATCAACCTCAAGAACCTTAACCTTGACAATGTCGCCTATAGACACAACATCCATAGGATGCTTAACATAACGGTCACTAAGCTGCGATATGTGAACAAGACCATCCTGATGAACACCTATATCCACAAACGCACCAAAGTCAATTACATTTCTTACCGTACCCGTAAGTATCATGTCCGGTTTTAAATCCTCCATACCCATAACATCCTCACGAAGAAGCGGCTGTTCAACCGAATCTCGAGGGTCACGGCCCGGTTTAATTATTTCGTCAACTATATCACGCAGAGTGGGAACACCAATCTCAAGTTCTGCCGCAATTGCTGTTAAATCTCTGTCCTTCATACGAGCCTTAATATCATCAAGCTTTCCTTCATCAACATCCTTTAGAGTATACCCCAAATATTCAATCAATTTTTCTGCCGCATCGTACGCCTCGGGATGAACCGCAGTATTATCAAGGACATTTTTCCCTCCGACGATTCTCAAAAATCCCGCACACTGCTGAAAAGCCTTAGGCCCTAACTTTCCAACCTTTTTAAGCTGTGCTCTGCTTGTAAAACCGCCCTCTTCTTCCCTATATTTTACAATATTGGCAGCAATTGTAGAGTTTATTCCCGATACATATTGAAGTAGCGGAACCGAGGCAGTATTAAGGTCAACTCCCACGCTGTTAACACAGTCTTCAACCACACCACCAAGAACTTCACCAAGACGCTTTTGATTCATATCGTGCTGATACTGACCTACACCAATCGCCTTTGGCTCAATCTTTACAAGCTCTGCAAGAGGGTCCTGAACTCGTCTTGCAATTGAAATCGCACTACGCTGTGTTACATCGAAATCAGGAAATTCTTCTGTTGCCAGCTTAGATGCGGAATATACAGATGCCCCTGCCTCGTTAGTTATAATGTATTTTACATTGCACTCGGGTATTTCTTTTATAAGGTTTGCTGCAAAAATCTCTGTTTCCTTTGATGCAGTTCCGTTTCCTATTGAAATAAGAGTTATTCCATGCTTCTTAATAAGATTTTTAATAAGAGTCTTTGCAGATTCTCTCTGTGCATCTGAGTGGGTTATATAAATTACTCCGGTGTCAAGCACCTTGCCTGTTGAATCTACAACGCCAACCTTACAACCTGTACGATATCCCGGGTCAAGTCCCAGAACAACTTGTCCGCGTATGGGTGCCTGCATAAGAAGATTTTTAAGATTTACCTTAAATACCTGCATTGCCTGTTCCTGTGCCATATCTGTCAGTTCATTGCGGATTTCACGCTCAATACTGGGCTGAATCAGTCTGTTATATGCGTCTTCCACCGCTTTTTCAACAAGGTATGCGGTAATAGAGCTGCTGTCTGTAACTTCAGCATCTTTAAGATATTTTAGAATTTTTTCTTCATCGCAAGCAATGGTAACTGTCAAAAATTTTTCATTTTCACCGCGGTCAACGGCAAGAACCCTGTGCGGAACAGCTTTTGTCACCGGCTCGGTAAAATCATAATACAAACGATAAACAGAATCTTCCTCTGTAGCAGCCTTTGACTGTAAAAATCCGGTTTTTGTAGTAATTTCACGAATTTCCTTGCGGTGCTCTGCATTGTCTGAGATTATTTCTGCAATAATATCCATTGCTCCCTGCAACGCATCCTCAACCGATTCAACCCCCTTTTCGGCATCAACATACTCTGCCGCCAACTCTTCAACAGAATCCGCTTTGAAATTTTGAAGATATATAATTGTTGCCAAAGGCTCCAGACCCTTTTCTTTTGCTGCTGTAGCACGGGTTCTGCGTTTGGGACGGTATGGTCGGTAAATATCTTCAAGCTCCGAAAGTTTTTCAGCCTTGTCAATTTCTGCCGCAAGCTCTTCAGTAAGCTTCCCCTGCTCCTCAATTATTCTCTTTATGTCTGCCTTTCTCTCTTCCATATTTCTAAGATAAGTAAGACGGTCAAAAAATGTACGCAAAACTTCATCGTTTAATTCACCCGTGGCCTCTTTACGATAACGGGAAATAAATGGAATGGTATTTCCCTCATCAAGCAAAGCAATGGTATTATCTACCTGCCATTGTTTCAAATTCAATTCCTGTGCAAGTTTTTCAGCAATAGTCATTTTTGTTTCCTCTTTCTTTATATTTCATCAAAAAGTGATATCTGGCTTGTTTCGGTCATACCCTTAAGGCAACCGTTTTCCTGCAGTGTTTCAATTACTGTCTTGGTGAGCTTTGCCCTTTGCTTCAAATCCTCAATGGACAAAAACTCTCCTTCCTTTCTCGCCTCAACAATATTCTGTGCAGCCGCATCACCAACACCCTGAAAGGCATTAATGGGAAGTCTTATCTTTCCGTCGACCCTCTGGAATTTAAATGCATCCGACTCATAAAGGTCTACGGGCATAAACTCTATTCCCCTTTGATACATTTCGTGAACAATTTCGCAAATGGTAAACACACTCTTATCTGTTGCCGACCATTCATTTTGTCTGTCAAGGAGCTTTTTCATCTCTGCCTGCAGATGCACATCGCCCTTTGCCATAATCTTTCCGTCAAATAAGTCTGCACGAACGGTGTAGTATGCAATATAAAATTCTAACGGGTAGTGCACCTTGAAATACGCAACTCTGAATGCCATCATTACATATGCCGCCGCATGGGCTTTGGGGAACATATACTTAATCTTTTTACAGGAATCAATATACCACTCGGGGACATTGTTCTCTATCATTGCCTGCTCAAAATTTTCGGGCATTCCTTCCTTTGCGGCACGACCTTTTCTTACAAATTCCATAATGGTAAACGCCGTCTTTGGCTCTACGCCTTTGTTCATAAGATAAGTCATAATATCGTCACGAACACCAATAACTTCTGAAAGTGTTGCCGTCCCCGCTTTAATAAGCTCCTGAGCATTTCCCAACCACACATCTGTACCGTGAGAAAGCCCTGCAATGAGAACAAGCTCATAAAAAGTTGTAGGCAATGTATCAAGAAGCATTTGCCTGGTGAAGTTGGTACCAAACTCAGGAATACCAAACGTTCCTACCTTGCTCTTTATCTGCTCGGGAGTTACCCCTATGGTTTCGGTGCTTGAAAATATCCTCATAGTTTCCGGGTCATCAAGGGGTATTTTTGTCGCATCAAGACCCGTAAGGTTTTCAAGCATTCTGATGGTAGATGGGTCATCGTGACCCAGTATGTCAAGCTTCAACAAATTATCGTGAATTGAATGAAAGTCAAAATGAGTTGTGATAATATCCGAATCCACCTTATCTGCAGGATGCTGGATAGGGCAGAAATCATGAATATTCATCGTCTTGGGGCAAACAATAATACCGCCCGGATGCTGACCGGTTGTATTTTTTACTCCTTCCAGCCCTTTGGATGCTCTTTTCAGTTCCGCACGAGTTGGTGTAATGCCCTTTTGCTCATAATACTTTCTTGCATAGCCGATTGCGTTCTTTTCTGCAATAGTACCGATTGTTCCTGCCTTAAACACAAATTCTTCACCAAACAACTCGCCAACATATTTGTGAGCTGTTGCCTGATACTCGCCTGAAAAGTTAAGGTCAATATCAGGCACTTTATCGCCTTCAAAACCCAGGAAGGTTTCAAATGGAATATTAAATCCGTCTTTTGTCATTCCCTCACCGCAGTCAGGACAATCCTTATCGGGCATATCAATGCCGATATTATACTCACCTTCGGTGAAAAAGATACTCTTTTTGCATTTGGGGCAGATATAATGGGGTGCAAGAGCATTAACTTCGGTGATTCCGGCAAGAAACGCCGCAAACGAAGAACCAACCGAGCCTCGCGACCCAACCAGATACCCAGCCTCGTTTGATTTTTTAACAAGCTTATGGGCAATCATGTACATAACTGCATATCCATATCCTAAAATACAGCCAAGTTCTCTGTCCATTCTCTTCTGAACAATCTCGGGCAGCTCATCCCCGTAAATTTCATAAGCACGCTTATGACACATATTCTCAAGGTCCTGTTCGCAGTTTTCAATCGACGGCGGATAGGAGCCATCCTTCAAAGGCTCAATGTCCTCTATCATATCTGCAATAAGGTTTGTGTTGGTTACAACAACCTCATATGCCTTCTCTTTTCCCAAATAATTAAATTCCTCAATCATTTCCTCTGTTGTCCTGAAAAACAACGGTGCCTGATTGTCTGCATCCTCAAAACCCTGTGCGCCAAGAAGAACCTTTCGATACATTGCTTCCTCGGGGTCCATAAAATGAACATCACAGGTTGCCACAACGGGTTTGTTCATTTCTTCTCCCAATGCAACAATCTTTTTATTTATTTCAATGAGTTCATCGTTGCCGTCAACCTCACCGCTCCTGACCATAAATTCATTATTGCCAAGGGGCTGAATTTCAAAATAATCATAAAGCTCGGCAATTTCTTTTATTTCCTCTATGGGCCTGCCTTCTTTTATTGCAATATAAAGCTCTCCTTGTTCGCAGGCACTGCCTACAACAAGACCGTCGCGGAATTCTTCAAGAACACTTTTGGGGATTCTCGGTCTTCGGTAAAAATACTCAAGATTTGACTTAGATATAAGCTGATACATATTTTTCAGTCCAACCGGATTCTTTGCCATAATAATTATATGGTTAGACTCTTTTTTCAAAAGCTCGGGGTTCGTTTTTATGTTGTATTCCTCACCCATTCCTTTGTCGCACTCTTCCTTCATTTCCATAAGCTTAAGGAATATTCCGGCACAAGCCTCAGCATCATCAACCGCACGATGATGATTTTCTAATGTTACCCCCAATCTTTTTGCAACAATGTTCAGCTTGTGCGAACGCTCGTCGGGATAAAGCTCTCTTGACAATGCTACTGTATCTATAACATCGTTTTTAAAACTCATTCCTTGCTTTTTTGCAAATGCCCTTACAAAACCCACATCAAATTTTGCATTGTGAGCAACAACTGTATTACCGTCACAAAACTTAATAAACTCGGGCAAAACTTCCCTGATTGTCGGCATACCTTCAACCATTTTATCGTGTATGCCGGTAAGCTCGACAATGTTTTGCGGTATCGGTTTTTCAGGATTAATAAGCTGCGAAAATCTGTCAACTACTTCTCCGCCCACAATTTTAACTGCACCTATTTCTGTAAAGGTTTCTATCTCAACGCTTAATCCCGTGGTCTCTATATCAAAAACAATATATGTATTATCTTTAAACCCCGCTTCTTTTTTTGACATAAGCGGCAAGTCATTAACAAGATATCCTTCTGTTCCGTAAAGAACCTTTATAGGTGTTCCTGATTTATTCAACTTCTTTGCCGCACCAAAGGCTTCAGGGAATGCCTGTGCCACACCGTGGTCTGTTATGGCAATTGCAGGATGACCCCACTTTGCCGCACGGCTAATAAGGTCTGCAGCTGAAGACACTGCATCCTTTGCGCTCATTTTAGTGTGAAGATGCAATTCCACCCTTTTATTTTCAGCATTATCCATCCGGGGTGCAGGTTTTTCATGCCTTTCGAATGACAAAACCCTCATCCTTTCGCCATGTGCTCTTTCGTCATATTTATAACTACCTCTGACCGAAAGAATGTTACCCGTTCTTATGGCAGGTACAACCTTTTTAACATCCTTGGCTTTTCCAAACAATTCACAGGAAATCGCCCAATTATCATCGCCTATATCAAAATTGACTGCAACAAATGCAAGCTCTCCGTCCTTCCTTATTTCACGGACCTCGGTGTCTATAATTTCACCCTTGACACAATAAATTTTTCCGTCAGGAGCTATATCTATCATTGGCATTACTTTCTCTTTTATAGCTCTGCCGTAAATAAGACCCATCTTTGTACTGTAATCTTCAATTTCTTCTTCCTCTTCCTCGTCTTCCTCGGGAATAGGCAGCGGCTCACGGCTTGCAACAATTTCCGCAAGCCTTCTTTCTTCATTGCTGACACGTTCTTCCTTTTCTAAAGAATAGCTTTCCATATCAATATCTTCAGCATCTATTACAACACGAACATCTTCACCAAATTCAAAACTTATAATTTCTGCAAGAATTTCGGCACATTGGTTTTTCTTAAGAATATCCCTGCCGCATTTCACATTTTTTATTTCAAGAACTCCGTCTCTCAGTTCTCCATAACTACCTGTTAAAAAAGCTTTGCATATACTGCTTTTTCTAAACAACGAAACAAGAAGGTTTCTGTAATATTTCTCACTGAAACTAACTTCCTTATATTTAATTTTAATATCAACATCATCAAGGCTGTAAACACTTTTTATCTGTTCGGCAAAACTAAAAAGCTCCGGTTTTTCAACAAGTGTGTCTGAACCTAAAACAATCCTGACCGATTTACTTTTTATATCAACGACAAAGTCCAAAACTTCAAGTTTTTCAAGCTTTTTTGCAAAAGACTCAAGCACAGTTACCTTGTCAAAAATATCCAATAAGCCCGGCATTTAAATTATCCTCACATTTTTTCAATTTCACTCAAAAGGGTTTCCACAATTTTTTCTTCCGGTATTTTCCCTATAATTTCTCCCTTTTTAAAAAGAACTGCACAACCGTCGCCGCCGGCAATTCCAATATCCGCATCCTTTGCCTCACCTGGACCGTTTACCACACATCCCATAACAGCAACCTTCAGCTTTTTGTCGCATCCCTCTAACTTCTCGTTAACTTTCTTTGCAATAGGAATAAGATTTATTTTGCAGCGTGCACAAGTCGGGCACGAAACAACCTCAATTCCGTCATCAATCAGGTTTAGAGACTTTAAGATTAATTTGGCCGTTTCAACCTCAAGCACGGGGTCATCAGTAAGAGACACACGAATAGTTTCTCCTATACCGTCTGCTAAAAGAGAACCTATACCTATTGAAGACTTTATTACTCCACTTTTATAAGTCCCAGCCTCTGTAACTCCTAAATGAAGAGGATATTCAAACTTCTCTCTTGCAAGTCGGTATGCCTCGATGGTTTTTCTTACATCCGAGGATTTAATAGAGATTACCGTATCATAAAAATCATATTTTTCTAAAATTTTTACATGCCCCATCGCACTTTCAACCATAGCTTCAGGGGTTGCCTCGCCATACTTTTCTAAAATATCTTTTTCAAGAGAACCGCCGTTTACTCCTATTCTTATGGGGATATTACGGCGCTTGGCTTCCTCACATACAGCCCTTGCTCTGTCCTCACTGCCAATATTTCCGGGGTTGATTCTTATTTTATCAATTCCTCGTTCCATACAAGTTAGGGCAAGGCGGTAATCAAAATGAATGTCCGCAACAAGGGGTATATTTATTCTGTTTTTAATATCATATACAGCCTTTGCACTTTTTTCATCCAAAACCGCAACACGAACAATATCACACCCTGCTTTCTCAAGATTTTTAATCTGCTCAACCGTCTTGTCTACGTCCGCCGTATATGCTGTTGTCATTGACTGAATGGCAATTTTATTTTCACCACCAATTTCAATATTACCTATTTTAACTTTGCGGATATTGTTCACCTATACCCCACCTCTTCTTATACTTATTTTTCAAAAGACATCAGCTTATCAACTCTGTTTTGATGTCTTCCACCCTGGAACTCAGCATTTAAATATGCATTAACTATCTCAAGTGCAAGGTCGCATCCTGTAATTCTTTCGCCAAGACAAATTATATTGGCATTATTATGTTCACGAGTCATTCTTGCACTGTATGTATCTGTAACATGTGCCGCACGGATACCATCTATTTTATTTGCGGCAATACTCATTCCTATTCCTGTTCCGCAAATTAAAATTCCTTTTTCACACTCTTTGGATAAAATCCCTTCGCAAACAGCCTTTGCATAATCAGGATAATCGCATGATTCTGTGCTGTATGTTCCAAAATCCTTATATTCTAATCCTTTTTCGTCAAGAAATTTCTTAATAATTTCCTTTAAATTTATACCGCCGTGGTCACAACCGATTGCTATCATTATCTTTTTCTCCTTTTTTACATATATTCTGTATTAATAATACCAAATTTAAAGTTAAATATCAATCTTTTTGACAAAAAATATTACATATGTTATAATATAATAAAAATATTAAATATATACGGAAGGAGCATATTATGGACTACTTAAAAGAATACGACTTCTGGCTTTCTAATGTAAATGAAGAAGAAAAAACAGAGCTTGAAAAAATAAAGGAAAATGATGATGAAATAAAAGACAGATTTTACCAATCTCTTGAGTTTGGTACTGCTGGTCTTCGCGGTGTTATTGGGCTTGGATTAAATCGTATAAATAATTATGTTGTTGCCCGTGCAACACAAGGTCTTGCAAATCAGCTTAAAAAGACAAATCCTGACAATTTAAATCTTTCTGTTGCGATTGCTTATGACAGCAGACACAAATCAGACGAATTTGCAAAGGTTTCGGCCTGCGTTCTTGCAGCAAACGGAATAAAGGCATATCTTTTCTCCGAACTCAAACCAGTACCCGAACTTTCATTTGCTGTTCGTTATAAAAAAACAAACGCCGGCATAGCAATTACCGCAAGCCACAATCCAGCTAAATATAACGGCTATAAAGTTTACGGCGAAGACGGCGCACAGCTTAATCCCGAGCTTGCTGCGATTGTTCTTGAAGAAATCGAAAAGACCCCTGTTTTTGGCGGTGCAAAAATGTGTGACTTTGATAAAGCCCTAAAATCCGGTATGATTGAATTAATGGGTGACGAAGTTGAAGAAGAATATCTGAACATTGTTCAATCCTTATGTCTAAATCCTGAATTGATAAAAAAATCAGGGCAAAATATGAAATTTGTTTATACTCCTTTTCACGGCACAGGAAACAAGCCTGTTCGCAAGATTTTAAACAGAATTGGTTTTGAAAATGTATTAGTTGTAAAAGAACAAGAAAATCCCGATGGTTCTTTCCCCACTGTTGAATCACCTAATCCCGAAAATAAAGAAGGTTTTACGATTGCCATCGACCTTGCAAAAAAGAATAATGCTGACCTGATTATCGGTACAGACCCCGATGCTGACCGTGTTGGTGTTCTTGTAAAAGATGAAAATAGTAATTATATCGTTCTTACAGGCAACCAAACAGGGGTTCTCATGACAGAATATATTCTCAGTATGAAAAAAGAAAAGGGAACTCTCCCCAAAGATGGTTTTGTTGTAAAAACAATTGTAACAACCAATATTACAAAAGACATCTGTGATTTCTATGGTGTTGAAATGAAAGATGTTCTTACAGGCTTTAAATTTATTGGTGAAAAAATAAAAGAATCCGAAGAAACTGGAATCGGTACATACCTTTTTGGTTTTGAAGAAAGTTATGGATCACTCGCAGGAACATATGCCCGTGACAAGGACGCCGTTGCGGCAAGTATGATTATTGCAGAAATGGCTCTTTACTATCGTGAGAAGGGCCTTAGCCTTTATGACCAACTGCAGAACATATACAAAAAATACGGATATTATAATGAGTTTGTAAAATCTGTTACATTAGAAGGAATTGAAGGAATTTCAAAAATTAAAAATATAATGGAAAAAACAAGATGTAATCCTCCAAAAACCATTGCAGGAAAAAAGGTACTTGCAATCCGTGACTATTTGTCTTCTGTCAGAACAGATATTCAAAAAGGCGAAACCGAAAAAATATTTCTTCCCAAATCAAATGTTATATATCTTGAACTTGAGGACAAAAACAACTTTATTATAAGACCTTCGGGTACTGAACCAAAAATAAAGCTTTATTGTATGTTCTGCGGAAAGTCACCTGAAGAACTTGATAATCTCTCATTGTTAGTTGAAGAAGATATTAAAAAAATTATAGATTAGAATAAAAAAACCACCGAACCGGTGGTTTTTTTAATTTAACATACAACTTATAAATCTTTTCTTTTATATTTTCTACCTTTATAAAATAATCTAATGAAGGATTTAAATTAACTTTATATATTATTCTTTTACCTTCTTTTTAATTATTTTTTTATCTTGTTTGGTTGCCTTGGAAATTGATTTGGTGTTTCCTTTATTTTTTCTATAATCACTATCTTTCTTTTTATATCTGATTGAGGTATTTTAATTTCTTTTACTTCTTCTATTTTTCCACCCAAAGTTCCAATCATAGCTCTTGCATCTTCTATTTCATCTTCTACTTCAAATTGTTTAAATGCAATAAAGTATCCTCCTACCTTTACAAAAGGAATACAATACTCGCATAAAACTTTAAGATTTGCAACTGCACGGGACACTGCGTAATCATACTTTTCACGATAATTCTTATTTTTTCCTGCATCTTCTGCCCGTGAATGAAAAAATTCAACTTTTTCAAGATTAATTTTACTTGAGACTTCTTTTAAAAAATTAATTCTTTTATTTAATGAATCCATAAAAGTAAAATCTAAATCTTCTCTCACTATCTTTAAAGGAATCCCCGGAAATCCTGCTCCCGTTCCCACATCAATAATTTTAGAATTCATTTTTAAATCAATTACCGAAAGAGGAGCAATGCTGTCAAGAAAATGCTTTATAGAAATTTCTGCAGGGTCGGTAACAGCCGTTAAATTCATTTTTTCATTCCATTCAATCAAGAGAGATGAAAATATTTTAAAATTTTCTATCTTTTCATTATCTATATTAAAATTAAGTTCTCTTAAACCATTTTTTAAAACATTAATATCCATAATTATTATACACACCTATAAATTAAAAGAGAGTACAACTGACGCAGCACTCTCTTTTTATAAAATTTAATTTAATTATGCCTGAGGAGCGTCTACGGGACAAGCACCTGCACATGCACCGCAATCAAGACATACATCTGCATCAATAACGTATTTGCCGTCACCCTCAGAAATTGCATCTACAGGACATTCGCCAACGCAAGCGCCGCACATAATGCAATCATCACTAATTGTATAAGCCATTTTTTTCACCTCTTATTCAAATAGAATAATATATAATACAAAGTATTACATCATATATAATATATTATTTTATATTATTTGTCAATTCCTAATTTAAAAAATATGATACTTATCCACAAAATAAATCAAATTAACATATATTTTAGATGTTAATAAAAATAAAATAATTATTTTTTGTGAAAATTGTTTATAACTATTTATATTTATAAACACCCTCTTTTATTATAAAATTAATAATAATTACAACACTTTCAAGAGTTTTAAACAGTTTAAACATGTCCTACTACTACAACTACTACATAAAAAATAAATATATTAATAAATATAAACAAAATATTTATTTTTGATAAAAAAACCCTTCGTAAATCGCAAAAAGGGATTGATTTTATTACCCACATATGTTATAATAAAATCGGGTGAAAAGGATAATTATTTTACCGAAGAAAGGGGTTTTTATAAAAAATGAATATTATATGTAATAAAAATATAATAAATGATGCAATAAGTTCTGTATCAAAAGCGGTTTCTACACATTCTAATTTCCCAATTCTTGAAGGAATTCTTATAAAAGCAGATATAGAAGGAATTATTACCTTTGTTTCAAATGATATGGAGATGGGAATAGAAGCTAAAATAGAAGGTCGCGTTATAAAACCCGGTCAGACAGTTCTTAATGCAAGAATGCTTGGAAATATTATTAAAAATCTCCCTTCGGAAGAAGTATATATTGAAACTAACGAAATTAATTTCTGTATTATAAAAAGCGGAAATGCAAAATTTGAAATAATGGGTCTTAATCCTGCTGATTTTCCTGAACTTCCGTTTGTAGATAAAGAATATTCAATAAAAGTTAAAAGTAATTCTCTTAAGGAAATGATTTCAAAGACAATATTTTGTACATCTCTCAGTGATAATAAGCCTGTATTGAAAGGATGTCTTATTGATATTAAAGATGATATTATTAAGATGGTTGCAACAGACAGCTTTAAACTTGCAATAAGAACTTATCATCTTGACTCTATCTATGAAAGTAAAAGATTTATAGTCCCCGGTAAAACTTTGGGAGAATTAAATAAAATTATTAAAGATGCCGATGATATTGTTGAAATTAATTGTACATCAAAAAATGCTGTCTTTACATTTGAAAATTATAAGATTGTTACTCGTCTTATAGAAGGAGAATATCTAAAATACGAAAGTGCAGTTTACCAGGACGGTGAAATAGAATTAATATGTCCTTTAGGAGAATTTTTTGACAGTGTTTACCGTGCATCTCTTATTATAAACGGTAACTCAAATGATGCTCCTGTAAAACTCAAAATTATGGATAACAACATTAACGTCTCTTGCGAGACCATTATAGGAAATGTAGATGATAATATAAGTGTTGAAACAGGAGAAGCAAATTTAGAAATTGGTTTCTTTAATGAATTTCTTCTTGATGTGTTGAGAGCCTGTGATGATGATACAGTAAGAATAAACTTCAAAAAGAATATAAATCCTATGATTATAAGACCGCTTGAAGGAGATAAATATTTATATCTTCTTCTCCCAAGAAAGCTTAAATAATGATTGTTAAAGATATATATTTTAAGAATTTCAGAAATTATGAAAATGAAAAATTTGAATTTCATGATAAATTAAATATAATATACGGCAATAATGCTCAAGGAAAGACAAATATTCTTGAAGGAATATATATGTTTTCTTTAGGAAAGTCCAACAGAGCTTCTAAAGATTATGAAATTATAAAATTCGGGGAGGATTTTGCGGAACTTTCAATGAATTTTATTTCAAAAGAAAATAATAATTTAGGAGAAATAAAGCTGGAAAAATCAAAAAAGAAAAAGATTTTTATAAATGAAATACCGATATCAAAAAACAGCGAGCTTGTTGGTAAGTTTAATGTAGTCTTTTTTGGGCCTGAATATCTGAGTCTTATACGTGAGGGACCCAAAAAACGTCGTAAGAATATTGATGTTATGATAAGTCAGCTTAAAATTGGGTATGTTGCAGCTCTCTCTGATTTTAAAAGGTTGATTGAACAAAAGAATAATATTTTAAAGGGAGATTATATTGATAAAGTTTTTCTTGATGTTATAAATGAAAAAATAATTGATTTATCGGCATATATCATTAAAATAAGATATGAATATATAAAAAAAATAGAAAATATTGCTCAAAAAATTCAGCTTGATATCTCAGCAAATAAAGAAAAACTAAAAATGAATTATATATCTTGTAATTTGAATATTGATGAAAAAATTATTAATAATATAAAAAATATATTATTTGAAAAATCACAGGATATCTTTGAAAGAGAATTAAAATACAGAGAAAGTATTTTGGGACCTCATCGCGACGATATAGAATTTAAAATAAATGAAAAAGACTTAAAACTATTTGGTTCCCAGGGACAACAAAAAACAGCTGTTCTTGTTCAAAAAATCGCAGAAGTAGAGCTTTTTTATGAAGAAATTGGAGAATATCCTGTTCTTCTTCTTGATGATATAATGAGTGAGCTTGATAGCATTCGTCAGGATTATGTAATTAAAAAATTAAAGGATATGCAGATTTTCATTACATGTACAGACAGAGAAAAATTCATTAATATGGAATCCGGCAAATTTTTTAAAATAGAAAAAGGAAGTATGAAAGAATGTACTTGCATTTAGGTTGTGAAACCGTTGTAAACACAAAGAACATAATATCAATCCTTGATTTAGAGAGCACATCAATTTCAAAATATTCAAAAGAATTTTTGAAAATTGTTGAAGAAGAAGGGTTTGTAAGAAATGTTTCGGAAGAAATTCCAAAATCTTTTGTTGTCTGTGAAGAAAACGGTCAGTCGGTTATATATATAACTAATATTTCTACAAAAGCTTTGGCGGGAAGAATAAAAAAATACAAAGAAATTTAATTTTAGTTTTTAAAATACCAAAAAACTACTCAATTTAATTGAGACAGAAAGGTAAAGGTTAAATATTATGGCAGATAGTATCACAAATGTACCTGTTGAAAATTCTTATGACGAAAGTAATATACAGGTTTTAGAAGGACTTGAGGCGGTAAGAAAGAGACCCGGTATGTATATAGGTTCTACAACTTCACGTGGTCTTCATCACCTTGTATATGAAATTGTTGATAATTCTATTGATGAAGCCCTTGCGGGATATTGTAAGGAAATACAGGTAACAATTAAAGAAGATAATTCTATAACAGTTCGTGATGACGGTCGTGGTATACCTGTTGGCATTCAGTCACAGACCGGTCTTCCTGCAGTTGAAGTTGTATTTACTGTTCTTCATGCAGGCGGAAAGTTTGGCGGTGGCGGATATAAGGTATCAGGTGGTCTTCATGGTGTTGGTGCGTCTGTTGTTAATGCCCTTTCTGAATATCTTGAAGTTGAAATTTGTGACGGTACAAATATTTATTATCAGAAATATCAGCGAGGAACAAAACTTAATGAACTTAAGATTATAGGAACTACCGATAAAACAGGTACTTTTGTACACTTCAAACCCGATTACGAAATATTTGAAGATCTTGTTTATGATTATGATATTCTTCTTAAAAGACTTCGTGAACAAGCTTTTCTTAATGCAGGTGTAAAGATTGTTTTATCTGATGAAAGACCTAACGAAAAGGGTATTGAAAGAAAAGACGTTCTTCATTATGAAGGCGGTATTAAAGAATATGTTGAATATTTAAACAGGAATAAAACAGCAATTCACGAGGGTGTAATTTATGTAAATTCTATTCGTGAAAATTCAGAAGCAGAAATTGCAATTCAGTATAACGACAGCTATACTGAAGATATAATGAGTTTTGCCAACAACATAAATACAACCGAAGGCGGAACACACGAAACGGGCTTTAAATCCGCTTTGACCAAAGTCATAAATGATTATGCAAGAGCACATAAATTACTTAAGGATAATGAAGAAAATCTCAAGGGAGAAGACACTCGTGAAGGTATAGCTTGCGTAATTTCTGTAAAGGTTACTGAAGCTCAGTTTGAAGGACAGACAAAAACCAAGCTTGGAAACAGTGAAATTAGAACAATCGTTGAGAAAATGGTAAATGAAAAGCTTTCCGAGTTTTTTGAAGAAAATCCGGCGGTTGCAAAGATTGTTGTTGATAAAGCAATGACAGCATCCCGCGCAAGAGAGGCTGCAAAAAGAGCAAGAGATAGTACGAGAAGAAAGTCAGCACTGGAGAGCAGCACTCTTCCCGGAAAGCTTGCAGACTGTTCATCAAGAGATACAGAATTTACAGAAATATATATCGTCGAGGGTGATTCTGCGGGTGGTAGTGCTAAGCAGGGTCGTGACAGACGTTTTCAGGCTATTCTTCCTCTTTGGGGAAAAATGTTGAATGTTGAAAAATCCCGTATTGATAAGGTTTTCAGCAATGAAAAGCTTCTTCCGGTAATTACCGCAATAGGTGCCGGAATTGGTCCTGAGTTTGATGTTTCAAAAATAAGATATGGTAAGGTTGTAATTATGGCCGATGCCGACGTCGATGGTGCTCATATTAGAACTCTTCTCCTTACATTCTTTTTCCGCTATATGGAGCCTCTTATCAGAGAAGGACACGTTTATATTGCGCAGCCGCCTCTTTATAAGGTTTATAAAGGAAAGAAAGTAATTTATGCCTATAACGATGAAGATTTAAAAGAAGCACTTGAACAAATTCCTGATGCATCAATCCAAAGATATAAGGGTCTTGGTGAAATGAACCCAGAACAGTTGTGGGAGACAACAATGGATCCTGAGAGAAGAATTATGCTCCGTGTTGACCTTGAGGATGCAAGACGTGCTGACGAAATATTTACAATTCTTATGGGTGACAAGGTCGAACCAAGACGTGAATTCATTGAAGAACATTCAAAATCAGTAGTTAATCTTGATATTTAAAATATATCTTTAAATAAGGTGAATTGAAATGAGCAAAGCAGATCAAATCTTTGTAAATATGTGCAAAGATATAATAAAAAACGGCTGGTCGGATGAAGAGACTGAAGTGCGTCCCAGATGGGAAGACGGAACTCCTGCACATACCATAAAAAAATTTGGAGTAGCTAACAGATACAATTTAGCAGAAGAATTTCCAATTTTGACTTTGCGTCCCACATATTTAAAAAGTGCAATTGATGAAATTCTGTGGATATGGCAGAAAAAATCAAACAATATAAATGACTTAGGAAGTCATATCTGGGATAGCTGGGCAGATAAGGATGGTTCAATAGGTAAAGCTTACGGATATCAGATGAGTGTTAAGCATAAATATCCCGAAGGCGAGTTTGACCAGGTAGACAGGGTTCTTTATGATTTGAAAAATAATCCACACAGCCGCAGAATTATGACAAACATTTATGTTCATCAGGATTTAAGTGAAATGAATTTGTATCCTTGTGCTTATAGTATGACATTCAATGTTACCGGAAATACTTTAAATGCGATACTTAATCAGCGTTCACAGGATATTCTGGCGGCAAATGCATGGAATGTTTCTCAATACGCTGCCTTGGTACATATGTTTGCTCAGGTAAGTGGTCTTCAGGTAGGAGAGTTTGTTCACGTGATAGCAGATGCACATATATATGACAGACACGTTCCTATCATTAAGGAACTTATAAAAAGGGAGCAGTTTGAAGCTCCAAAATTGATTATAAACAAAGATATAACCAATTTCTATGATTTTACGGTAGATGACTTTGTTCTGGAAAATTATAAAACCGGAGAGCAGGTAAAAAACATTCCGGTTGCTGTTTAAGAGGTGACTTTTTATGAATATTATTGCAGCGGCTGATCTTAATTGGGGAATAGGAAAAGATAACGATTTGCTTGACCATATTCCTGAGGATATGAAATTTTTCAGAGAAAAAACCATCGGTTCGGCAGTTATTATGGGAAAAAACACTTTTTTGTCTTTTCCAAATCAAAAACCTCTACCCAAACGTCTTAATATTGTTCTTACAAGCGACAAAAACTTCAAGCCGGATGGTGTAACTGTTTGTTCCTGTATGAAAGATGCAATAAAAACAGCTCAAAAAGATTACAGCGATGATAAAATATTCTTTATCGGTGGAGAGGCGGTGTATCGCAGTGCGGTGGACTATGCCGATACAGCTTTCATTACTAAAATTGACAAAGCATATGAAGCAGACAGATTCTTAGTAAATTTTGACGAATTGGATAATTGGTATATTGAGTGCGAAGAATTGGTAAAAACAGAAAAAGGGGTATATATAACCTTTGTGACCTATAAGAAAAATATAAAAGGGCATTAATGCCCTTTTTGCATAATTTTAAAAAGAAAAGGTCCAAAAGTGAGGGACTAAAATGATTGAAGTAAAAAATCTAACAAAAATATACAAAATATATGACAAACCCGGAGACCGTATAAAAGAGTCACTCTTTCCTAAAAAATATAAGGATAAAATACAGGAATTTTATGCTCTTTCAGACGTTAATTTTTTAATAGAAAAAGGAGAAACAGTTGGGGTAATAGGGAAAAATGGCTCAGGTAAATCCACACTTCTGAAAATTCTTACCGGAGTAATTAATCAGACTGCCGGAGAAAAAATTATGAATGGAACTGTTTCTGCTCTTTTGGAGCTTGGAACAGGCTTTAATCCCGAGTACACAGGTATTGAAAATATATACCTCAACGGAACAATCATGGGGATGAAAAAAGAAGATGTTGATAAAAAGGTGGATGAAATTGCCGAATTTGCAGAAATAGGTGAATTTATAAATCGCCCTGTAAAAAACTATTCCAGCGGTATGTTTGTACGGCTTGCCTTTGCTGTCGCCATAAATACAGACCCTGACATACTTATTGTTGACGAAGCATTGGCTGTGGGTGATTATCGTTTTCAGGCAAAATGCTATAATAAATTTGAAGAGCTTAAAGAAAAAGGAAAAACAATTCTATTTGTAAGCCACGATGTTGATGCTGTGCGGCGTTTTTGTGATAGAGCAATATGGTTGGATAGCGGTAAACTAATTATGGATGGTGATGTTAGCGAAGTAACTTCCAAATATATGGAGTTTATAACAAGCAACGAAACAGATGCCGAGGCGTGCGTAAAAGGATTTAATAAAAAGACCGAAGAGCTCCTTGAGCAGGAAAAGGAATTTAATGAAATAAACCGCTTTGGTTCAAAAATAGGATGTATAAAAAATGTAAGAGTATCAAAAGGAGATAAAGAAACAGAGGTCTTTTTCTCGGGTGATACTATTACTGTAGAAACAGTTGTGGATGTCCCCAGTGATGCTGATCTTTCAACTACCGGTCTAGCAATTTCCCTTAAGGATAAAAACGGCGTAGACCTAATGGTTGCGGCATTACATGACTATGATATGAGATTTAAAAGAACAGGAAGAAATATTGTCAAAATTACATTTCCTGCATATCTTAACGTGGGCGAATATACCCTTACGTCGGGGCTTGAGATGCGTCACACGTTACCGATTTCTTATTATGATTATATTGAAGGTGCAGCTTATATAAAGATTATGTGCGACAAGGAATATTTTGGTGTTTTAAAGGTTCCGTCAGAAATCACTGTGGGAGAATAAAATGGATAATTTGAACAATGCTCAAAACAATGAACTAAAAAAAAGAATAGAAATTCTCCAAGAAGAAAAAAGAAAGCTGGAGGAGAGAATTGAAGCAGACCAAAATGCGATTATGCAGATTCAGTTTGAGGCAAATCAGCATAAGCAGGAGGAGCTTGACCTTCACGAAACATATGTATGGAGGACTGGTCTTAAGATAGAGAAAATTTTGCAGAAGACAGGTATCTCTTTTATAAGATCTCTTCTTGTTCTTTCGGATTATAAAAGAATGGGATTGGCGGTAACACTTCGTAAAGGACTTACCGAGGCATTATTTCGTGAAAATGTAAGCCATAATAAGCGCAGAAAGACGCAGTTATGTCGGGCAAAATTCAACAGATACAAAAAAGAACGTGATAAACTTATGGAAAATCTGTCTTCAAATATTGACGTTCCTTGTGAAAAGGGGCTTGTTTCTGTTGTTTTGCCGGTATATAATGGGTCAAATGTTTTAGCAAAATCAATTGATTCGGTGCTTAATCAAAGTTATAAAAACCTCGAACTTATTATTGTTAATGATGGTTCGGCCGATAATAGTTTAGAGATTGCAAAATCCTTTGCGGGGAGAGATAAGCGTATCAAAATTATTAACCAGGAGAATAAAAAGCTTCCGACTGCACTTTCGGTGGGATTTCGTACGGCAAGAGGTGAATTTCTTACTTGGACCAGTGCTGATAATATAATGCTGCCAGACTGTGTAAAAATTCTTGTTGAAAATCTGCAGCGTAAGCCAGATACTGCAATGGTTTACGGAAATATGCGTCTTATAAATAAGGAAGGAAAGATAAAAAGAGGGCACTTCTGGTTTGAAAAGCCTTTGTTTTCAGGGAATGTGTGCCTTCCAAAATCCGCAGAGGCACTTAACACTTTTGCAAACAACACAATAGGTGCGGCATTTATGTATCGAAAGAGTGCGGCTTATATCCTTGAGGATTATTCTAAATTTAAAACCAACTTAGAAGACTATGATTATTGGATGAGAATGAATTCGCTGCTTAAAATTGAACACACAGATGAAGAAAAACCTTTATATCTGTACAGAATTCACAGCGATTCTCTTACAGCGCACGATAAAGAACTGGGAATTACCAAAAATCGTTATAAGCTGATGGTTTTGGATGATTTCAGACGCGATTTTTATATGTCGGCTCTTGTGTGGATTGTTGAGACCGAAGATAAAAACAATCAGTATTACATTGATTTTATTAAGGCGGCAGAAAATGCCGGACATATGATTTTTACACGGGAGGAAGCAAACTCCATAGTTTTTCCCGATAAATACTCGTGTGTTTGTTATGCGTATTTCGGAAAAGGAGAGAATGCAACAACTGAAGGGATTAGAGTTAATCTTTCGGGAACTTTGCTGATGTCAGATGATGCAGAGCCGGCAGAGAATTTTGATATACAAGCAGTGACGGATGATAAAACAGAGCTCAGGGAACTTCCTGACTATTGCGGCTGGTTTCGTGTTAGGGATGGAAAGACATTGTTTGACCTTGCTGATTCTAAGATAAAAAATAAAATTCTTTATGGTCTTGAGAAAATGATTGATGAGCCGGAGGATTACGAGAGGAAAATCTCAATAATAATCTGCACATATATGCGTGGAGAAAAACTGATAGATGCAATATGGTCGGTAATTCGTCAGTCAATGAGCAAAAAGGAATATGAGATTATTGTTGTGGATAATGCACCTCAAACATCTGGTATAAAGGAGGCGGTTGAGGATTTTCGCCGCAAATATCATCAGTTTGAAGGATTTATAAGATATATGGCAGTTCCGCAGAAGGGTCTTTCTTATGCCCGCAATGGCGGAATGTGGAATGCAAAGGGCGAGTATCTTCTGTTTTTGGATGATGATGTTTTAGCAGATTATTATCTTCTTGAGGAAATTTATGCCGGATTTAAATATCATCCCCATGTAGGAATTGTTGGTGGACAGGTAATTCTTGACAGACCATTTCCCACTCCAAAGGTTTTGCGGAAGGGCTGGGAAAGTCTGTGGAGTCAGTTTAAAATTTCAGGCAACACTTTTCGTGAAGTCAGTCAGCAATTTGAGTTTCCGTATGGCGCAGATTATGGCGTAAGAAGGTCGGCAATATGGAGAGTTGGCGGTTTTCGGATGTGTTACGGAAGAGTCGGGAACGATTTTGCCGGAGGAGAGGAAACAGCTCTTGCCTTTAAAATGCTTCAGACAGGATACGGAATAGGTCTTCAACCCAGGGCAAAGGTTCTCCACCGAGTTGATCATTCGCGTTTTACGCACGAGCATGTTAAAAAGACTATTCGTGCGGGAATACTTACAACCTACAGATTTTTCTGCGATTTACATACCGACATAGGCTGGACAAAACGTTATGCTAAAAGTCAGATGAAAATAACAGAAAAGGAAATAAATATACTTACAAAAAAGAAGGCAGACTCTCTTGATATTTTTTATAAAAAAGCATATCATGATGCGTGGCAAAAACTTCTTGAATATATGGAAGAAATAAATCCGGGAAGGTAGGAATTCATCAATGTTCAGTAATTTGAAAAAATTCTTATTTGGTGTACGGGAGCCTGAGGAAAAGCCCCTCAACCTGTACCAATACAAATTTTTGAGATATAAGGAAGAAAGGGATACAAAATATCCTCTTGACCTTACCAAGGTGCACGTTCCTATGGTGAAGGATTTAATATCGGTAGTACTTCCTGTATATAATGGAGGTGACATTCTTGCCGACTCTATTGAGTCGGTTTTGCGTCAGACATATACAGACTTCGAATTAATTATAATCAACGACGGTTCTAAGGATAATACTCTTGAAATAGCCGAGAGATTTGCGCAACAAGACAGCAGAATTCGAGTTTTTACACAGGAAAACAAAAAAATTCCACGCACTTTGTCAAGAGGCTTTCATGAAGCCAAGGGAGAGTTTTTAACCTGGACAAGTGCTGATAATGTAATGGATGAAGACTTCCTTGAAAAAATGGTAGGAGAGCTGAAGGCAAATCCGCAAACAGCAATGGTCTGGGGGAATATGCGGTTAATAAATGCCAAGGGAAAGAAGTTCTCTAAGCACGGTTGGTTTGAATATCCCTTAGGCAGCGGAAACGTAATTTTCCCCAACAATGCATACGAACTTAATACATATGCCAATAACACCATTGGTGCTGCATTTATGTACAGAAAATCTGCGGCAGAAATTTTAGGGTGTTATTCAAGTTATAAGCATACCCTGGAGGATTATGACTATTGGATGAGAATGAATTCGTTGCTTACTCTAAGGCATACGTCGTTTATAAAGCCGGTATATTCGTATCGCTGGCACGATGGCTCGCTTACGGCAAAAGACAAGGAGTTGGGGATTACTGCAAATCGTTATAAGTTGATGGTTTATGATGATTTCAGACGTGATTTTTATTTAACACCCCTTCTTTGGTATATAAAATCAGATGAGGAAAACAGCAAGATTTCGGAAAGCTTTAAAAAGCAGATTGAAAGAGCAGGCCATATTATTCTTGTAAAGGAAGATTTCCCGGAGTTGTTTTTTGGAGGCAGCACATCTAATTTAATATATGCAGCATTTGGAGAAACAGAAACAGACGTTATACTCCCAAAGGATGCAATTAAAGTAGCAATTAACACAAATAATGAAGAAGGTTTTGATTTCAAGATAGCACTCAGCGAATGTGTTGACAAGGAATACAACGGAAACATAACGGATGACATTGAAACTATGTTCTCGTTTATTGACGCAAAGGCAAAAAATGATATGCTGTATGCTCTTGAAGGACGGCTTCAGGAGACAGATACTTATACAAAAAAATTATCGGTAGTTTTGTGCACACATAAAATGTCAGATACGCTGAAAGCGTGTATGGAGGCTCTGTGTAACCAATGTGCAAATCCCGATGAGTTTGAAATTGTTTTTGTAAATAATAATATTCGCGAAGTAGCACTTAAAGAGTATGTGCAGGCGATACGTCAAAAATATCCAAGAATTTCGGTCAGCTATATAACAGCACCGCAAAAGGGCCTATCTTTTGCCCGTAACTGTGGTATGTGGGCGTCAAAGGGAGAAATTATTCTGTATGTGGATGATGATTCAATTGCAAAAAGCAACTTAGTTAGCGAAACGATAAAATCCTTTGAGGGAAGACCGTCTCTTGGTGCCTGTGGCGGACAGGTATTGTTGACAGTTCCTGAAAATGCAGGCGATTTGGTAAATGATAAAACAATAGGCCTTTGGAGTAATTTGAAAATTGAAGGCAAGGGCTTTCGTTATGCGAAGGACTATGGCGAGTTTCCCTATGGTGCGAATTTTGCTGTACGGAATGACTGTCTGCGTATGATTGGCGGATTCAGGTGTAACTACGGCAGAGTGGGAAACAATTATGCCGGAGGCGAGGAAACATTGGTTTGCTTTATGATGGAACAAATTCATATGAAGGTTGGTCTTAATGCCGACTCGGTTGTAGAGCATCGTGTAGCGTGCGACAGATTTACTGCGGAGCACATTGAAAAAACCGCATATTCAGGAATAATGACACAGCATAGACTTCGTCGCGACCTTTATGCTCCTCAGGACTGGAATGACATAAATGTTCGTGAACGTGCTGTAAAAGCCGAGAAAATGGCTAAAAGCGAGCCTCTGGGCAGTGCATTGCAAATCTACTACGCATCAACAGCCAAGGCATTTCGTGAAGTTTTAACAGCAAGACAAAGTGATTATGAATATCTGACAAAAAACAAATGCAGATAATTAATGGAGAAACTGAATTATGTTCAAAAAAATGCAATGGAAAATAGTTGTACTTTTTGTAGCGTTGGTTCTTGCAATTATGATTGTTATCGGAGCGTATATGTTTAACAGCATTGTTAAGATGTATACAAATTCTTTTAACGAGCAAATGGAAAAGGTTATGTCCGGAGAGTTTACCACCGCTATGACAGAGACGCTTGTTTCTGACCTGCAGGGGCAGGAGAGAGTAAATCGTATAAATACGGTTATTTCAGCGTATTCAGGTCAGCTTGGTCTTTCCGAGCAACGTCAATGTGCTGTTCTTAATGCAGCGGATGCGTCAAGAATTGTTTCAACAGGCACAGGGACAGAAGCTCTTGAAAAAACTCCTAATATTCTTCAGGCAATGACGGGGCAAGTGGGAAAAAGTTTGCGATTTACTGCCGGATATATGGATTATGCATATTTCATAGAAGGCGGCGCAAGCGACTATATAATTTACGTAAAGGACAATAAGCAAGGGGTAAACGTCCTGACTCAAAATATGCTTTATATTATAGTTCAGGCACTTTTGTTTGGTGCACTGGCATCAATTCTTTTGGGATTTTTTCTCTCAAAAACCATAACAAATCCTATTTCTGTTTTAACCGAAAAGGCAGAGGACTTTGCCGAAGGTAATTTTGATTCTAATCTTGAGGTTTTTTCTCAAGATGAAATAGGAACGCTGGTAGAAACCTTTAACTATATGGGCGGCGTAATGAAAAATGCGATTAATGCCGTTGCGGGAGAAAAACATAAGCTTGAAGTTATTCTGGAAAACATAAATAACGGAATCATTGCGTTCTCTACATCTCAGGAAATAATTTCAATAAACAGTGCTGCAAAAAATATGCTGAATATTGATGAAATTGAAAGCATACGGTTTGATAAATTTTTTGAGGGGCTCAATTCAAATATTTGCATGGCGGAGTTTATGTATCTTGCAAAATTCCGCACAGAAAGCCGTGAGATTGAGATAAATAACAAGCACATTAAGGCATATTTCTTGCCGTTTAAGATGGAAGAAAACCGTGTAGCAGGCGTGATTTGCGTTTTCAACGATGTTACTGAGGAATTTAACCTTGACAGGTCGCGTAAGAAATTTGTTGCAGAAGTTTCTCACGAGTTAAAAACACCGCTTACGACAATTGGCACATATACCGAAACCCTTCTTGATAATTATCCGGTGGGCGAAGAAATGGAGGTTTCTTTTTTAAAGACAATACAGAATGAAACTGCCAAGATGACAAACCTTGTTAAAAATCTTCTCACTCTTTCTAAATTTGATGCGCAGAGCGTGGAAATGAATATGGAAGCCTTTGATTTGGGAGAAATGCTGAGAGAGGTGGTTGATACCTTCAGGATTGAAGCTGAAAATAAAAATCAAGAGCTGCTTTTTAATGTGGTAAACTCTATTCCTATGGTTTATGCCGACAGATTTCAACTTGAGCGTGCAGTTAAGAATATCATATCAAATTCAATGAAATACACACCAGAAAATGGCACAATTGGCGTATATACGGGATTTATAAACAATGAGATATACATTAAAATAGAGGACAACGGGATTGGAATCCCCGAAGGAGATATTGAGCACATATTTGAACGTTTTTATCGTGTTGACAAGGCTCGTTCACGCGAGCAGGGTGGCACAGGGTTGGGACTTGCCATTGCCAAAGAGATTATCGAGAATCATAAAGGAACAATCTCTATGGAGAGTAAGTTTGGCGAGTATACCCGTGTAATAATTAAGCTGCCTATGAATGCCGCATAAAAATTGTTACCAAAATGAAACAAAATATAAAGTTTTTTGACATTGACTAATTAGAGTTTATGGGATATACTAAGAGCATCAGGTGTTAAAGAAAGGAGTTGAATATGTCTTATGGCAGAAAATAAAACAAAAATAAAATCTGTTTCAAAAAACAAAAAAGCCTTTCACGACTATTTTGTGGATGAGACATATGAAACCGGTATTTCTTTGTTTGGCACCGAGGTAAAGTCTGTTCGTGAAGGAAAGGTAAATCTTAAAGACAGTTATGTTTCGGTCAAAACGGGTGAGGCTATTCTTATAGGAATGCATATTTCACCTTATGAAAAGGGCAACATTTTTAATCGCGACCCGTTAAGGCCGCGCAAGCTTTTGCTTCATCGCCGTGAAATAAACAAGCTTATCGGCCTTACCCAGCAGCAGGGGTACACACTGATTCCGCTGGAGATATATTTCAAGGGTTCTTATGTTAAAGTTGCGCTTGGCCTGTGCCGGGGAAAAAAGAACTATGACAAGCGTGATGCAATTGCCGAGCGTGATGCAAAAAGAAATATCGACCGAGCTTTAAAAGAGCAGCTTAGATAAATTTAAATATGGGGGCGTAATGGTTTCGACGGGGATTTTGAAGTATTTGGAGCGAGTCGCAGAGGCAACTGCGTTAACAAGGTCAAACTTAAAATTAAACGCTAATAAGAATTTAGCTTACGCTGCCTAAGTTATAGGCGCTGCCCGCTTCCTGTTACCGCGACGGGAAATCCGGGTATCAAAACCAGCGGTGAACGTGAATCTGAAAAGCTTTGATCGGGTCATGAATTTATGAAGCTACCGGTTAATACAGTTTGTTTGTGGACTGTACTCTCCGGGAATATTGACCACAAACTACACTCGTAGCGCCGGATATGGATAGGTTTTCGGACAGGGGTTCAACTCCCCTCGCCTCCACCAAAACAAATGTAGAAGAATTTATAAAAAATTTTTTATTTCTTATTGACAAATCATCATGAAAGTGATAGAATGAATGAAAATTTAGTTTTGAAGGTAACTAATATGAACTTGGCTCTTATGAACACAGGTAAATATTTCTTTAGCTTTGGCGTAGTCTTTTATTTTGGCTATGCTTATTTTGCTATGAAAAAGTTACTTGTGAGAGTATAGAGCAGTTTTAAAGATTATTTGAAAAATAAAAATAAGCTTTTAAGACCTCACTTGTAACTGTGCAAGTGAGGTCTTTTACAATGCAGTATTTTTCGGCTATGCCGAAACGCACATAGGCAAACAAAGCGTAATTGCTTCGACCACCGCTTGCGGCGAACGGCGAAGCCGCTTTGTTCTTTTGAAAGGATGTTTGAAAATGGCCAATAAATTAGATGAGGCAAGAAAAATCATTAATAAGGTTGATTCGAAAATGGCAGACCTTTTTACAGAAAGAATGAAAGCTGCCGAAATGGTTTTTGAATATAAAAAGGAATTTGGTCTTCCTATCCTTGACCAAAAGCGTGAAGATGAGGTCGTTGAAAAGAATTCGGCTATGATTAAGGATGAGGTTTTAAAGGGCTATTACATTGATTTTATCAAGAAACTTATGTCAGTTTCGCGAGCATATCAATACCGTATGCAAAGCGGCATAAAGGTTGCATACAGTGGTGTTGAAGGCGCTTTTGCACACATTGCGGCAGGAAGAATATTCCCGGACAGCAGCAGAGTATCATATCGTGATTTCAAATCTGCTTATGATGCGGTTATAAACGGAGAATGTGATGTGGCAGTTCTTCCTATTGAAAACAGTTATGCCGGTGAAGTAGGGCAGACAATTGACCTTATCTTTTCAGGCGGACTTTTCATAAACGGAATATATGAACTTGAAATTCATCAGAATTTGCTTGGAGTTCCCGGAGCAACAGTTGAAGATATCAAAAAGGTCATAAGTCATCCTCAGGCTCTTTCTCAGTGCCATGACTACATCAATCTGCGAGGTTTTAATACTGAGGAGGCAAACAATACTGCAGTCGCGGCTAAAACTGTTGCGGATATGAATGATAAATCACTTGGTGCAGTTGCAAGTGTGGAAACAGCAGAAATTTACGGACTTAAAGTGCTGGAAGCAAATATAAACAAAAGCGGAGAAAACACCACACGTTTTGCTGTTCTTTCAAAAGTGAAAGCAAATTCAACTTCACTTTCAAATTCTGTTCTGATGTTTACTGTTAAGAATGAAGCAGGTTCTCTTGCAAATGCAATCAGTATAATTGGTAAATATGGCTATAATATGACAGCGCTGAGAAGCAGACCGCGGAAAAAACACTCGTGGCAATATTATTTCTATATAGAAATTGACGGAACAACCGAAACGGAAGAAGGCAGAAGAATGCTTGAAGAATTAAATGAGGTGTGCGATAAACTTAAGGTTGCAGGTACTTTTGCACCGCACAGTGAAATATGAGGTATTTTGATATGAATATACATATGGAATTAAAAGAAAACAGTTATGACATAGTTGTGAAAAGAGGAATTTTAGAGGATGTAGGCAAGCATCTGAATTTAGACAGACGAGTTCTTGTTGTAACCGATTCGGGCGTGCCTGAAAATTATGCACAGACAATTGCAAAGCAAAGCAAAGAAGCCGTTATCTTCACCGTCAAATCGGGCGAAGAGTCAAAAAGCCTTGAAGTTTTTGGAAATCTCCTTCAAAAGATGCTTGAAAACAACTTTTCAAGAAAGGATTGTGTTGTTGCAGTAGGCGGAGGAGTTGTGGGTGACCTTTCGGGGTTTGCCGCATCAGCGTATATGCGTGGCATTGATTTTTATAATATACCAACAACATTACTTTCGCAGATTGACTCTTCAATCGGCGGAAAAACCGCAATCAATTTTGGCGGAGTGAAAAACATCGTAGGCGCATTTTATCAGCCTAAGAAGGTTTTGATAGACCCCGAACTTTTAAAAACTTTACCTGAAAGACAATTTTCAAACGGACTTGCCGAAGCAATAAAAATGTCTTTGACTTCCGATAAGGAGCTTTTTAAAATATTTGAAAATAATGATATAAAAGAGAATATTGATGAAATTATAATTCGTTCGCTGAATATAAAAAAAATAGTCGTTGAGCAGGATGAAAAGGAATCCGGGCTCAGAAAAATCTTGAATTTCGGTCATACTGTCGGTCACGGAATCGAAAGCAGCGGAAATATGTCAGAACTTTATCATGGCGAGTGTGTCGCATTGGGACTAATACCAATGTGTCACGAAAAAATAAGACCAAGAGTAATTGAAGTTCTAAAAAAATGTAATTTATATAATCCGATTGAATTTGACTGGGATAAGATTAAAGACGCAGCGTTTCATGATAAAAAGGCAGATGGTGAATTTGTGACTGTAACAACCGTATCGGATGTAGGCAGTTTTGAGCTGAAAACGATGAAATGCAGTGACGTTATGGAACTGGCGAAGAACTGTTTTGAGGGGTGATACAGATGAAAAATACGTTTGGAACAAGTGTAGCAATTACCATAATTGGTGAAAGTCACGGCGAATATATAGGTGCAGTTATTGACGGGTTAGCCCCCGGGATAGATGTCAATGAAGAATATATCAACCATATGCTTTACCTTAGACGGCCTGACGGAAAGATTTCAACACCGAGAAAAGAAAAGGACGAGTTCAGGATTGTAAGCGGTGTTATCAGCGGGAAAACAACAGGGACCCCCATAACAATTCTGATACCCAATGAAAATGTCAAAAGCGGTGATTACTCACAGATGAAGACGATTGCAAGACCAGCACATGCAGATTATACCGCCGAGTGTAAATATCACGGATTTCAGGATTCACGTGGCGGCGGACATTTCAGCGGCAGAATAACTGCGGCGCTTGTAGCTGCAGGTGCAATTTGCAAATCTGCATTGGAACAAAAAGGCATTTATATCGGAACTCACGTAATGAAATGTGCAGGAATTTCTGACAGAGAATTTGATAATTTGATGAGTGACATTGAAGAGTTGAATAAAAAAAACTTTGCTGTACTTGACATGGCAAACAGTGAAAAAATGAGAGATGCCATTTTAAATGCGGCATCAGACGGAGACAGCGTTGGCGGAGTTTTAGAAACAGCAATTACAGGAATGCCTGAAGGCATTGGAGAACCGTGGTTTGACTCGGTTGAAAGTATGCTTTCACATATGATGTTTTCAATCCCGGCAGTTAAGGGAATTGAATTCGGCGCCGGATTTGAAATTGCGGATATGAAAGGCTATGATGCCAATGATGAGATGAAAATAGAAAACGGGAAAATAGTGACAACTACAAATAACAATGGCGGAATAAATGGTGGCATTACCAACGGAATGCCAATCATTTTCAGAACTGCAATTAAACCCACACCAACAATTTTTAAACAACAAAACACAGTAGATTTCAAGAATATGGCTGAAACTGTTTTAAAACCTGGTGGCAGACACGATCCTGCAATCGTACATCGGGCAAGAGTTGTGCAAGATGCGGCAGCAGCAATTGTTTTATGTGATGTACTTGCAATGAGATTTGGTACAGACTGGTTAAAGGGATGATAGAATTATGAAAAAATACGGGTGTATAGGGAAGAAATTGACACATAGCTTCTCAAAAGAAATTCATACAAAGCTTGCTGATTATGAATATGAACTTATTGAACTTTTGGAAGACGAAATAAAAACATTTTTTGAAGAAAAAAACTTTGAAGCAATAAATGTTACAATACCATATAAAGAGACTGTTATTCCCTATCTTGATTCGGTCAGCGAAATAGCAAAGAGAATCGGAGCTGTTAACACAATTGTAAATAAAGATGGCAAGCTATACGGATATAACACCGATTATTACGGAATGAAGGCACTTATTGAAAAAATCGGTATTGATTTAAAAGACAAAAAGGTTCTCATTCTCGGAACCGGCGGAACAAGCAAAACCGCCGCTGTTTTAACAAAGGATATGGGTGCTGCCGAGATTTTAACGGTAAGCAGAAATAAATCTAATAATCATATAACCTATGAAGAAGCAAAAACCAAGCATACCGATGCAGATGTGATAATCAATACAACACCTTCGGGAATGTTTCCGGATTGTGATTCAAAGCCAATTGATATATCGGCATTTACTTTTTTAGAGGGTGTGGTTGACGTAGTGTATAATCCTCTTTGCACCAACCTTGTATCAGATGCAAAAAGGAAGGGTCTTAAAGCCGAAGGCGGTTTGTATATGCTTGTTATGCAGGCGGTGGTTGCTGTTGAAAAATTCCTTGATACCCGGATACCAAAGAAAACTGCCGACAGTGTATATCAATCCGTTCTTTTGGCAAAGGAAAATATTGTCTTGACAGGTATGCCCGGGAGCGGAAAAAGCACAGTTGGAAGACTTTTAAAGATAGATGGTTTTGATTTTGTTGATACAGATACAGAAATCGAAAAACGGTGTGGATGTACCATTAAAGAACTGATAAGCGCCAAAGGCGAAAAGTATTTTAGAGATTTGGAAACAGAGGTTATACGAGATGTATCTGCAAATAGCTGTCGCATCATTTCAACAGGTGGCGGGGCAATTTTAAGAGAGGAAAATGTAAATTTTCTTAAACGAAACGGCAAGCTGTTTTTCATAAATGCTGATGTCAAAAGACTTCAGGCAACTGATGACAGGCCACTTTCGGATACAAACGAAAAGCTTAAAAAACTTTATTCTGAAAGAATGGAGATTTATCAAGCTACTGCAGACATAACCGTACCCGATATGACTACTCCCGAGGCTGAGGCTGAATATATTCTTAAAAAACGAATGGAGCAGATACTATGAAAATTCTTGTTATAAATGGTCCAAACTTAAATATGCTTGGAATTCGCGAGCCAGACCATTACGGGCGGGAAACCTATGCAAATCTTTGTGAAAAAATACAAAAACATTGTGAAAGTAAGGATATAGAGGTCAAACTTTACCAATCCAATCACGAAGGCGACCTTGTTGACGAAATTCAAAAGGCGTATGGGAACGTTGAGGGTATTGTTATAAATCCCGGGGCGTATACCCACACAAGCATTGCGATTTTAGACGCGGTCAAATCGGTGAATATCCCAGCTGTTGAGGTACATATTTCAAAAGTTGAAGAGCGTGAAGATTTCAGACAGGTAAGTTATGTAAGGCTTGCCTGCAAAAAAACAATTACAGGACATGGCACAGATGGATATCTTGAGGCCATTGACTATCTTGTTGAGGGGATATAAATGATAGCAAAATTTGAACCGTGTAAATTAAAAGGAATTGCATATGCACCACCATCGAAAAGTATGGCACACAGATATTTGATAGGGGCTGCTTTATCAAAGGAACAGTGCGTGTTATCAGGCGTTGATTACAGCGAAGATATCCTTGCAAGTATTGATTGCCTAAAGGCACTGGGTGCAGAAATAACAACAGATAATGATACTGTATATATTAACCCGGATAACTTTATGCAAGCGAGAAATCCTGTGTTGGAATGCAGGGAAAGCGGAAGCACATTAAGGTTTTTTATACCGCTTGCGTTGTGTCTTGGAAAAGAAGTAACTTTAAAAGGCAGCACACGACTTTTTGAAAGGCCTCTGGATGTTTATGAAGAGCTTTGCTGTGAGAATGGTTTTAAATTTAAAAAGGAAGTAAATTCTGTAACCGTTTGTGGCAGTCTTAAAAGCGGCAACTATAAAATCAAGGGAGATATCAGCAGTCAATTTATTACAGGACTCATTTTTGCCCTTATATATCTTGGCGGCAACTCTTCTATAGAAGTTATTCCTCCGTTCGAAAGCAGGTCGTATATAAATCTTACAATATCTTCCTTGAAGTCATTTGGTGCGGATGTCGAGTTTGTTGATGAATACAACATTTCAATAAAAAAATCGCAACTGCAATCGTATTCAGGAAGAATCGAAGGAGATTATTCAAATGCGGCGTTTCTGGATGCATTTAATTACGTTGGTTCAGAAGTGAGAATTAATAATCTCAATCCTGACAGCCTTCAGGGAGACAAGGTATATAAAGAGTATTTTAAAAAAATATCAGACGGAACACCAACTCTTGATATTTCCGATTGCCCTGACCTCGGGCCTGTGCTAATTGCACTTTCTGCACTTAAAGACGGGGCAACATTTACGGGCACCGACAGGCTAAAGGCAAAAGAAAGTGACAGAGGAAAAGCTATGCATGAGGAGCTTCAAAAGCTTGGCGGAGGACTTATATTTGGCGATAATTTCATAACAGTACCCAAGCAGGAATTAAAAAATCAAGGCATAGTCCTTGACGGACACAATGACCACAGAATTGTTATGGCGATGTCTGTGATACTTTCAAAAATTAGCGGAAAAATTTCCGGAATCGAGGCAGTAAAGAAAAGTTATCCCGGATTTTTTGAAGAAATAGAGAAACTTGGAGCGAGAGTGAGGACAGAATGATAGTAGACGTAAGCAAAAAAATATTGATAGTTGGGCTTGGGCTCTTGGGCGGAAGCTATGCAAGAGTTTTGAAACGATTTGGATTTCATATAAGTGCAATTACAAAAGAGCAGAGCTCAATAGATTATGCTCTTAATGAAGGGATAATAGACGAAGGCTCAATTGAGCTTGATAAAAAAATTATTGGTGATGCAGACCTGGTGGTTTTTGCCCTGTATCCGCATGTTTTTGTTGAATGGATTGAGCAAAATCAAAATCTGTTTAAAAGCGGTGCACTAATAACCGACGTAACAGGTGTCAAGGGCAGTATTATATATAAAATTCAAGATATGCTGCGGACGGATGTTGAATTTATTGCAGCGCATCCGATGGCGGGTCGCGAGGTATCGGGAGTAGAAAACAGCAGTGATAAGATGTTTTCAGGTGCAAACTATATTGTGACTCCCACAAACAAAAACACCCCCGAGGCAATTAATACCTGCCTTGAACTCGGAAGGCTTTTGGGTTTTTCAAATGTTACCACCCTTTCGCCGGAAGAACATGACGAAATGATAGGTTTTCTTTCACAGCTAACACATTGCATTGCCATTACACTTATGACCTGCAACGATAAGGACAATATGGAAAAATTCACTGGTGACTCATTCCGTGACCTGACTCGGATTGCACGCATAAACGATTTGATGTGGAGCGAACTTTTTGTTGCAAACAAAGATGCTCTTCTTAAACAGATGGATATGTTTATAGACAAATTTAATGAACTTAAAACGATGCTAAAAACAGAAGATGTTGAGGGTATGAGAGAAATGATGCGCCATTCAACAAAGCGCAGAGCATTATTCGACAAAAAATAATTATACTTGGAGGAAATAAAAATGAATATGAATTTTAAACGCAAATTACCAATCCCTATGGAGATAAAGGAGCAGTACCCATTATCATACAAGCTTGAACAGTTAAAAGTAAAAAGAGATATGGAAATCAAGTCGGTATTCGAAGGCGAGGATGACAGATTTATACTGATTATAGGCCCGTGCTCGGCAGACCACGATGACAGCGTGATAGATTATATCTTGCGCCTCAGAGAAGTGCAGGAGAAAGTGTCTGATAAAATCCTTATCATTCCTCGAATTTATACAAACAAGCCAAGAACAACCGGAGACGGATATAAGGGAATGCTTCATCAGCCTGACCCAAATAAGGAATCCGATATGCTAAAAGGAGTTATTGCAATCAGAAATTTGCATATCAGAGCCATAGAAGAAACGGGCTTTACCTGTGCTGATGAAATGCTTTACCCTGAAAATTACAGATACCTTTCGGACCTTTTATCGTATGTGGCAATCGGTGCAAGATCGGTTGAAAACCAAAAGCACAGACTTACCGCAAGCGGTCTTGATATTCCTGTAGGAATGAAAAACCCTACTGCGGGGGATATATCCGTAATGATGAATTCCATAACCGCCGCACAACACTCTCATACCTTCATTTACAGAGGATGGGAGGTTGAAAGTCAGGGCAATCCGCTTTCCCACGCAATACTCAGAGGATACGTAAACAAACACGGCCAGTCTATGCCAAACTACCACTACGAAGACCTGATTCATCTTGCAGAAATATATGAAAAATCAGGGCTCAGCAATCCGGCGGTTATTATTGATACAAACCACGCAAACTCAGGCAAAAAATGGATGGAACAGCCACGAATTGCCAAGGAAGTCCTTCACAGCTGCAGACATTCTGCCGATATAAAAAAGATAGTTAAGGGTCTTATGATAGAAAGTTATATTGAAGACGGTGCACAAAAGCCCGAAGAATGTACCTACGGAAAGTCTATAACCGACCCATGTCTCGGTTGGGAAAAAACCGAAAAACTTATTTATGATTTGGCAGATGTCCTTTAACAGAGGTGCATGGGATGTTAGGCGTAATTGTTAATGTTATAACGGTAATACTTGGCTCGTGCATAGGCTTGTTGTTCAAAAAAGGAATCCCTGAAAAAGTGAGCAATGCGGCTATGATTGGGTTAGGGGTATGCACTTTGTATATCGGCATATCGGGGAGCCTGTGCGGCGAAAATGTTCTTATTGTCATTTCATCAGTGGTTTTAGGTGTAATATCAGGAACATACTTAAATATTGACGGTGCAATAAATAAGCTTGCAAAGATTGCAGAAGAGAAATTCAGGAAAGAGGGACAGGGCACTTCAATAGCAGAAGGGCTTGTATGTGCAACACTTTTATTCTGCGTCGGCTCGATGACGGTTACCGGTTCAATTCAGGCAGGGCTTACGGGGGATAACTCGGTGCTTATTACAAAAGCAACACTTGACTTTGTATCCTCTATGATGCTTGCGTCCAGCCTTGGAATTGGTGTGCTTTTTGCTTCTGTATCCGTGTTTGTTATACAAGGCGGACTTGTTCTTTTGGCGGGGCTTATATCTCCGTTTATGAGTACGGGCGCAATTTGTGAAATGACCTGTGTTGGCTCTGTCTTAATCATAATGATAGGGACAAATCTGATGGGTATTAC
>JAZRJT010000057.1:0-17260 GCA_045645905.1 Clostridia bacterium
ATCAAAAAGTATTACGAAGGCTTCCACGATGTATATATTTCTGATGAGATAGCTAGACTTGCCGCTACACTTTCCGAAAGATATATTACCGACAGATTTCTTCCCGACAAGGCAATTGACGTAATTGACGAGGCGGCATCCAAAGCAAATCTTGACAACACCGCACTTGCAGACCTTGCAAAGCTGAAGGCTCAGCTTGATGAGGTTAAAACCGCTCAGGAGGAAATCGAAACCGCTCCTGATGGAGAAAATACTGACCCCACAGCGAATTACGAAAAGCTTGCAGAGCTTAAAAGCCGTGAATGTCAGCTTGTATCAGCCATTGAAGAACTTGAAAAGAATACAGAGGATGTTTACCTTACCCCTGATGACTTAGCGGCTGTAATTGAAGGCTGGACAAAAATTCCTGTAAAAAATATCACCGAGTTTGAAACAAACCGCCTTGTAAATCTTGAAGAACGTCTTCACCTTAATCTTATCGGTCAGAACGATGCTGTATCTGCGGTATCACGTGGTATACGCCGCAAGCGTGCAGGCTTCAGCCTTAAACGCAGACCTGCCTCATTTATCTTTGTGGGCCCCACAGGTGTTGGCAAGACCGAGCTTGTTAAACAGATTGCAAGAGAAGTTTTTGACACTGAGGATGCACTCATCCGTTTTGATATGTCAGAATTTATGGAAAAGCATACAGTATCAAGACTCATTGGCTCGCCCCCGGGATATGTGGGTTATGACGATGCAGGACAGCTTACCGAAAAGATACGCCGTCACCCCTACTCTGTCATTTTGTTTGATGAGATTGAAAAGGCGCATCCCGATGTATTTAATATGCTTCTTCAAATTCTTGACGATGGTCGAATAACCGACAGTCACGGCAAAACCGTTTCATTTGAGGACACTATTATTGTTATGACATCCAATGCCGGAAGTGACAGCTTTGGCGGGGTTGCAGGCTTTGGCGCAACCAATAACGCATCTAACAAAATGAAGGCAGAAAAGGCTCTTAAACAGATTTTCAGGCCTGAATTCCTTAACAGAATTGATGAAATAATAGTCTTTGAAGAATTGACCCACGATGACCTTTTAAAAATCGTTGATCTTATGCTTGCAGATTTAAACCGCGGTCTTACCGAAAAGGGTATCTCTATTGAGGTAACTGAGGGTGCAAAAGAGCTTATTTGCAAAGATGGTTACAACAGCCAGTACGGAGCACGTCCGATGCGCCGATATATCGAAAGACATATCGAAGATAAGCTTGCTCATATGTTTATCAGTAATGAGATTTCAGCAGGAAATACAATTATTATTGACGAAACAAATGGCGAAATCACCGTAAAAATTAAATAAACACATACAGGGTGTACCGATTTGGTACACCCTCTCTTCTTTACTATTGATTAAATGACGGTTTGCTGACATCTTTTTCGTCCACCTTTTCGCCGCCTGTTGAAGGTTCTGACATACTGAAATACATTCTGGCAGCTTTAGTTGTGCCAAAATCGCGGTTTGAGCCCGTATTCTGAACCTTGTTAAAGGCATCACGGAACATTGCGTTGTGCGCTTCCTCTCTGTTAAGGAGAAAATCTATTGTTTCTTTTACCTGTTTATCATCAATCTGTCTGTAAAGATATTCATATACAACCTTAGCACGTTGCTCTGATGCAATGTTTGAAAGCAAATCCGCACATAAATCACCGGTGACACTTACATAATCGCTTGTCCAGGAATACCCCGATGCATTTATCAGCCCCGGATTTAATCCCAGAAGAACGTGGGTTTGTATCTCACCTGCAGGAACCTCCTCGGCATCCACATCGTGACCGTTAAGAAGATTAATTGTCTGAGCAATCATTTCCATATGACCAAGCTCTTCTGCCGCAATGTCCAGAAACAAATCCTTGATTTCGGGGTCCTTAATTCTGAAGCTTTGTGACATATACTGCATTGCAGCCTTAAGCTCGCCGTTTGCTCCGCCAAGCTGTTCCTGAAGGAGTGCCGCATACTGAGGATTTGGTTTTTCAACAGATACCGGATGGAATAAAAGTTTTTCGTGTTTAAACATAGTCTGACCTCACTTTACTTTTTTGTCTATTTTTTCCGTATCTGTAGTTTTTATTCGTAAATGAGGTTTTATTGACCGTCAATCAATCCATATTTAATCTTTACTCTCTCTAGTTTCTCAATCATAGGCTTTGCCATAACCCAAAGGAAAAATGTCGTGGACACTGCGTGAACCGTATCAAATGGCAATCCCGATACACACGCCACCGCAATCATTTTCAAATCAGGTTTTGCCTGTACCATAAATACGGTTGCAGTATTCATTATTCCGCCGTAAACAGCAAAGGTGACAATCATACCGAAAAAGCACATCAAAATTCTGCTTCTTTTCAAAGCACCCCCAAAAACTATTCCGGATAAAAAACCTATTATGCCAAGTGCAAACATCTGCCATGGTGTCCAGGGGCCCTGACCAAAAATGAAGTTTGATGCAAATGCACTAATTGCACCAACCAAAAATCCCGTTTCGCCGCCAAAGCACACACCGGTAATAATCACAATAGCTACCATTGGATTAAAGTGCGGCACCATAAAGAAAGCCGCTCTTCCTGCCACACCAAGGGCACATAAAACGCTTATAAGCACCAATTCTCTTGCCTGAGGCCTTCTCTTTTCAAACAACATACAAAACGGTATTAAGGTTTCCATTATAATAAGCAGACTTATGGCATAATACTTTCGGTCAAACGAAAATAAGTTTCCCAGATAAATTGTAAATGGTATTGCAAGCAACATAAATATTGCCATAAGAAAAATATTCTTTGATGGCTTGTTTCTTTGCGACAGTGGCGGTTTCATCGTAAACTCATTTTTAACATTGGGGAAAGCAGTATCATTTTTTTCTTTTTTACGTTCAGGAACAACTCCGCCACAAGCAAGAATTACATCATCTGCCAACACCGCACCGGGAAGATACGTCCTTGCCATACGGTTTGCGGCTGTTGTATAAAAGCTCTTTCCCGCAAAAAATTCCCTTGGTTGTCCCTGGGAGGTGATGTTTCCGTCAAAAAACATTGCACATCTGTCTGTGAATTCTGCACAGAACTCAATATCATGAGATACCATAACAATGGTGGTGCCTTTTGATTTAAGATCGTTAATAATATCTGCAAAAATCTGCTTAAAATGTGCATCAAACCCCTTTGTAGGTTCGTCAAGCAGCAAAATTTCAGGTGTCATCATCAACACTTTTGCCAGAGCCGCTCTCTGCTGTTCGCCACCTGATATGTCATAGGGATGGCTTTCAAGCAAATTGTCTATACGGCACAGACGTGAAATATATTTTACCTTTTCATCTTTTTCTTCTTTGGACAATTTTTTGCCCGAAAGCATATCTAAAAATTCCTTATAAACTGTATTATTCACAAACAAATCTTGCGGATTTTGAGGGAGAATACCTAAAATTCCTTCATATAACCCGTGTACCTTGGAAATCTTTTCACCAAATATCCGCACCTCGCCCCTGTACGGTTTATTTAATCCCGATATCAGTGACAGGGCAGTTGTCTTGCCTGTTCCGTTTCCGCCGACTATTGCAAAAAATTCGCCCTTATTCACGCAAAGATTCAAACCTTTTACAACATCGGGTAAATCCTTTTCATATCGAAACCACACATTCTTTAATTCCACAACAATATCAGAATATCCGTTATTATCCGTGATTTTCGGTATCAAATCGGCATTTAAAGGATTTATTTTTGAATATTCGCCAAGCCACTTTCTGCCTTGACAAACTGTTATAGGGCACCCAGGGTTATCAGCCACCGAACTATGTATCCGCATTGGTGTTGGTAGGGCAAAATACATATCGTGATTTTCTTTTTTCAGTATTTCGCCGACATTTTCAGGCGTTCCGTTTGCAATAATTTTGCCGTTATCCATAATAATTACTCTGTCTGAAACGGGGAATACGTCCTCAAGCCGGTGCTCAGACAAAATAATCGTTGTGCTAAGCTCGCGGTTTATCTTTTCAAGAGTTTTAAAAAAGTTTTGTGCCGCTATTGGGTCAAGCTGAGCAGTTGGCTCGTCCAGTATCAGGACCGACGGTTGCATAACCATCACAGAAGCAAGGTTAATAAGCTGTTTTTCGCCCCCCGAAAGCTCGGTCACATTTTTATAAAACCAGTTTTGTATACCAAAAAATGATGCCATTTCAGAAACTTTTGCCCTGATTTCAGGGTTAGAGTAGCCAAGACTTTCAAGTCCAAACGCCAATTCGTGCCACACCTTGTCTGTAACAATCTGTGCATCGGGACTTTGCAATACAAAACCAATTTCACTTGCCTGCTCCAAAGCTGTAATTTCTGATAATAATTTTCCATTATAACATATGCTTCCAATCATTTCTCCAACAGGAGCAAGTGAAGATTTAAGAAGTCGCAGCAGAGTTGTCTTTCCGCAACCAGACTTTCCGCATAAAGTTAAAAACTCGCCCTGATTTATATTTATGCTTATATCATCCAGGGCTTTGACGCATCTGTCAGGATAAGTAAAACTCAGATTTTTGATTTTAAAGACTTCCACCTTACCGCCTCCCTTCGGTCAATTATTATTGGAATTATGCAAAGTACAAAATATGCAGTAAATGTACTTAATGTAAAAAATGATGGCTCAACCGCGGTCATTGACGGAAAATAACTAAAATACATTCCTCCCATTATTCCGCATACAAGAGTATATATTCCCAAAATCACAATACATACCAAAGCTTTTACATCACGTCTGTCAAAAACAAATATTGAAAAAGCTGTCCTTCTGTGCTGTCCGTATCCACGGGATTTCATACTGTCAGCAGTTTCAATTGAATTTTCTAAAGTGCGGGTTATCATTATTGACAAAACTCTGAGTCCACCTTTTGCCTTTTGAATTATATTCCCGCTTGCTATGCCACGCCCTATTCCTTGCTGTGCATTTATTACTTCTTTGAGTTGTACTGAAAACTGAGGAACAAACCGAAGCGTCATTGAAATAACAAGAGAAAGAGACGGAATAATTCGACCAAACAACCATAAGGTTTTGTCACTTGTCATAATCTCAGTGCAACATGAGAACCAGCAAATAACGCTTATAATCATCATTGAGGCGGCAATACCATATATAACTGCCTCTAAGGTCAGTGGATTTCCGCTTGGCAAATATCCCAATATTGTAGCACCGTTGTGGTTTACCAACGGGTTTATAAACGTCATCATCAGCATTACGGGCAGCATATATGCAAAATTTTTCACACCCCTTCGGCCCTTAAGACTTATAAGATATATAACTCCGCTGAAAAGAGATATACAAAGACTTACAGGATGCATAAAAACGCACGAAAAGCCTATTACAAATATAAAATATATAAAATTTACAAATGGATGATAGTTTTTAAATTCACTCATAAATGTGCCTTTCGTTAATCAATGTAAGATACTTTTTATTTTAGTTTATATAAATTGTTTTGTCAACAAAAAATGAACATAAAAAAAGAAGTGACCCTTGACTGCATCTTTTTCTGCAACCAAGGGTCAATTCTGTTCACTCTTTGTATCTAGCATCAATTGTTTACCTCGCTTTCCTAATCTGTTCTCCACATCTTTCGCAACCTTTTTAAACACGCTTTTTTCATCTTCCTCTAATGAGAACAACCTGATGTTTAAGATGTACTGCCGCTATAGAGAACGAGTCCTCAACTTTTCAAACAAAGGCTTTTAATTTTATCTCTCTTTCTTTAATCTATATAAACCGTTTATACACCGTCGTGTTTGTTGCTGCCTTCGTTTTCAAGTCTTGAAGCTTTTACTTTTTCATTGGACTGTACCTTCCTTTCCTTGATTTAAGTGTAGCACATTTAAACCCCTATTTCAATTGACAAATTATAAAAAGTGAAAACATCTTTTTTGTTCATATAGCAGAAATTTTGGTGTTTGAGAAAATTTATCTTTACAATGCACTGTTTACTGTGATATAATAGTTTTGTTGGGCGTTTTAAATAAGAATGCAAAACGAAAGAACCTCGGTTATCCGGGGTTCTTTTTGCTTTGTTATTTAATTATACTACCGTCTGCGTGAAATACAGGAAGCGGTTCGAGATAAGTAATATCTTCACGACCAATTGCATCGCCTTCAGCAAGAACAGCCATTCTGCCGACAACATTTCCACCTACTTGTTTAACCAGGGTTTCAAGTGCCGCCAATGACTCACCTGTGCTGATAACGTCATCAACAATCAAAACACGCTTGCCGTTCATCGCCTCCGCCTCTTCAGCACCTACGCAAAGAGTCTGCTTGTGGGCGGTAGTAATAGAATCAACTTCGGTGGTGATTACATCCTTCATATAAAGCTTTGGTCCCTTGCGCGCAACGATATAATAGTTGTGACCTGCCTGACGTGCCATTTCGTAAAGAAGCGGTATACCCTTTGATTCGGCAGTAATCAGTACATCACATTCCGGTGCTTTTTTCAAAAGTTCACGAGCGCAGTTTACGGTAATTTCCACATCACCAAACATAATAAACGCGCCGATATAAAAATCATCCGATACCTTGCAAAGAGGAAGTTCACGTTCTACCCCTGCAATTTTCATTTTATAAAACTTTTCCATCCGGGTCACTACTCCTTTACAGAACATTAATGGACAATATTCTTATTAATAAATACCCTGAGCCATCATAGCATCAGCAACCTTCATAAAGCCTGCAATGTTTGCACCTGCAACCAGGTCATAGCCAAGACCATATTCTTCGGCAGCTTCCATTGAAACCTTATGAATGTTAATCATAATACCCTTAAGCTTTTCATCAACTTCTTCTGCTGTCCAGCTGTATCTCATTGAGTTCTGAGCCATTTCAAGTGATGAAACTGCTACACCGCCGGCATTAACAGCCTTTGAAGGACCGATAATAGCCTTTGCTTCCTTAAGATATTCCATAGCATCGTCTGTTGTGGGCATATTTGCAACTTCGATATAATACTTTGTGCCGTTTGCCACAATCTTCTTAGCTTCTTCAAGATTAACTTCGTTCTGTGTTGCACAAGGCATACAAATGTCAACCTTAACTTCCCAGGGCTTTTTGCCTGCAAAGAACTGACAACCAAACTTATCTGCATAATCCTGAGCACGGTCACGGCCTGAAGCTCTCATTTCAAGGAGATATGCAATCTTTTCTTTTGTTACAACGCCGTCAGGATCATAAACATAGCCGTCAGGACCTGAAATTGTAACAACCTTACCGCCAAGGTCTGCAACCTTTTGGCAAACACCCCATGCAACGTTACCAAAGCCTGAAACTGCAACAGTCTTGCCTTCGATTGTGTCGCCAAGATGCTTAAGAACTTCGTTTGCGTAATATGTAGCACCAAAACCTGTAGCTTCAGGTCTGATAAGCGAACCACCATAAGAGAGACCTTTACCTGTAAGAACACCGTTCTCCCAACAAGCCTTAATTCTCTTGTACTGACCGAAAAGATAACCGATTTCTCTGCCGCCTACGCCGATATCGCCTGCAGGAACGTCAACATCAGGGCCGATATGTCTGTAAAGCTCTGTCATAAATGCCTGACAAAATCTCATAATTTCTGAATCACTCTTGCCTCTGGGGTCGAAGTCACTGCCGCCCTTCCCGCCGCCGATAGGAAGACCTGTAAGGCTGTTTTTAAATGTCTGTTCAAAACCAAGGAACTTGATAATACCAATGTATACAGAAGGATGGAAACGAAGACCGCCCTTATAAGGACCGATTGCACTATTAAACTGAACACGGTAACCTGTATTTACATGAACCTTGCCATTGTCGTCTTCCCAGGTAACACGGAACATAATCTGTCTTTCAGGCTCAACCATTCTTTCAAGAAGAGCAGCCTTTTCATATTCCGGATGTTTTTCGATAACAGGAGCTATACTTGAAAAAACTTCAGTAACAGTCTGAATAAATTCAGGCTCGTTCTGATGTTTTTTCTTTACATCATCAATAACTCTTTCAACATATGTCATTAAAATTTCCCCCTAAATAAAATAATGAAACAATTTTAACACTTTTTTACACTTTTTGCAATAGTTCTACGAAATTTTTCTTGAATTATATGCAAATTTTCCAACATTGGTTTTTTCAGACAAACTCTATATGTAAAATTTCACAAATTGATGATGTCTGGCGTTTTTCTATGTTTTATTTTTTAAATGTTTCATTCATATCACGTATAGCTTTGCGGTAATCCCTTGGCGAACGGCCGTAAAAGCGTTTAAATTTTTTGGAAAACTGTGCCGCATCCACAAATCCTACTCTGCTCATAATTTCACCTAAGGACAGTTCGGTTTCTTCTATAAGCCTTTTCGCAATTTCCATCTTTCGCCTTTGAACAAAATATAACGGTGTTTCGCCTGTTTTCTTTTTAAAAGTTCTTATAAAATGATTAGGATGCAAATGACATATCTTTGCAAGTTCCTCCAGCTTTATGTTTTGCTCTATATTTTTATTAACATACTCAACCACACGGCTGATATCATCATCATTTGAATAACCTATTTCTGTGTCCGGAGATGCCTGATGTATATACTCAGCAATCAAATTCAAAAGAGCTGCCTTTCTGTAAAATAAATTAGCAGCCTTATCACACTCTGTCGTTATCATTCTGAAGAGCCTGTCGATTTTTGAGGGTTGCTTAACATCCACATAAAATGGAATATTTATATCCCCAAAAAGCACACCGTTATCAGGATACATATCAAAATGTATCCAGAATTTACTGAACGGTTTTGTTGTATCATTAGAATACGAATGAGGTGTTCCTGCAGGAATAAAAAACCATCTTCCCGGAACCCCTTCGTATTCCTTCCCTCTGATTGTTATTTTACAGCCACCGTCTTTTATATAGTAAAACTTATTCTGTCCGAAAAAAGAATATGCAAGCTTCCATTCTGCGCCCTTGTTTATTGAAAAATATCCGCCAACGTGACAGATAGCATTCAGATTTGATGCAAAAAGGTTATTCAATGTGTCCATATAAACCTCGCTAATTTTTGACAACTTTAAGTTAATTATCTCTATTTTATTTGAATTATAGCAGATGTATAATTTATCTGTCAATAACATTTATCAAAGGAGAAAAATTTTATGGATTTCTTTTTTAAACCTGAATTTTACAGTAAGCTTTGCTCACTGTATTCTAATGAACGTATGTTAGAAAATATAGAAACTCTTTATAACCTTGAAAAACCTCGCGGATATGCTGCTTTCCGTGAATCTACTGAGTGGTGCAGGAAAACCTTGGAAGAAGCTGGCTTTTCAGATGTCAGACGTATTTCACATAAGGCTGACGGAGAAACTTCATCATATGATTTTATTATGCCTCAGGCATGGGATCTTTGCGGTCGTTCTACACTTGAAATTGTTGAGCCGCTTAACGAAACAATAGCCGATACCGATATTGATACTATTTATGTATCAGAATATTCTGCTCCAACTCCTGAAGGTGGCATCACGGCTGAACTTGTAGACTACGCAGATTTAGATGCTGAAAATCCAGACTGCAAAGGCAAATACATCTTTCATCGCGGATACCTTCCTGCACAGCATCCGCTTTATAACACATTGGCAAAGGCAGGATGTGCCGGCATTGTGTTTTCTGCGTTTGAGACTACCGAGCACGAGCCTGGCACACCAACCTGGACAAACGGTCACGGGCACATCGGCTGGTATCATCTTAAAGAGGACCCTGTTGTTCCGGTGTTTTGTGTTACCCCACAAAAAGGTATACAATTACTTGACTTACTTTCAAAAGGCAAGGTTGTTTTGCACGGTGAAATGAACACAAAGATATATGACGGTGAAATTTATACAGTAACCGCAACAATCCCCGGCAAATCTCAGGATGAATTTGCACTTTTGGGACATCTTTATGAACCATTTCATTCGGATGACAGTCAGGGCTTTGGCGTTGGTATTGAAGTGGCAATTATGCTTAAAAAGCTTATAGACGATGGAGTATTGCCCCAACCCGAGAAAACCCTGAGATTGATTTTTTCTATGGAACGGTATGGCTTTGCTGCTTTCTTTGCAAATCACGACAAAAAAATTCTGGCTGCCACAAGCATTGATACAATGACCGGCCAAGCATCTGATACATTAAACTTGGGATTTGCCATTGTTGAATCTACACTTTCGCTTCCTTTCTTTGGAGATATGCTGTTTAACGAGCTGATGAATACTTTCTGCCCTGATATTTACTGGAAATTCAGGCTTGGAACTCTTTCAGATGACTGCTGGATGGGTGAAAAAACAATTGATATTCCCACAAACTGGTGTGTAAGCGGATGCCGTGACCAAAGAAGCGATTATCATCACTGCAGTGCACCGATTTTTGACGCCGTTCAGTATGACAAATTGGCAAGGCTTGTTCCTATGCTTGCGGCGTATACTGCGATTATGATATGTGCGGGCAAGGAGCAATTTATAAAATTGGCAGACAAGCTTGAAAAAACAGCTGCAGTATGGCTTGAAACAAAGAAAAACTATGTTGCAGGACGTGCCGCCGCAGGAAAGCTTTCAAAGCAGGATGCCCAATGGAAAAATGTTGAGGCAGAAATGTATTACCTTGGAAGAATGGAGTCATTTAATCGTTTTTATCCTGACATAGTGAAGCCCGTGCTTCCCTGCCATTGGGCGGATAAATTCTGTGATATACTTCCTGAAAGAAAATTGACTACGGCAGAAAAAAGAGCAAACGATGTGTCCTACCGCATTAAATCCAAGGGCATACCATTTTCGCAAGCCTGTGTTCCGGCGGCTGAGCGTGTTTCGTGGCCGAATGTCCCCGAGCTTATATGGGCACTTCTGTCACCGGAACGTTCGGTGCTGGATGCGATTCGCTTGTATGATTCAGTATTTTCTATTACTACATCCGATGAAAAGATTGATTATTATTTATCCTTCTTTGAGTTTTTAAATAAATATGGATATTTAGAAAAAGTATGATAGCTATCGATAATAATTGAAAGGATAAAAAATTATGAGTATTAATATGGCATTCGGATTTCCGAAAGAGATTGAAAAAGCAAAGGCAGAAAAATGGCCTGTTCTCATTCCTGTGGGAACAATGGAATACCACAGTGCACACTGTGTATTCGGTTGTGACAGTCTTGTTTCAATCGGATTAATCGATAAAATAGCAGAGAAAATAGATGCGGTTGTTATGCCGCCAATCTGGTACGGTGTTGCAAGCTTTGCCGTTGCAGGCCCTGAAAAAAACACCATTCACGTAAACTGTGACACCTTTGAAGACTATATGTATGACATTCTTAAATCATTGCTTTATGGCGGTTGGAGAAACATCTATATGGTTGTTGCACATCAGACAGAAGATTACAACCCAATGGAGCTTGCTTGTATGAAAGCAGCACGAAAGCTGATTTTCGAATACCTTGAAGATACCCGCGGAAAAGGCTGGTGGGGCTCAAACGAAATGAAGGCTTTCTATGATTCTCTTGACGCATCAGACAATCCCTGGAACTGGATAAAGGTTTTAAACGGTCTTCCCAAAAATGTCCGCAATATGGTTGATTTTGGTTGCGACCACGCAGGAATTTACGAAACTTCAAAGCTGAAGGCTCTCTATCCCGAAGCTGTTAAGGAAGAACGTATCCCCGAGGCTGAGGAATGGTTTACCCAAAGCGCAAGAGATATGTCACTTGAGCTTGGCGAAAGAATGAATCGCTTTTGTGTCGACGAGCTTGTTAAAACCATCAAGGGCAATAATTAAACAGTTGGGCTGTTGTGAAAATCACAACAGCCCAAAATTTTATGTTTTTATCAAATATTTATTTTCAAATTCAGCATATTTTGCTTTAAATTCAGGATCATCTGTTTTCATTGCACGAAGTGATTCGTGAAGGTTGAGATTTTCTGCTTCTGCATCAATTATACAGCCGGCAATGTTTGAGCAATGGTCGGATGTACGTTCAAGATTGGTAAGAATGTCTGACCATATAAAGCCTGTTTCGATACTGCAGGCACCTTGCTGTAATCTTTTTATATGACCTGTACGCAGTTTTTTCTTCAAAACGTCGATAACCTGTTCAAGTGGTTCGACATTTCGTGCCGAACTGATATCACTTTGGTCAAATGCCGCCAAGGTATAATCAACAATTTCATCAATTGCATTTGAAAGATTATCAAGCTCTGCAACCGCCTCTGCCGAGAAAGTAATATCCTTTTCCTTTAATTCCTCGCTTGCTTTAACAAGACTTACAGCGTGGTCTGAAATACGTTCAAGGTCACCTATGATTTTAAGAAGTGTTGCTGCCTCTGCACTGTCACGGTCGCTTATCTGGTGAGCACTGAGCTTTACAAGATATGTACCGATTATATCTTCATAATGGTCGGTCTGTTCTTCAGCATCTTTAATCTTTTTCGCCATATCAGAAGAATATTCTTTAAGGCAAATAAGACTGTCTTTAAGAGCAGCAATTGCACCCTTTGCCATATCTACCGAAAGCTCACGGCATCTTTCTATGGCAATTGAAGGTGTTGCAAGAAGTCTTTCATCAAGCTCAGTAACTGTATCGGGTGTTTTTGCCTCGGGCACAAGGATGTAAGCAATTTTTTCAAGTACACCTGACATAGGCAACAAAATCGTCGTGCAGACAACATTAAATACCGAGTGACATATCGCGATTCCCGCCTGATTGGTTGCCTGATTAAGAATATCAGGAGCAAACGCCGACTTTACAATGCTGAACACCGAAAGACATACTATTGTACCGATAACATTAAACGAAAGGTGAACAAGAGCAGCACGTTTTGCATTGCGGTTTGTACCGAATGACGAAAGAATTGCCGTAATACAAGTACCTATATTCTGACCCATAATAATGGGGATTGCCGCGCCGTAAGATACAAGACCCGTTGTTGCAAGAGCCTGCAGGATACCAACCGATGCCGAACTTGACTGAATAATTGCAGTAAGAATAGCGCCGGCAAGAACACCTAAAATGGGATTTTTGAACATCAGGAAAAGCTCTTTAAAGCCTTCAACATCCTTAAGTCCTGCAACGGCTTCTGACATAATATCCATACCAAACATTAAAACTGCAAAACCAAGTAAAATAGCACCTGTATCTTTTTTCTTGCTGTCCTTTAAGAACATAAAGAAAATTATACCAATCAATGCAAGTACAGGGGTAAAAGACATAGGCTTTAAAAGCTGTACAAAAAGATTGTCACCATTTATGCCGCCAAGACTGAGAATCCATGCTGTCACCGTTGTACCGATGTTGGCACCCATAATTACATTTATCGCTTGTTTAAGGGTCATAAGACCAGAGTTTACAAAACCAACTACCATAACCGTGGTCGCCGATGAACTTTGGATTACCGCAGTAACCCCAAGACCTGTAAGCAAACCCGCAATTTTGCCTGTTGTCAGTTTACTCAGCAAGGACTGAAGACTGCCGCCGGCACGTCTTTCAAGTGCCGAACCCATAACGTCCATACCAAAGAGAAACAGACACAAGCCGCCGATTAATTCCAATACATTAAAAATATTCATTTTCACATCTTCCTTCTGTTATATTATTTGCTTAAAGCAACCATAATATAACATACTTTTAACACTAAAAACAAGTAATATTTCCAAGGATTAACTCACGGTTAACATAGAATTAACATAAAAAATGACCGTCGGGACAAAACCTCAAACGGTCATTTACGCATTACACATTAAATTCAATGGTTATCCTTGTTCCTTTGTCAACAACGCTTTCAAGAGTTATTTCCGCATTATGATATGCCGCACCGTGCTTAACTATGGAAAGTCCCAGTCCTGTACCTCCCACCTGCTTTGAATGGCTTTTATCCACCCGATAAAAGCGTTCAAAAATTCTGCTTTGGTCGGCATACGGAATTCCTATCCCCGTATCTCTTACGGTAAGATATACCTTTCCGTCATCACATCCACTGACCACAATATCGACAGTTCCATTTTCCTTGTTATATTTTATGGCATTATCACAAAGGTTATATATCATTTCGTCAAGGATTTTCCGTGTTCCCAAAATCTTTGTATGCTCGCCAAAAAGCCTTAGTTCTATACCATTTCTGTCCGCCACCGGCTTAAGTCGGTCAATAATTTCCTGAGACAGTTCATACAAATCAACATTTTCCTTTGCCGTCTGTACAGGCTTTTCATCAAGCTCCGACAGTTTGATAATATCCGTCACCAACGTGATAAGGCGCTGCGCCTCATCATAGATAGATGTGGAAAAATCCACCACCGTGCTGTCAGACATACCGCCCATCTTCATCATTTCAGCAAAGCCTGATATGGAAGTAAGGGGGGTTTTTAACTCATGAGAAACATTTGACGTAAATTCCCGTCGCAGCACCTCGCGCTTTGCGCTCTCGGTGATGTCTATAATCATAATTACCGCACCGATTACTTTTTCACCTTCAAAAACAGGGTTGGCAATCAATCTGTACTTTTGTTCGTCAATATCAAGGTCGCTTTCTGCTCTTTCGCCGCTGAGTGCTTTTTCAACTGTTGAACGGAATTTTTTTGTGCGATTAAGTGTCAGGATATTTTCAATTTTTGCTCCGTCTGCTTTGAGAAGGTTTAGTGCCGAATGATTGCATGTCAGAACATTGCTGTGGATATCCGTTACAATCAGGCCTTCGCTCATATTTTCACTGATAAGCCTGAACTCCTCCTGCTTTTGCCTTGCCTCTTTTATCTGCCTGTCAATGGTCATTTTTTGAGCAGAAATCTTTCTAAGCAAGGGGGTCAGCTCGTCATAGGTTTCGTTGTTGGAGGGGTTTTCGAGATCAAGATCATTTATAGGCTTTACAATTGTCTTTGAAAGCCTATGCGAAAGCAACAGCGAAATCACCATTACAATCACAACAATAACTATCAGCGGCTGTATAAGACCCAACAAAAGAACCCACACCGAGTTTTGTGTGGTTGACACCCGCAGTATATCCCCGTTTTCAAGTCTTACCGCATAATAGGAAATCTTTTTCATCAGTGTATCTGAATATCTGGAGCTTGAGCCCCAACCGTGTTCTGCGGCCTCCTTTATCTCTTCACGCTTTGCGTGATTATCAAGCTCTGCAGCATTTGCCGAGGTATCAGCAACCACCGTTCCGTCAGCACTCACCAGAGTTATTCTTTTGTCGCTGCCCTTGAAATTGTCTATAAAAGCAGTTCCCTCACTTTCAATTCCGTACGCTATGTAGCTTACCTCGTTTCTTAGCTCGGACATTATCTGCTGGTCAAAATATTCAAACAGTATCCCAAAAATGAGAACAAAGCTGACAACAAGCACAAGTATAGAGGTCATAAAGCTTGAACGAAATATTTTTTCATTCATTCACCAATCCCCCTATCTTATACCCTATATTCTTTACTGTTTGTATCAGCTCTCCTGCAGAATCAAGTTTTACCCTGAGCTTGCGTATATGTACATCAAGAGTTCGGGACTCATCGTAAAACTCACCCCATACCTTTGAAAGAATTACGTCACGCTTTACCACATTCCCCTTTGCTTCAAGCAGCATAAGTAAAAGAGAGTATTCCTTGAAAGAAAGATTTACTTCTTTTCCCGAAACCTCCACAATATGCTTATCGGGATTTACATAAAGTTCGCCTATGCGGTATTCATTTACCTGATTTGTCTTTTCGTACCGTCTGAGCACAGCACGAATTCTTGACACAAGCTCGGTCATACCAAAGGGCTTTGCAATATAGTCATCAGCACCCATATCAAGTCCTGTCACCTTGTCAAATTCGCTGTCTTTTGCTGTGAGCATTATAACAGGAATATCTGCTGTTCTTTCATCTTTTTGTAGTTTTTTAAGAATTTGCAGTCCATCCTCCTGCGGAAGCATTATATCAAGCAAAATCAGTTGCGGCAAGGCAATATTCATCTCCGTCCAAAAGACTCTCGGCAAAGCAAAGCCTTTTACCTCGTACCCCTCTTTTGCAAGAGCATAGCACACCAGCTTGCGGATATTATCATCATCTTCGACACAATAAATCATTTGAAACACCTCCTGATTTATTATATTATACATCATATGTATCTTAATTTCAATATATTTCCGTATTGACATACCGCCGTAAATTTGATAAAATATTAACATGCAAATTAATTTTCTGGTGCTGAAGGTAAGGGTCCGTCCCAAACCCGGGGCAAAGGTCAAGAGATTTTTATAAAATTCCGGTCTTTTTAAGGCACCTTTGCATCTTTGCATTGGTGCTTGTTTTTTTGAAAATCGGGGATACTTTCCTAAAAAGGAGATGACTAATATGGACACAAGAATTGCAATAATCGGAATAATAGTCGATAACACCGAATACGCTGACGACATTAACCAAATTCTTCACGAATATGGTAGTTACATCGTTGGCAGAATGGGTATTCCCTACCGCGAACGAAATATATCTGTAATCAGCGTAATCGTTGATGCCTCTACCGATATCATCGGTGCACTGTCAGGCAAGCTTGGTATGATAGACGGTGTATCGGTAAAAACCGTATATTCCAAGGAGTAATTAACGTGAAAGTTCCTTTCCCATTAATGCCTCCGGCGGATTGGATTGCCCGTGCGAAATTTTCTTCACATTCGCTTAGAAACGCACATGGGCGTAAAAATCTCTTATCATTCCTTGCCATACAGATAAGAGAAATCGCTATTTATGCTGACGTATGGCGGCGGAATGGAGATTTTTATGACAAACAAGCAGCTTATAGATAAACTTGCAACCAGGGGCGTTCTTGAAAAAGAAGAATTTGTCAAGCTTCTCTCAACCTATTCTGTTGAAGATATGGACTTTGCACGGGAGTTAGCGCGCAAAACCGCATTAAAATATTTCGGCAACAAAATTTATATTCGTGGTCTTATTGAATTTACCAATATATGCAGACAGAATTGCCTTTACTGCGGTCTGCGTGCGGAAAATGGCAATGTATCACGATATCGCCTTACAAAAGAGGATATTCTTGAATGTTGCCGTGAGGGATATCTTTTAGGATTTCGTACATTTGTTCTACAGGGCGGCGAAGACCCCCACTTTGACGACACGCTTGTTTGTGATATTGTGAAGTCAATTAAAATAGAATTCCCTGACTGTGCCATAACACTTTCAATCGGCGAAAAGTCAAGGGATACATACCAAAGATTTTTTGACGCAGGAGCAGACAGATATCTTCTTCGTCACGAAACA
>JAZRJT010000058.1:0-42023 GCA_045645905.1 Clostridia bacterium
CATAGCTGTTCCTGATATGAAGAGTGTTGGTGTTAAAGACGGCAAAAGATACGAAGGCTGGTCTGCAATCATCCGTGCAGTTAACACAACCGATGCAATGACCGCCACCATTGAAGAAATTCCCTACGATGTACTCCACAAGATTACAGACCGCATCACATCAGAGGTGGATGGTATTAACCGTGTTCTTCTTGACCTCACACCTAAGCCTATTGGGACGATAGAATGGGAGTAAGCCCCGAAGTTGTCAAACACCTTGGAATATGGGTGTTTTCACAACCATCAATATGTTTTGACTGCAAAATGACTGCAAGTTGGAATAATCTTATAATTTGACTGCTCTGCCAGAAATGGTAGAGCAGTTTTACTATACAATAGTTATCGTATTTGGTATATGCTATAATAAAAATTATGCGCTGCCGAGAAGAAGAAACAGCAGACGTGATTTGATAGACTATCAAGCTGAAAGTGGAACAAAAGTTGCTTTAGAGTATGCTGTAAAGAAAAAGCGTAATACTATAAATGTTTTTACAAGGAGTGATAACAATGTTTGAATTTTTAAGAAAAAGAAAAAAATATGTACTTCACTTTGCTTATGTCGGGTAAACCGTTCGATTATCTTGAAAAAATTGATTTAAGAGCTAAAAATGAGCCTGACAGACTTATTCCTATACTTGCAGATAAGCAAGGTGTTACAGAGAAATTAAAAGTTGAAAATCAACTCGAATGGGTGGACTTGATGAACAATATCAAGGCCCAGGTTGAAGAAATGATTTGTGCCGAAATCGTATATGTGAGAAAAGAGAAATTTGACTAATTTTAGCGTCAAAAATTCAAAATTTTTCAAATTAAAATTCTTGAAATTTTTTAAAAAATGTGCTATAATTTATATGTGATTTAATCATCGTGTGAGCGTACATATAGCCTGTAAAAATCTATCGGCATATCGGTTTTACAAACTATAAGTTTCGCTTGTCGGCTCACCGCAATTTACGCACTATTGCTACTGCCGTAGGTATTGTGTGAAGGAGGTGTTCGATGTGAAAAGAGTTCAAGCAGCTTGTATTCTTCAAACATTAGTATTTCAGCAGAAAGATGACTCTTACTTTTCAAAGGAAAAGAAAATCGCTTTGAACAAAGAAGAAGTTGAAAAGTACAAGGCATCTTTGGAAAAGAACAAAACAAGATTTCAGATTGTTGAAGAAACCCAGCAACCGGATGGTGCAATTCTTGTCCGTGTTCGTAAGCAGTACAACGACAAAACTGATGTCGCTGAATATTTCAACTAAAAGCGTAGCCGTCTGTGTCGAGCAGGCGGCTATAAAAATTTAGAACAGGAAGCGGAGAATATGACTACTCTATCACTTATTAAATCACAGGTAATGTATTTGTTTAAGTCTAATCCTAAAGTGCATATTGATATATCAAACCGAAGTGACAGAAAGCATCTTACAAATGTCCCTGCTGTTATTACTGCGGTTTATCCCAATATATTTACAGCAAAATTAAAAGAAGATGGAATAGAACGAAATTATACTTTTCAATATGTTGATTTGCTTACACATACTATGGAGATAAAAGAGTTAACTAAACTAATGCAAAAGGAAGAAAAAATATGAAAAAGAATATATTGAAAGTATTGGGAGTTGTTGGAGGTATAGCAAGCATTTTAGGAGCTGTTGCTGTATGGCTTCACAAGAGAAATGATTAGTCACATCGTATATCATACAATACAGATAAAAAAGTAAAATTGTTTCTTTTATCTCTTGAAAATAATCGAAAATTATGATATAATAATTGAAAATAAATATTAAACGAAAACGACACATGTTGCACATTTTGTGCGTAAATCTGATTACGGTACAAAGTTTGTGGGCGTGTGTATTTTTTGTGTAAAAAAGGAGTTTTGTTATGCCAAGAAATCAATTTCAACGAATGGTTTTCGCATTTATTACTGTTGTGATAACTGTTCACGCTTATGTGTTTTACAGTATGTATGTTATTCACGGAAATATGTTTATGCAAATTACAGGAGAAACAGGAGTGCTTGCTGCCATTAACAAAATGGGTGGTGTTCCTGTGTTCGGAACACCTGTACCGATATGGGCGGTTGTCCTTATAGAATTTGTATTAGCATATTTACTTGAAAATGTTTTAGGGTCGCCATTATCTTTCAAACTCGCTTGCAAGAATTTCAATCCGAGAGAAACGCATCCGGTATTATTTGAAACAGCAATCATCTGTGCAACGGTTGGTATTATGTGTCCTGCGATGAGCTTTATAGCCGCTTTTCTTTATTACAACTATCAGGCAGGCTTTAATATGTGGACACTTCTTGCTGAATGGCTCAAACTTATGTGTTATAATTTCCCCTTTGCCTTCTTTACACAGCTTTTCTTTATTCAGCCGATTGTAAGAACTGTTTTCAAAGTTATTTTTGCAAAGGATATTAAGGCGAGAAATTCAGTACATACCACAAACGAAAAACAAAAAGTAACAGTATAAATATTTTAACAATTAGTGTGTAACCGAAAGGTGTAAGTCTAGCTTTGTTTGGACTTATGCCTTTTAGTTTATAAAAGAAAACCGGCAAATTTGAATAAAAATCAAATTTCTTATATAAATATCTTGTATTTTGTCGCAAAGTATTGTATATTAAATTTATAGAAGCAACATATATTGTATAAATGGGAGGTTAATAAAATGACAGGGTTACCACTTATTATTGCGTTTGTTGTGGCAATTGTGCTTATGATTTTGGCAATTTCCAAATTCAAGGTGCATCCGTTTTTGTCCATAATGGGCGTATCGCTTTTGCTGGCATTGGTGGCAGGAATTCCGCTTGGTGAAATAGCAGATGTTATCGGTGCAGGCTTTTCGGGGACGTTTAGCTCAATCGGTATAGTGATTATTCTGGGTGCCTTTATAGGTTCTGTTCTGGAACAGACTGGTGCGGCACTTAAGCTGGCTGATATGGTTGTAAAGCTGGTTGGCAAAAAGAATCCGGAACTTGCAATCGAGCTTATGGGTTGGGTTGTTTCAATTCCGGTGTTCTGTGACAGTGGATTTGTTATTCTTGACCCTATCCGTCGTGCTTTGGTTCGCCGTACGGGTACATCAAGTGTGGCAATGACTGTGGCATTGTCTACTGGCCTTTATATATCCCACGTGTTTATTCCGCCTACACCCGGACCTATTGCTGCGGCAAATACTTTGGGTATAGGTGATAATCTGTTGCTTGTTATGGGACTTGGTGTTTTGTGTTCAATATTCCCGTTGATTGCCGGATTGATTTATGCAAAGTTTATCGGCAAGCGTGTAAAGAGTGCTGACGAAACAGGTGAAACCGAAGAAATAGTAAAGACTTATGAAGAATTGGTTGCAGAATACGGCAAACTGCCTTGCGGAGTTAATTCACTTGCACCATTGCTTGTACCCGTTTTGCTTATGGCATTGGGAACAATCGCATCTATGGCAGGTATTACAGGTGTTTCCCTTAACATATGCAACTTCCTTGGGAAGCCCATTATAGCCTTAGCGGTTGGTACAATTTTTGCAATAGTACAGCTTGCAACAGCTAAAAAAATGGAAAACTTTTATGATATCACCAATGACACTTTAAAAACTGTTGGCCCTATTTTGTTTGTTACTGCAGCAGGCGGTGTTTTAGGCAAGGTTATTTCAACAACAACAATGGTTGGTTATATTATAGATAATGCGGGCTTTTTAATGAATATGGGAATTTTCTTCCCATTCCTGATGGCGGCTATTTTAAAGACAGCTCAGGGCTCATCAACTGTGGCGATTACAACTACAGCCGGTATAATGATTCCGCTTATGGCACCTATGGGTCTTGATACACCGGTGCTTGCAGCACTTACAGTTATGGCTATCGGGGCAGGTGCTATGACAGTATCACACGCCAACGATTCTTATTTCTGGGTAGTTACAAACTTTGGTGGAATGACACCGCAGCAAGGTTATAAAACACAGACTATGCTTACCTTATTTATGGGGCTTGCATCAATTATCGGAATTTTTGTTCTGACATTGTTCTTCTGATTTTTCAGTATATATACAAAACACATCCACGATTTCTAGGATGTGTTTTGTTGTGTTATAGGGAAATTTATGATAAAATGTTTTAAAAGAAAGATTTTTAGTGAGAGGTATCAAGATGAAAACAGTTTTTGTGATTAATCCTAAAGCCGGGCAGGGTAAGGATAAAGAAAAGCTGATTAAATCAATCAAAAATGCTGCACAAAGATTGAAGGCAGATGTGGAAATTTATATAACAAAAGCCACAGGCGATGCCGAAAAATATGTCAGGAATTTTTGTAAAAGCTATGGTGCGGCAAGATTTATTGCCTGCGGCGGTGACGGAACACTGGGCGAGGTGCTTAACGGTGCTATAGAACATCAGGATAGCGAGATTGGTGTTATGCACTTTGGGACGGGTAATGATTTTCGCAGAAACTTCGGATGCGAAGCAGACTTTCTTGATGCAGAGGCACAGATTACCGCGAACTGTACAAGATGTGATGCAATAAGATATACCAAGGTTCAAAATGGCATAAGGCATATCAGGTATGGGGCAAATATGTTTAACATAGGCTTTGACTGCAATGTGGCTGATTTAACGGCAGAAATGAAAACAAAACCCTTTATTTCAGGGTCGCTTGCATACTTCATATCAATTTTTGTGATTTTGATAAAAAAGAAGGGTGCAAATCTTCTGATAGAGCTTGACGGAAAGGTAAAGCACAAAGGCTCGTTGTTGCTTTCGGCAATATCAAACGGCAGATTCTGCGGCGGAGGTCTTAAAACCAATCCATTAGGCATCATAAATGACGGTTTAATGGATATAAATATTGTATATAATATTTCACGGCTGAACTTTCTGACAAAACTTCCGTTTTATATGAAGGGGACACATATTAAACTGAAAAATATACAAAATGTAATATTCTCAACAAAATGCAAAAAGATAAAGGTGACACCCCTTGACGGTGCAATGCGTCTTTGTGTTGACTGCGAAATTGAGGATGCAGGGTTGACGGAATTTGAGATTGTTCCTGATGCGTTTGCCTTTGTTGTGCCGTGTGGCTGTTGCAAGGCAACAGATGAGGTTCTGCTGACTGCCGGAGTATGATTGACTGCGTATATAAAGGAGGCAAAGATGCGTAAAATTAAGGTATGGCTTGAAAAAGACAGAAATATAAAACGATATCTCAATGACCCTAAGCTGAGAGTAAGACTTTCGCTTTTTGGGTCGGTGTCGATTAATATTTTATATGCGGCAATGCAGCTAGCTTCGGGAATATATTTTCACGAGCTGTGGTTTTATGCTTTGGCGGTGTATTATATTCTGCTTATAATTATGCGCTTGTTTTTGCTCCGTGATACAGCAAAGGTAGATGTTCCCGGCGAAAACCGACTGAAGGAGTTTTACAGGTATAGGTTTTGCGGAATAATGATGCTGGTGATGAATCAGGCTCTTGCTGTAATTGTGTTTTACGTTGTCCGACAGAACCGTGGTTTTAAATATCATTATATTCAAACAATCGGCATGGCGGCATATACATTTACAGCAATGGTGGTGGCAATGATTAATGTGGTGAGATACCGCAAATATGAAAGTCCCTTGATGTCGGCGGCAAAGGCGATAAGCCTTGTTTCGGCAGTAGTGTCGCTTTTTACACTTGAAACAGCAATGATAGGCGCTTTCGGTCAGATGCGAAACGTATCTGCCCGGCAAATTATGACTGCATCAACCGGAGGCGCTGTTTGTATATTTGTGCTAAGCGTTGCGGTGTATATGATTGTTCATTCAAGCCGAGAGATTAAAAAACTCAGGGACATAAAAGAATAGATAACAATACACGATTTTTTAAATATAAAACTTAACCTTCTGACTACTTTAGGAGGTTTTTGCCATTTTCAAAAGTGCCTATATATTGACTTTGAAAAGGGAATTTGATATAATCAGTTTAATTATTATAAAAACACAGCATATTGCAAATATGGAGAAATAACATATGAATATTATTATTGTTGGTGCAGGCAAGGTCGGCGAAAAACTGGTTGAAGGCCTCAGCCGTGAAGAAAATCATAATATTACAGTTGTTGATGTAAGGCACAACATTCTTCAGGATGTGGTGAACACCTATGACGTAATGGGTGTTTCGGGCAGCGGTGCCAGTCTTGAGGTTTTAACCGATGCAGGCATTGACGATGCAGACATTCTTATTGCGGTTACCGGCTCCGACGAGCTTAATCTGCTCACCTGTCTTATCGCACGAAAGATAAACGGGGGGTGCAGTACCATCGCACGTGTGCGAAACCCCGAATATAACAAGGAAATTCATCTTATAAAAGAAGAGCTTGGTCTGGCTATGGTAATCAACCCCGAGCTTACTGCCGCAACAGAAATGGCAAGGGCTCTCAGATTTCCTTCGGCAATTCAGATTGATACCTTTGCCAAGGGCAGGGTTGAAATACTTAAATTTAAAATCCAACCGGATTCACCCTTGTGTGATCTTAAGGTAGCTGATATGAGCGGCAAGCTTAACTGTGACATCCTGATTTGCGGTGTAGAGCGCGGTGAGGATGCCTTTATTCCCGGCGGTGATTTTGTGCTTAAGGAAGGCGACCTCATCAGCATTGTAGCCACCATAAAGGATGCAGCGCATTTTATTAAGAAGATTGGTATTAAAACAAACAAGGTAAAGGACTGCATAATAGTTGGCGGCGGAACAACTGCCGTATATCTTGCCCACATTCTTATTAAGTCGGGCATTGATGTCAAGATTATCGAACAAAACCCTCAGCGTGCAGAGTTTTTGTGCAGTCTTATTCCAAAGGCGACGGTTATTAATGCTGACGGAACAGAAAACCGTCTTCTTCTTGAAGAGGGAATAAAAAATGCGGAGTCTTTTGTGTCGCTTACCAACATTGATGAAGAAAACGTAATGCTGTCGCTGTATGCAAAAACAAAGACGGCAGGCAAGGTGATTACAAAAATAAACCGTATCGGCTATGACGAGGTTATACACAATCTCGGACTTGATACAATAATTTATCCCAAGAACATCACTGCAGAATATATTGTGAGGTTTGTACGTGCAAAGAATAATTCTATCGGCAGTAATATCGAAACAATGCATTATGTGCTTGACGGCAAGGCAGAGGCACTGGAATTCAGGATTGTTGAAGGCTCGCCTATTTCAAATCAGACTATTGAAAGCTTGTCGCTGAAAAAAGGAATAATTATTGCTTGTATAAATCGTCACGGGACAATAATCACTCCTCGTGGAAAGGATGTTATTTTGCCCGGAGATACGGTTATTATTGTAACAACACATAAAGGTTTTAAGGATATAAGCGATATTCTTCTATGATAGGAAATTTTGTAATTCCCGATCATAAAAAAATAATAATTTAATGCCTGTGCAAAATTTTCGGCGTTGCCGAAATGCACATAGGCAAACAAAACGTGATTGCTCCGATCGTCGCCTGCGGCGAGCGACGAAGCCGTTTTGTTCTATAAAAAGGAAAAAAGACTAAGAATTACAGAATAATTTCTTATGTATTGGGCTGTGTGCTGAATATCGAGGCGGCGGCTATGGTGCTTCCATTTTTATGCTCACTAATATATGACGAGTCGATTATATGGGTTTTTCCCATATGTGTTGCGTTGTGTCTGATTGTCGGGGTGCCTCTTGTTTTTACAAGACCAAAGGATAAAACTATGTTTGCCAAAGAGGGCTTTGTGACTGTTGCACTCAGCTGGGTTGCGTTGAGTATTTTTGGAGCATTGCCATTTGTATTTTCGGGAAGTATCCCAAGCTTTATTGATGCGTTTTTTGAGGCAGCATCGGGTTTTACAACTACCGGGGCTTCGGTTGTGTCGAATGTTGATGCACTTCCTAAATCAATAATCTTCTGGCGCAGCTTTACCCACTGGATTGGCGGTATGGGAGTTTTGGTGTTTCTTGTTGCACTTTTACCGATGTCGGGTGGCAGTAATCTGCATCTTATCAGGGCAGAAAGCCCGGGGCATTCGGTGGGCAAGCTGGTGCCAAGGGTGCGTAGCACGGCAAAAATTTTATACGGAATTTATCTGGGATTTACGGCACTTGAAATCGTTCTGCTGATGCTGGGCGGTCTTGACTGGTTTGAGGCGTCAACGCTTACATTTGGCACGGTGGGCACAGGTGGTTTTGGAATCACAAATTCAGGAATTGCCGGCTACTCACCATATATTCAAATTGTAATTACAATATTTATGACTCTTTGTGGTATAGATTTTACATTTTATTATTTGCTCCTTATGCGAAAGGTAAAAACAGCCTTTAAAATGGAGGAAGTGTGGGTCTATCTGGTGATTATTGCGACATCTGTGACGATTATTTTCTTTAACATACAAGGTTACTTTGGGAATTCGGGCGATGCTTTAAGGCACAGTGCGTTTCAGGTGTCATCAATTATGACCTCAACGGGTTATGCAACGGTTGATTTTAATTTGTGGCCTCAGCTTTCAAAGACAGTTCTTGTTCTGTTGATGTTTTGCGGTGCCTGTGCGGGCAGTACCGGAGGCGGAATGAAGGTTTCGCGAATATTGATTTTATTTAAAAGTATAGTGAAGGAAGTGAGGGTTCTTGCCCATCCAAAGTCTACAATTAAGGTTAAACTCAATGGCAAACCTCTGGAACATGAAACTCTGCGTGGGGTTAATGTGTTTTTTGTTGCATATATGCTTATATTTGCAACATCGATGCTTTTAATCAGCTTTGATAACCTTGATTTTACATCAAACTTTACGGCGGTTGCGGCAACACTCAGTAATATCGGTCCGGGTCTTGAGGCAGTTGGACCAGCCACTAACTTTTCGGTATATTCGCCATTTTCTACATTTATATTATCAATGGTTATGATAATAGGAAGGCTGGAAATTTTCCCGATGCTGGTTTTGTTTTCACGCCATACATGGAAGAGATAATGTTAAAAAGCGTAAATTCGTAAAGGATTTGCGCTTTTTCATATATTCAGCAACTTTTCTTTGAATTTTTTGGAAATTTTCTGTTTTTTTCTTTGAAATGTGTTGACATTTTTTTGTTTTTGAGTTAGAATAGAATTAATATAAAAGCTGAAAAAGTATGAGTTAAGAAAGGAGAGGACGTAAATGGCAAAGTATTATACAGAAAATATAGCCAAAAGCCCACGTATTGACCGCCTGAAGGATGCATTGTTTGCAAAGGCTCCCGAAATTGAGGTTGAACGTGCGGTTTTACTTACCGAATCCTATAAAAATACCGAAGGTATGCCCACGATTACCCGTCGTGCAAAAGCCTTCAGACATATTGTGGAAAATCTTCCCATTGTTATTCATGAGGATGAACTTATTGTTGGTAGTGCAACAAAGTCACAGCGCAGTTGTCAGATTTTCCCTGAATTCTCGTTTCAGTGGATAGCGGACGAGTTTGATACTATCGAAACAAGAGCGGCAGACCCGTTTGTTTTGACAGAGGATTCAAAGAAGGCTCTTAAGGAGGTCTTTGCATACTGGAAGGGTAAGACAACAAGCGAGCTTGCTACATCTTATATGCGCCCCGAGACTATTGATGCAATCAGCCACAACATCTTCACACCAGGTAATTATTTCTATAACGGTGTTGGTCACGTTACTGCAGACTATGACCTTGTGCTGAGAATTGGTTATGACGGCATTATCAAAAAGGCAAAGGCGGCACTTAGTGCGATAGACCCCAAGGATGGCGATGCAGTAAAGAAAAGAATTTTCCTTGATGCTGTTATCGAAAGCTGTGAAGCGGCAATTACCTTTGCACAGAGATATTCACGACTTGCTTATGAAATGGCAGAAAAGTGCACCGACCCCACAAGACGTGAAGAACTTAAAACAATCGGCAAAAACTGTAGCCGTGTTCCGCAGTTTGGTGCAGAAAGCTTCCACGAGGCTTGCCAGAGCTTCTGGTTTGTACAGATGCTTATTCAGACGGAATCAAACGGTCACTCGATTTCACCAGGTCGTTTTGATATCTATATGTATCCTTATTATAAGAAGGATTTGAAAAACGGAAAGATTACCCGTGAATTCGCTCAGGAACTTATGGACTGTGTTTGGATAAAGCTCAACAGCTTTACCAAGGTTCGTGATGATGCATCAGCTCAGGGCTTTGCGGGCTACAGCCTTTTCCAGAACCTTATCGCAGGCGGTCAGGACAAAAACGGTGTTGATACAACCAACGATTTGTCATTTATGTGTATCAATGCATCAATGCATATTATGCTTCCTCAGCCGTCACTTTCGGTTCGTGTCTGGAACAAAACTCCTCACGAATTCCTGATAAGAGCAGGTGAGCTTACCCGTACAGGTATCGGTCTTCCTGCATACTACAATGACGAAGTTATCGTTCCGGCTCTTGTAAGCCGTGGACTTACCCTCGAAGATGCACGGCAGTATAACATTATCGGCTGTGTTGAGCCGCAGAAGATGGGTAAAACAGACGGTTGGCATGATGCGGCATTCTTTAATATGTGTCGTCCTATGGAGCTTGTGTTCTCCAACGGCGTGGATTGCGGCAAGCAGATTAGTGTTAAGACAGGCGACATCAATGATATGACCACCTTCTGTGAATTCTATGATGCATACAAGGCACAGACAGAATATATGATTGAACTTATGGTTGATGCTGACAATGCAATTGACCTTGCACATATGGAACGTGCACCGCTGCCATTCCTTTCGAGTATGATTGAAGATTGTATCGGCAGAGGTAAGAGCGTTCAGGAGGGCGGTGCAATCTATAACTTCACAGGTCCTCAGGGATTTGGTGTTGCGAATATGGCAGATGCTTTATTTGCAATAAAGAAGCTTGTTTTTGAACAAAGACAGTTCAGCTTAGCAGAGCTTAAGGAAGCTTTGGATAATAACTTTGGTGCAGACAGCAGCTCAAATGATGCACAGAAGGTTACAATCGAGGTTGTAAAGGGCTTGGCTGAAAAGGGCGTAAATATTTCGGAAGAACAGATTGCTGAAATTTATAAAAATGTGGTCGCAGGCGGCGTTTCAAAGGGTGGCAGCAACAAGCATCAGAAGATACTGCAGCTTATTAACGAAGTTCCCAAGTTTGGTAATGATGATTGCGAAATTGATGCATTTGCGCGTGATGTTGCCTATACATATACCAAACCAATCGAAAAATATAAAAACCCACGTGGCGGTTCATATCAGGCAGGTCTTTATCCTGTATCGGCAAACGTACCTCTCGGTGCACAGACCGGTGCAACACCTGACGGACGTCTTGCCAAAACTCCTATTGCCGACGGTGTATCACCTGCGGCAGGCAGAGATGTAAACGGTCCGACTGCTGCGGCAAACTCTGTTGCAAAGCTTGACCATTACATTGCATCAAACGGTACTCTCTTCAATATGAAGTTCCATCCGTCAGCATTGGAAGGTACAGCAGGACTCGAGAGCTTTGTTGCTTTGATAAGAGGATACTTTGACCAGAAGGGTAGCCATGTACAGTTCAACGTTGTAAGCCGTGAAACACTTATCGACGCACAGAAGAATCCCGAAAAATATAAAGGTCTGGTTGTTCGTGTTGCCGGATACAGTGCGTTGTTTACAACACTTTCAAAATCATTGCAAGACGATATTATAAATCGAACAGAGCAGAAGGGATTTTAATAATGAACAACGATTGCTTAAACACAACGGGAAGGATATTTGATATCCAGAGATTTTCTGTTCATGACGGGCCCGGTGTGCGTACAATAATTTTTCTTAAGGGTTGCTTTTTAAGATGCAAATGGTGCTGCAACCCTGAATCCCAGAAACGAGAGATTGAAACAATGTTCGTTGATGGCAAGGAAAAGGTTATGGGACGTGACGTCACTGTGGCAGAACTTATGACAGACATTGAAAAAGACAGAATATATTACCGTCGCAGTGGTGGTGGAGTTACTCTGTCAGGTGGTGAATCTTTGGCACAGCCCGATTTTGCGGCGGCAATACTCAGGGCATGTAAAGAAAAGGGAATTAACACCGCTCTGGAATCTACAGCCTGTGCGGGATATGACAAAATTCAAAAGCTCCTCCCGTACCTTGATGTATATCTTATGGATATAAAGCATATAAACAGTCAAAAGCATAAGGAGTTTACAACTCAGCCAAATGACCTTATTTTAGAGAATGCAAAACGCCTTGCGACTGATGCAAAGAAACTGATAATCCGCGTGCCGGTTATTCCTACGTTCAATGATACTGAACAGGAGATACGTGACATTGCGGAATTTACCAGGAGTCTTAAGACAGTTGAAGAGCTTCATCTTCTCCCGTATCACAGACTGGGCGAGGATAAGTACAAGGGTCTTGGCAGAACATATGAAATGCATGGGGTTGATTTAATTCCCGCAGAACACATTCAAAGGCTCAAAAAGGTTGTAGAAGAAACAGGTCTTACCTGTATGATAGGAGGATAACGGATGGCAGACAACATTATGGATTTTTCTGACAGAATGAGAATCATTCAGGAACTTGTTCCCGGTAAGCAGATTACACTTGCTCACATCATTGCAAACCCTGACAGAATTCTATATAAAAAACTGGGACTTGACCCCGCAATTGATTATTCAAAGGCGGCAATAGGTATAGTCACAATGTCACCTGCAGAAACCGCAATCATTGCAGCAGACATTGCTATGAAGGCGTCCGGTGCAGAAATCGGTTTTGTTGACCGTTTCAGCGGTACACTTATAGTGACAGGCACAGTTTCGGAGGTTGAGGCGGCACTTAAAGCGCTTTGCGACTATTCACAGGAAACTTTAGGCTTTACGGTTTGCCCCATCACAAGGACGTAATATGAAAAAAATGATACTTGTGGGCAGAAGCGAGTGCGGCAAAACAACACTTACCCAAGCCCTTAAAGGCGAAAAGATTGGTTATCACAAAACCCAGTACATAAACTATCACGATATACTGATTGATACCCCCGGCGAATATGCCGAAAACAAAATTTTAGGCAGAGCATTGGCACTCTATTCGTACGAGGCAGATGTGGTTGGTCTGCTCCTCAGTGCAAGAGAACAGTATTCACTGTATCCGCCTTGTTGTACGGCTCAGGTAAACCGCGAGGTTATCGGCATTGTCACACAGATTGACCAGCCCGATGCAGAGCCTCAAAAGGCGGCGGCGTGGCTTGAACTTGCAGGATGTGAAAAGATTTTCTTTGTTGCTTCAACCACCGGAGAGGGTATTCAGGAATTGATAGATTATCTGGCAGAAGACAGAAAACCACAAAAATTTAGATAAAAACAACAAAAACAAAGAAAAAATCACAAAAAACTATTGACACCTGTGTATAATAGTGGTATTATTAAAGTAAGGCGGATTGCCTAAAATTTAACAAGTAAATTAATAAAACTTACATAAAAGGAGAGTCATTATTATGATGTCAGAATACGAAATCAAAAAACAAATCTGTGACATTGGTAAAAGAATTTATGACAGAAGAATGGTTGCTGCAAATGACGGAAATATTTCAGTGAAAATTTCTGATAATGAATTCCTTTGCACACCTACAGGCGTAAGTAAGGGTTTTATGACGCCCGAATACATCTGTAAGGTTGATGCTGAAGGTAATGTTATTCAGGCAAACAAAGGCTTTAAGCCTTCTTCTGAAATCAAGATGCATATGAGGGTTTATAAGCATCGTCCTGATGTTAAGGCGGTTGTTCATGCTCACCCCATTTATGCAACAAGCTTTGCTATTGCAGGCAAGCCCCTTACACAGCCCATTATGCCTGAAGCAGTTATTGCTCTTGGCTGTGTTCCGATTGCTGAATACGGTACACCTTCAACAAACGAAATCCCTGATGCAGTAGAGAAGTACCTTCCCTATTATGATGCAGTTCTTCTTGAGAACCATGGTGCTCTGGCATATTCTGATTCTTTGATGGCTGCTTATCATAAGATGGAATCTCTTGAATTCTATGCAGAACTTCTGTTCCTCTCAAATCAGTTGGGGGGACCACAGGAATTCACAAAAGAACAGATGAAGAAGCTTTACGAAGTAAGACGTGCATTCGGTATGTCAGGTAAGCATCCTGCAGACCTTTGCCCCAATAACAAGAATGGGCATATGAGCTGCCACAACTGTCATATTCCTGATTGCGGAGTTGCAGAAGAAGGCACAGCTTGTGCAGACAGCGACCTCGTTGCACAGATTACAAAAAAGGTTATGGAGCAGCTTAACAAATAGTACGGGAGGTGTCATCTGTGAATGACGAAAAGCTTACTCGTATAGTAGAAGCTGTAACAAAGCAGCTTACCGAAAGCAAGACTGAAGAAAAGCACTTTGGTCTTAAACAGGCACGTAAGCTGATTGCGATGGTAGAGGCAAAAGCTAAAACAATGGGTCTTAACATTGTTGCGGCAGTTTCAAATGAAGCAGGCAGACCTATTGCAATTGAGTGTATGGATAATTCGTACATTGCAAGCTATGATGTGGCTCTCAATAAAGCATATACGGTGGTTGCTCTCAAAATGTCCACAAAAAAGCTGAGTACCTTGGCAAAGCCTGATGGCCCGTTATACGGAATTCAGCATACAAACGGCGGACAGATTGTTATTTTTGGTGGCGGCGACCCACTGATTTATCATGGAAAAATTATCGGTGGACTTGGTGTAAGCGGTGGCTCAGAGGAACAGGATACTGCTCTTTCGGCTTATGGTGCATCATGTCTTGATGAGATTATGAAAGAAAATTAAGTGATTAATTCTTTAGAAAGGAGATTACATAAAATGAACAATATGGAAATTGAACAGATTGTAAAACAGGTTCTTGCAGGGATGCAGGGAACAGGCACAGTATCAGCGTCTAAGGCTGCAGGTCCTATTCCTAAAAGAAGCCGTGTTGCAATGCTGACAGGCATCGAGAAAATTGAGCTTCAGGAATATGATATTCCCGAAATCGGTGATGACGATATTCTTGTAAAGGTTGAAGGCTGCGGTATCTGCGGAACAGACGCTCACGAATATAAGCGTGACCCATTTGGTCTTATCCCCGTGGTTCTTGGTCACGAGGGTACAGGTGAAATCGTTAAGATTGGTAAAAATGTTAAGAAGGATAGTGCAGGCAAGCCTTTGGCTCTTGGTGACAAGGTTGTTACCTGTATGATTTTCAAGGATAATCCTGATATAACAATGTATGACTTAAATAAGCAAAACGTAGGCGGCGGTGACATTTACGGCCTTATCCCCGATAATGAAACCCATTTCAACGGCTGGTTTGCTGATTATCTTGTAATTAAGGGAGGTTCAACAGTATTTAACGTATCTGACCTTGACCTTGATTCAAGAATTTTGATTGAGCCTTGTGCAGTTCTTATTCACGCAGTAGAACGTGCAAAGACAACAGGTATTCTTAAATTCAACAGCCGTGTTGTTGTTCAGGGCTGCGGACCTATCGGTCTTATCTGTATTGCTGTTCTCAGAACAATGGGTATTGAAAATATTGTTGCAGTTGACGGCGAAGAAAAGAGACTTGAATTTGCAAAGCGTATGGGTGCTGACCATACTGTTAACTTCAAAAACCACAAGGGTATTGAAGAACTTGCGGCAGCAGTTAAAGACAGCTTTGGTGGTTATCTTGCAGATTTTGCATTCCAGTGTACAGGTTCACCTGTTGCACATAGCAATATTTACAAGTTTATCCGTGACGGTGGTGGTCTTTGCGAGCTTGGCTTCTTTATCAACGGCGGCGACGCTCAGATTAATCCCCACTTTGACTTGTGTTCTAAGGAAATTACACTTGTTGGCTCATGGGTATACACTCTCAGAGATTATGCAACAACATTTGATTTTCTTAAAAGAGCAATCGCAATTGGTCTCCCCATCAAGGAGCTTATTACACATAAGTATCCGCTTGACAAGATTAATGATGCATTCATCACCAATGTTAAGATGGAAGGTCTTAAGATTGCAGTAATTAATGAATAATAATTAACAACTTATATAAAATTTTAGGAGGAAATTTAAAATGGCACAGGAAGCATTAGGTATGATTGAAACAAGAGGTCTTGTTGCAGCAATTGAAGCAGCAGACGCAATGGTAAAGGCAGCAGAGGTAGTTCTTATCGGCACAGAAAAAATTGGTTCAGGTCTTGTTAGTGTTATGGTTCGTGGTGATGTTGGTGCAGTAAAAGCAGCAGTTGAAGCAGGCGGCACAATGGCTGGTCGTCTTGGCGAGCTCGTTGCTACACACGTAATCCCCAGACCTCACAACGACGTTGAGAAGATTCTTCCCAAGTTCTAAGAAAAGAGTGGTAAGTTATGGCAGAAAAGAAAGCTACCGCTAAAGTAAAAACCGCCGTAATCGGCAACACTGAAGAATTGAAAAAGAATGCTGCACCGGCTAAAGCCGAGGCAGTGGCAGAGAATAAAAAGGAGGTAAAAACAATGGCACAGGAAGCATTGGGTATGGTAGAAACAAGAGGTCTCGTTGCAGCAATCGAAGCAGCAGATGCTATGCTTAAGGCTGCTAACGTAGCACTCGTTGGCACAGAAAAGATCGGTTCAGGTCTTGTTAGTGTTATGGTTCGTGGTGACGTTGGTGCTGTTAAGGCTGCAGTTGAAGCAGGCGGACAGAGCGCTCAGAAGCTTGGCGAAATCATCGCTACACACGTTATTCCCAGACCTCACAATGATGTTGAGAAGATTTTGCCCGTTCTCAAATAAGATTTTTAGGGCTAAAGTAAGTATATGGGCAGAGCAATCTGCTCTGCCCATATCTTCTTTAATAGGAAATTGTGGAATTTCCTATTAAAAAAGACTTCAATTTAATGCCTGTGCGAATTTTTGGCTTTGCCAAAACGCACATAGGCAAACAAAGCGTTATCACTCCGACCGCCGCCTGCGGCGAGCGGCGCAGCCGCTTTGTTCTGAATGTAAGGGAGAAAAAGTTATGATTATCGGAAAAGTAATCGGCAGCGTTGTTTCTACACGCAAGAACGAAAATCTTGTGGGTAACAAGTTTATGATTGTTGAACCTATTGAAAAAATGGCAGCAAAGAATTCACAGCTAGTTGCAATTGACAACATAGGTGCAGGCATCGGCGAATATGTTCTGGTAGCGACAGGCAGTGCGGCTCGTATCGGCTGCGAAATGGAAACTGCTCCTGTTGATGCTGCAATCGTGGGTATCGTTGATGACGGTGCTGATTTTGCATAAATAGTCTTTGAAATTTTATCGGAAGGGGGATTAACCAATTATGCAATTGACAGAACTTAAAGAACTTATGAAGGAATGTGGAATAGTTGGTGCCGGTGGTGCTGGTTTCCCTTCATATGCAAAGCTCAGCAATCAGGCTGACACAATTATTCTTAACTGTGCAGAGTGCGAGCCTTTGTTCAGACTCCACAGACAGCTTCTCTCAAACTTTGCAAAGGAAGTTTTGACGGCTTTTGATACAGTCCGCAAGGCTGTTGGCGCAAAGGATGCAATTATTGCAGTGAAGGAAGCCTATACCGAAGCTGTTGAAGAGGTAGAACAGCAGCTTGATAATTTTAAACATATGAAGATTTCATTACTCCCCGAGGTGTACCCCGCAGGTGATGAAATTATATTGATTTATGAGGCAACCGGCAGAGTAGTAAAGCCCGGTCAGCTTCCTATCTCAGAGGGCATAATAGTTTTCAATGTTGAAACAATGCTCAATACATACTACGCAATTACCGAAAAAAGACCTGTCTGCTATAAGTATGTAACTGTAGCAGGTGAGGTAGTAAATCCCGGTACATTTAAAGTTCCCCTCGGCACACCGCTAAGCCGTGTTGTGGAGCTTGCCGGAGGCGAAACAATCAAAGATTGTCAGTATATAAATGGCGGAGCAATGACGGGACGTCTTGCAAAGAAAAAAGATGTGGTAACCAAAACCACAAATGCGGTATTGGTGTTGCCACAAAATCATCCCGTTATTTTAAAGAAGAAAACAAATCCAAAGGTTAATATATACAGAGCGATGAGCGCTTGCTGTCAGTGCCGTATGTGTACTGATTTGTGCTCAAGGAATTTACTTGGTCATCCTATTGAGCCTCACGCGTTTATGCGTGCCGCAACCAAGGGTATGACGGGTGATGTTTCGGCTCTGCTTAACTCGGCATATTGTTCGCAATGCAGACTTTGTGAGATGTATGCCTGTCATCAGGGACTATCCCCTGCAATGCTTATTGGTACATTCCGCAATGAAATCCGTGCCAAAGGCATCGAACTTCCCGAACCGAAATTTACCGGTGTAAACGAACACAGACCATTCAGGTATGTCCCAATGGAGAGATTGATTGTCCGTCTGGGAATTGCAAAATACAATGTTGAGGCGCCTATTGAAGAGTTGCCTGATGATTTTAGCAAAAAACTGAAGACAGTTAAAATTGAACTAAGACAACATATCGGTCAGCCGGCTAAACCAATAGTAAAAGTCGGAGACAAGATTGATAAATTCCAAAAAATTGCATCCTGTGAGGGTCTTGGAGCTGAAATTCACAGCCCTTATGACGGAGTGGTTAAGGAAATTACAGAAAATTATATTATACTTGAAATTAAGCGGTAAAGAAAAGGAGGAAACAATTAAATGGCAAAAGCATTGGCAATGGCTGAACTTACAACGGTTTCCACCGGTATGAAAGCCGCAGATATTATGATTAAGACCGCTGAGGTCAAGGTAATTGAGGCCGAGGTTGTCTGCCCGGGTAAGTATATTATTCTTATCGAGGGCGAATTGAGTGCAGTTCGTGCATCAATTGACGCAGTAAAAGCTATGTTCCCTGAAAAGCTGATTGATAGCTTTGTTCTGGGTAATCCCCACGAAACAATCTTCCCTGCACTTTACGGGGCAACAGATATAAAGGATAAACGTGCTCTTGGAGTTTTAGAGACCTACTCTGCGGCATCAATAATCTTAGCGGCAGATATCGCTGCAAAAACCGCAATAGTAGACCTTATAGAGCTTCGTGTGGCAAGAGGTATGTGTGGCAAGTCATATATGCTTCTCACAGGCGAAGTTGCTGCTGTAGAAAGTGCAATCGAGCGTGCAAAGGCTGAGGTTGCTGACGGAACAATGTTCCTTGACAGCTCGGTTATTGCAAATCCTGACGAAAAAATGTGGAATACAGTAATTTAAAGATAGACACAGAAATACAGAGAGGAAGGTAAACTCAAATGTTAGATGAAAAATGCATAAGCACTATTGTTGAAAGTGTTATCCGTAATATGGACGGAAAGGTAGAGACTCCCAAGCAGCTTAAGGGTGTATTCCCCACAATGACAGAAGCTTTGGAGGCTGTACAGAAGGCTTATATTCAGTATAAGAGCTACACTGTTGAACAGAGAGAAAAGATGATTGCGGCAATCCGCCGTTTAACTCTTGAAGAAGCCGAAGAAATGGCAAAGCTCGGTGTTGAAGAAACAGGTATGGGTCGTGTTTCTGATAAGATTATCAAGCATCAGCTTGTTGCAAACAAAACTCCCGGTACTGAAGACCTTCAGCCTATCGTAAAAACAGGTGATGCGGGTCTTACCCTTATTGAGATGGCACCTTATGGTGTTATCGGCAGTATTACACCTTCAACAAACCCCAGTGAAACGGTAATCTGCAATTCAATTGGTATGATTGCGGGCGGTAATGCGGTTGTATTCAACCCCCATCCCAATGCAAAGAAGATTGCAAACTACGCAGTTGACCTTGTTAACCGTGGTATTTTAGAGGCAGGCGGCCCTGAAAACTTAGTTGTTTCGGTTGCTAATCCTACTATGGATACGTCAAACGAGATGGTTAAATCTCCTATCGTTAGAATGTTGGTTGCAACAGGCGGCCCTGGTGTTGTAAAGATGCTTCTTTCATCAGGCAAGAAGGCAATTGGTGCAGGTGCAGGCAATCCTCCTGTTATCGTTGACGATACAGCAGATATTGAAAAGGCTGCAGCAGACATCATTAAGGGGGCAAGCTTTGACAACAACCTTCCCTGTATTGCTGAAAAAGAATGTTTTGTATTCGATTCAGTTGCAGACAGCCTTATCCGCAATATGCAAAAGAACGGTGCATACCTAATTAAAGGTGCAGACATTGACAAGCTTGTAAAGGTTGCACTTGTTGAAAAAGATGGTAAGTTTGGCATTAACAAAAAATGGGTAGGCAAGGATGCAAGACTCTTCCTTAAAGAGCTTGGCATTGATGCAGACCCCAGACTGATAATCTGCGAAACAGATGCAAAGCATCCCTTTGTTCAGGTTGAAATGATGATGCCAATTCTTCCTATAGTAAGAGTTAACAATATCGAAGAAGCTATTATCGAAGCTTGCAAGGCAGAACACGGCAACCGTCATTCTGCACACATTCACTCAAAGAATGTTGACCGACTTACGGCATTTGCAAGAGCGGTTGAAACCACAATTTTTGTAAAGAACGCACCTTCTTATGCAGGTATCGGTGCAGGCGGTGGAGGTCACACAACCTTTACAATTGCAGGCCCCACAGGCGAAGGTATCACATCTGCAAAATCCTTTACACGTCAAAGACGTTGCGTTATGGCTGATGGTCTTCATATTGTATAGAGTGAACGAGAGATGTTAGATTCATTAAGATGACATAGAAAGGAAAAATCCTATGAAAGCATTAGGAATGTTAGAAGTATACAGCTTTACAACAGCAGTAGTTGCTGCAGACCTTTGTGCAAAGGCTGCTGATGTAAAGGTAATTGCATTTGACCGTACCCGTCCCGGCAGTGCGGATGTTCCGGCACCGCTGGTAATGCAGATTAAGGTCGAGGGACCTGTTGCAGCTGTTAAGGCAGCTATTGCAGCAGGAAAGGCTTATGCAGAGGCAGAGGGTAAGTACATAATTTCTCATACCATACCCAATCCCGGTGATGGTACTGAGAAGATGGCATATCTCCTTGATATGAACAAGGACAAGTACAACAAAAAGCTTCCCAAAAGCTTTGTTAACGAAGGCGAGATGGAACCTGCAGTTTCAACAGGTGAGTCAATCGGTATGATTGAGGTTGAAGGCCTTGTTGCGGCAATTGAAGGCCTTGATGCAATGACAAAGGCTGCAGACGTGCGTGTTATCCACACCGAAAAAAGACTTGGCGGTCGTTTGGTTACATTTATTGTTGCAGGTGAGGTGTCGGCAGTTAAGGCTGCAGTTGAGGCTGGTCTTAAGAGTGCTGATGCAATCGGTAACATTTTTGGTCATGCAGTTATTGCAAGGCCCCATACCGAGGTAACAAAGTTCTTTGATATGGAAGGCTAGTGACAATCCGGAAAGACGGAAATCTGATTCAGGGAGCAATGGGCGAAAAACCTATTGCTTTGGGTGAAGCATATGTATGATATAGACACAATTGCAAAAGCCGTAAAATCGGTAGTTGAAAAAATAGATACAGACGGACAGATTAAGGTGGGTGTTTCACAGCGCCATGTTCATTTGTCTCAGGAGGATCTTGAAACCCTCTTTGGTAAAGGTTATGAGCTCCATATAAAAAAATACCTTATGGGTCGTGAATATGCGTCCGAAGAGGTAGTTACACTGGTGGGACCATCCCTTAAATCAATCGAGAATGTAAGAGTTCTTGGTCCTGTCCGCAAAAACACTCAGGTTGAAATTTCAAGGACAGATACGTTTATTCTGAAAGTCAGCCCTCCTGTTCGTCCCTCAGGCAACGTGGCAGGTTCTGAAAAGCTGGTGCTTGTAGGCCCCAAGGGCTGTGTGTATTTGAAGGAGGGCGTAATTATTGCCAACCGTCACATTCACCTTACACCCGAATATGCCGTGGCAAACGGCATTAAGGACAATGATTATGTGGATGTTGAGGTCGAAGGTATTAAGCCAACTAAATTCTATGACGTTCAGGTAAGAGTTCGTGATGATTTCAATGCAGAAATGCATATTGATACAGACGATGCAAATTCGACAGGTCTCAAAAATGGCGCTGTTGTAAGAATTATCAAGAAATAATAACCCGGATTGAAAGAGAGGGGATTCAGATGCTTGCACTTGAACGCCAGAAAAAAATAATGGAGTTTTTAAATGCAGACGGAGTTGTTTCGGTAAGCCGCCTAAGCTCGGAGCTTGGTGTCACCGAGGAAACTGTAAGACGTGACCTTGAAAAGCTTGAAAAGCAGGAGACTTTGCGAAGAACTCACGGTGGGGCTGTTCCGCTTGAGGGAACAACTTATGAAATTTCCCTTGAAAAGAGAAAGCACATAAATGTTGATGCTAAAATGAGACTTGCAAAAGAAGCTGTAAAGTATGTAACAGCAGGAGATACAATCTTTCTTGACGCATCAACAACAACCTTCTTTATGGCAAAAGAACTTAAAAATCGCAAAAACATAACTGTTATAACAAACTCGCTGAGAGTTGCGGTTGAGCTTTCGGGCTGCGAGCATATAAAGGTTATTTCGGTGGGCGGAGTGCTTAGCAATAACCAATCATTTATTGGCAGACACGCCGAAAAGAGTATTGAAGAAAATTATTTTGCAAGCAAGATGTTTTTCTCTAGCAAAGGAATTACTGCAGATGGCGGTATTTTAGAGAGCAACGAAACAGAATGTGGAATTAAGCAGAAGATGTTTGCCAATGCCCGAGAAAAATATTATCTTTGTGACAAAAGTAAAATGGGTGGTGTCGGCTTTGTAAAGCTAATTTCTATGGAAGAAGTAGATTGCATTATTACCAACACTGAACCGGATGCTGCATTAAAAGCAAAACTTGAGGAAAATGAGGTCAAAATAATAAAAATAACAGAGTAAAATATTAAATTATGTGGCACCCCGCCGCTGAAACTTATGTTTCAGCTGCTTTTTGTTTGTTGGGCAAACACGTAAAATATGTTTGTTTGATGCAATATTACAAAAAGATTACAAAATTTTTAAATTTTTTTCAAAAAACTATTGCAAAATGGTTTAAAGTATAGTAGAATAGAAGAAAGTGGAGCGAAGTGGAGCGAAATTCCATAAAGTGGCACAAAAAATGGTGCAAAATAACACAAGGAGCACAAGGCTATGCTAATCGGTGAATATTTTCACAACCTTGATTCAAAGGGCAGAGTTAGTATTCCATCTAAGTTCAGAGATGATCTTGGTGGAACTTTTGTGCTGTCTAAAGGTGTTAATGACTGTCTTTGTGCTTATTCAAAAGAGGAATGGGAAGGCTTTAAGTCCGAGCTTCTTGAACTCCGTGGTGCAGATGCACGTAAATTACGCAGATTTTTCTTCGCAGGTGCAACCGAATGTGAGATTGACTCACAAGGTCGAGTTGTCATTCCCCCTGCTTATCGTGATTATGCAAATCTTGACCGTGAGGTTGTGATTGTAGGTGTTTCAAATTGTATGGAAATCTGGAACAAGAAGGATTGGGAGGCTTATATGAATGACCCGTCCCTTGATTCTGCCGAGATTGAGGATGCAATGGAGAGATTGGGACTATGAGTACAGAATTCAATCACATTTCCGTACTTCTTGATGAAAGTGTTGACTTTCTTGATGTTAAGCCACAAGGCGTTTACGTTGATGGAACGCTGGGCGGCGGCGGTCACGCGAGTCTGGTTTGCTCCAAGCTGTCAAAGGGTGCAACATTCGTGGGCATTGACCGTGACATGACGGCTATAAATGCGGCATCAAAAAGACTTGAACAATTTGGTGATATAGTAAACATTGTTCACAGCAACTTTTCAGAAATAAAAACTGTTCTTAAAAATCTGGGTATTCAGAAAATAGACGGTGCGATACTTGACCTTGGAGTGTCATCGCCTCAGCTTGATACGGCAGAGCGTGGTTTCAGCTATAATATGGATGCAAGGCTTGATATGAGAATGAACCGCGATGATGCACTTTCTGCTTTTGAAGTGGTCAACGGATATGCCGAGAGCGAACTTGCGAAAATTATATTTGATTATGGCGAAGAACGTTTTGCAAGACAGATTGCAAGAGCAATTGTGACAGAAAGAGAAAAGAGCGAAATTGAAACAACATTTCAACTTCGCGATATTATAAAAAGTGCGGTGCCTGCAAAAATGAGATTTGCGGACAAGCATCCGGCAAAAAGAACATTTCAGGCAATTCGCATTGAGGTAAACAACGAGCTTGGAATTTTAAAGCAAGCTGTTGAGGATTTTGTTGATGTATTAAATCCCGGCGGAGTGTTGTCGGTTATAACATTTCATTCACTTGAAGACAGAATTGTCAAGCAGACCTTTGCAGAGCTTGCATCGGGGTGTCAATGTCCAAAGGACTTTCCGGTTTGTGTTTGCGGTAAGTCGCCAATAGTTAAAATTATTAACAAAAAGCCTGTTATTTCGGGCGAAAAAGAACTTGAAAACAACAACCGTGCACACAGTGCCAAGCTGAGAGCGGTTAAAAAAATTTAAAGGAGAGGTGAAGCTTTAAAATGTCAAATTTGTACGGCTATAACACCAGCAGCGCATACAAAATTGAAATCGGCTTAGATTCGGCTGAAAAGACAGCAAATGAAAGACTTCACATTATTGATAAAAAGAATAAAAGGGTTGAAAGACAGAAACCCACCACAAGATTCAATGTTGTTAATTTCTTAAGGGTGGCAATATGCTTTGCGGTTGCTTTTGCTATAGTTAACGGATATGTAAAAATCAACGAGGCAAGAGGACATGTTGCACAGCTTGAAAAGCAGTATAATGAGATTATAGCGGCAAATCAGGATTTGCAGGTTAAAATCGACAAGGCAATTGACCTTGAACAGTTGCAAAACGTAGCAAATGAGAAATTTGGTATGGTAAGACCTGAAAGATATCAGATGTTCTATGTTGATATGGAGCAGGGTGACGCTGTTGAAACCTATGCAAGTGATGATAATTCACGGAAAAAGGTTGCTATGACCGGTGTTGCAGGAACAATTACAAGTGCGATGAACATATTTAAATAAAAGATAGGTTTGTTTTGGTATATTTGAATTGTTGCATCCAATATAATTACATAGACGGTGTCTGAAGAGATTTGATTTCTTTGGAGGTAATTTTGGTGCAAAACGAACAAAGTACATTAACACAAAGAAAAAAGATAGGATGGCTGCTCGCGGGGGCAGTCTTCCTTTTCTGCGCTTTAATGGTAAGAGTTGCGTGGCTGCAGATTGTGCGCGGTGAGGAGCTTTCGTCGGCGGCAAGAGAACAGCAGACAAGCGATAATATTATAACTCCGGCGAGAGGACTGATTTATGATCGCAATATGAAGGTGCTGGCAAACAACTTGAGCGTTGAAACAATCAGCATAACTCCGCAAAATGTTCGGGGCAACACCAAACAGAGCCCTGAGGAAATTGCCCGTAATATGGCAGAGATTCTGGAGCTTGATTATGATACAGTTCTTAAAAGAATAAACAGGGAATCGAATTTTGAATATATAAAGAAAAAGGTTGAGAAAGACCAGGCGGATGCCTTACGTGAATATATCAATAAATACAACATTAACGGCATTAAGTTTGCCGAGGATACAAAAAGATATTATCCATACGGAAATTTTGCATCTCAGGTAATTGGCTTTGTGGGCAGCGACAACAAGGGACTTGAAGGTATTGAGATGGTCTACAACGAACAGCTTGAGGGTGTTCCCGGCAGAATTGTTTCGGCAAATATGACAGCGGGTCTTGAACTCCCTGATAACTACGAAAGCTATTATGAGGCACAGGAAGGCAACAGCGTTGTACTGACAATTGATGAAACAATACAGCATTTCACCGAAAAACATCTTGAAAATGCCCGGATAGAAAACGGTCTTGAAGAAGGTGCTGCGGCAATTGTAATGAATGTTAAGACGGGTGAAATTCTGGCAATGGCGACAAAGCCTGACTATGACCTTAATCAGCCTTTTGAAATTAATGCGGCGGTTGAACAAAAGTATCCCGAGATAAAAGAGGAACTTACAAAGCTTGATGGTGATGAGTATAATGCTAAATTAACTCAGGTTACGCAGTTTTTAAGAAGAAATAAGGCTGTTGTTGACTCTTATGAGCCCGGCTCAACTTTTAAGATTGCTGTTGCTTCTATGGCATTGGAAGAAAATGCCGTGGGGCTTAACGACCATTTTTTCTGTGGCGGTTCAATCAAAGTTGCTGACCGCAGGATAAGTTGTGCAAATCGCAACGGACACGGAGGACAGACTTTTGTTCAGGCTGTGCAGAACTCCTGCAACCCTGCATTTATAGAAATTGGTGCAAAGGTTGGCAGAGAAAATTTTGTAAAGTATGTCAAGGGCTTTGGTTTTCGTGATAAAACCGGCATTGAATTGCCCGGTGAAACAAACGGTATCTTTCACGAAATCTCAAATTTTAAAGAAATCGACCTTGCGACATCCTCGTTTGGACAGAGTTTTAATGTAACACCGCTGCAGATGGTAACAATGGTTTCGGCCGTTGCTAATGGCGGAAAGTTGATGAAGCCACATCTTGTAAAGCAACTTGTGGATGAAAATCAAAATGTTATTGAAGAATATACCCCGACAGTTGTACGTCAGGTTATATCACAGGAAACAAGTAAAAAAATGTGTGAAATCCTTGAGTCGGTTGTATCGGTTGGAGGCGGTAAAAATGCGTATCTTGCAGGCTTCCGCATTGCAGGCAAAACAGGAACATCCGAAAAACAGCCTCGTGGCAACGGCAAGTATGTTGCGTCATTTGTAGGTTTTGCACCTGCTGACGACCCGGAGATAGTTTGTCTTGTAATACTCGACCAGCCACCTGTGGGCTCAACCTATTACGGTGGTTTGATTGCAGCTCCTGTTGTAAAAAATATTCTTGAGGAAAGTTTGCAGTATTTGGGCGTTGAACCCGAATACACCCAGGAAGAACTGGAAATGATTGATATAACAGTTCCCGACGTTACCGGTATGTCGCGCAAAGAGGCAGAGGCTGTTCTTAAAGAAGAAGGAGTGAATATCAGCATCAAGGGCACAGGAGATGTGATTTTGGATCAGGTGCCAAAGCCTTATTCCAAATTGGCAAGAAATTCTAAGGTTGTGGCATACACAGAGGGCGAGGAAAGCTCAAAATCTGTTGAAGTCCCCAATGTTGTCGGTTGCTATGGCTCTGAGGCAAATAAGGGTATTACCAATGCGGGACTTAATGTAAGAATAAAGGGTCTTACTAATGTGGATGGAGTTGCAATATGCTCCGGTCAGTCGCCTGTGGCAGGAACTATGGTAGAGCCGGGTACAATTGTAACCTTGGATTTCAGATATGCAGAAGTACGTGACTAATTTTTAAGGCTATTATATAGCTCAAGTAAAACGGAGGAACGGATTATGACTTTATCCCAATTATTGTCAGATGTCGAAATTTTATCGGTTCAGGGAAATATAGATGTAAAAATTTCAGGAATAGCCTTCGATTCTAGGGAGGTTAAGCCAGGTGATGTGTTTGTTTGTGTCACAGGCTACAAAAGCGATGGACACGATTATGCAGAACAAGCACTTGAAAAGGGCGCCGTTGCCATAATTGCTGAAAAAGAGATGGAAGAAACCGCAGCGACTACCGTTGTAGTAAAAAACACCAGATATGCGCTTTCCTGCGCTGCTACCGAGTTCTATGATCATCCTTATAAAAAATTCAGGTTATTTGGTGTCACTGGTACAAACGGAAAGACGACCACAACCTATCTTATAAAATCCGTACTTGAAAATTGTGGACATAAAGTGGGACTTATAGGCACAAATCAGAATATGATTGGAAATGAAGTTATACCATCGCACCACACAACTCCCGATTCGTTAGAGCTTATGCAGCTTTTTGATAGAATGGCAAAGGAAGGTGTTAACTCGGTTGTAATGGAGGTTTCGTCACACTCTCTGGCACTTGACAGAGTTGCATCCTGCAAATTTGATATTGGTACATTTACTAATGTTACTCAGGACCATCTTGACTTTCATAACTCTATGGAAAATTATATTGAAGCAAAATCAATGCTCTTTAAAAAAAGCAGCATTGGTGTCTTTAATATAGACGATGTAGCATATGAAAAACTAAGCTTGGGTTGCAGCTGTGATGTTTTGACATATTCAGCAAAAACAACAGCTGATTTATGGGCAAGTAATATAGAATACCGTGCAACCGGTGTAGAATTTGATTTAAACTACAAAGACGAAAACGAGAGGATTAGTCTGGCAATTCCCGGCGGTTTTTCGGTGTATAATGCACTTACTGCCGCAGGATGTTGTCTTGCTGCAGGGCTTTCTTTAAAGGAGATTGCCGACGGACTGAAAACTGCAAAGGGCGTAAAGGGCAGAATTGAGGTTGTTCAGACAAATACCGACTACACCGTAATTATTGACTATGCTCATACTCCCGACGGATTGCTGAACATACTTAACGCCATAAAAGGCTTTGCCAAGGGCAGAGTTGTGACATTGTTTGGCTGTGGCGGCGACCGTGATAAAACTAAGCGTCCGCAGATGGGCAAGATTGCAGGTCAATTGTCCGATTTTTGTATTGTGACAAGTGATAATCCCCGAAGCGAGGAGCCGGGGGCGATTATTGAGGATATTCTGGTGGGAATGCGAGAAACAGACTGTCGGTATGCAGTGGTTGAAAATCGTTTCGAAGCTATTGAATTCGCTATCGATAATGCAAAACCCGACGATGTTATTCTGCTTGCCGGAAAGGGTCACGAACCCTATCAGATACTCAAGGACAGAACAATTGTGTTTGATGAAAGAGAAATAGTTCTCAAGCTGATTGATTCTTCCGAAAATTAAAAGAATTCCCTTAAGGAGGGTGTAAATTGGAAAGAATGCTGACAATTTCACAGATTGCAAATGCCTGTGATGGAGTATTTGAAAACTGTAAAGGCGATATAGTGGTTTCTGATGTGGTAACCGACAGCCGCAAGATAGGTGAAGATTCGGTATTTATTGCACTCCGTGGCGAAAAGTTTGACGGACATAATTTTGTTAGTCAGGCACAAAACTCCGGTGCGGTATGTTGCATAGTTGACAGGGAATTTGATAATAAAGAAAACCTTGCTGTGATAGTATGCGAGGACACATACAAAGCACTGCGTGATATTGCGGCATATTACCGACGTTGTTTTTCTGTACCTTCGGTGGCAATTACGGGCAGTGTTGGAAAAACAAGCACAAAGGATATGGTTTCCTGTGTTTTGGAAAATAAGTTTAAGGTTCTTAAAACAGATGGCAATTTTAATAACGAAATTGGATTGCCCTTGACTGCCTTCCGTATGGAAAAAACCGATGAAATTGCAGTTTTTGAAATGGGTATGAGTGCCTTTGGCGAAATATCAAGGCTTACAAAAATTGCGGCACCAGAGACTTCTATAATAACAAATATAGGATTTTCTCATATCGAGCATCTTGGCTCGAAGGAGGGAATATTAAAGGCAAAGCTTGAAATTTTAGAGGGTATGCCCTCGGGCGTCGGAACGATTATATTAAACGGTGATGACCCGCTACTTTGGAAAACGGTGGGGACTGTACCTTTTGAAACATTGACTTACGGAATTGAAAATAAGGATTGCGATATAGTTGCAGTTAACATTAAAAAAATGCCTGACGGGACATCGTTTGATGTGAAGATTGATGGCGAGGAATATCATATCAGGGTGAATGCACCGGGGGCACATCATGTATATAATGCGTTGGCAGCAATCCTTACGGGCATAAAGTATGATATGACAATGACTCAAATTACAGAGGGAATAGCAAACTTCAAACCCCAGGGGCTTAGGCAGAATATAGAAATTCTTAAGAACTACGTAATAATTAAGGATTGTTATAATGCAAGCCCCACGTCTATGAAATCAGGGCTGGAGGTTTTGTCGGTAACAAAGCCTAAAGATACAGAGAGCGAATTCAGACGTGTGGCGGTTCTTGGTGATATGTTGGAGCTTGGTGATTATTCTGACGAGGCTCACAAAGCGGTGGGTGGTTACACCTGTGATTATGACATAGGATGTCTTATTGCTGTAGGACCTCACGCCGAAATGGTGGCAAAGGGTGCGATTGAAAAAGGCTTCAGCTCGTCGGAGATTTATATTTTTTATGATAATAATGCCGCAAAGGCTCATATAATGGATATTCTGCAGCCAAATGATGTAATTTTGTTTAAAGCATCACGCGGAATGAGACTTGAAGAGATAGCAGAATTTGTTGTCGAGGCAGATGCGGTTTAAAAAGCGGAGGATAAAATGATTAAATCACTTATTATTGCGTTAATTGGGTTTATTGTTGCACTAGTATGCGGGATTTTTTTAATTCCCCTTTTGCACAGACTTAAATTCGGTCAGGAAATAAGAGAGGAAGGCCCCAAGTGGCATCAAAAAAAATCAGGTACACCCACAATGGGAGGACTTATATTTATCATTGCACTGATTTGTGCGGTGATTTGCAGCGTGTTTGTGTATGGAATTGGCGATGACAAAAACACCCTTATGGGTATTACTGCAATAACTTTTGCGGCTCTTGGATTTGGTGCTGTTGGTTTTATTGATGATTACATAAAGGTTATACTTAAAAGAAACCTCGGCCTTCGTGCAGCCCAAAAGTTTGTACTGCAGATTATTGTATCTTTAGGATTTTCTGTGTGGATGGTAAGCGGTGGAATTATAGACACAGATGTTGTTATTCCTTTTACCGATATTACGCTTAAATTGCATTATGGACTATACATTCCGCTGATTATTCTGGTTATGACTGCGGCAACAAACAGCGTAAATCTTACTGACGGTCTTGATGGATTGGCTACTTGCATAACCATTGTAGTGGGGATTTTTTATCTGATTACATCAAATCTGGCAGGCTCTACCCCGGTGGTTGTTTTCAGCTCGGCATTGGTGGGCGGCCTCGCAGGCTTTTTAATCTATAATAAATACCCCGCAAAAATATTTATGGGTGATACCGGCTCGCTTTTTTTGGGCGGTGCTGTGTCTGCAATGGCAATTTATATGAAAAATCCGCTACTCCTTTTGATAGTGGGCTTTGCGTATGTTATGGAGACCCTTTCGGTTATAATTCAGGTTACATGGTTTAAAAAGACGGGCAAACGTATTTTTAAAATGAGTCCCATACATCATCACTTTGAAATGTGTGGCTGGAGCGAGGTTAAAATTGTAACAGTATTTTCGCTGATAACTGCGGTGCTTTGTATATTAGGTTTTTTTGCTTAATTTCTTAATTGAAAATAAAAACAGAAAGGTAGACCCTGTGATTATGAAACGGGCACGAAGAAAAACTAATTTAAGAAAACCGAATAAATCCGGCAAGGGGTTAATTATATCTAAAATAAGTGACCTTGCTGTGGCTGCCAGAGGAATGGATATTCAGTTTCTGGTGGCGGTTTATATATTGCTGACATTCGGACTGCTGATGGTGCTGAGTGCCAGCAGTCCTATTGCCTATGCAAGTGAAGCCACAAATCACGATAGCTTTTACTACTTTAAAAAACAGCTTATGTGGGCGATTTTGGGCAGTATAGGTATGTTTATTACAGCAAACTATGACTACCGAAAGCTGAAAAAATGGGCATTCCCTGCTTTGTGTCTAAGTGTTTTGCTTCTGCTTCTGGTGCTTGTTCCGGGAATAGGCCGAAAGATAAACGATGCACGGCGTTGGATTTATATTGGCCCCATAAATTTCCAGCCATCCGAGGTCGCCAAGATTACAATGATAGTGTTTTTCTCCTATAGTTTGTCAAAAAACCATAAGGAGCTTAAAAACTTCAGTGTATTTTTGATGTACATAGCAATTATCGGTGTTATGGCGATGATAATTATGATGGAGCCTCATTTCAGCTGTACTATGTTGATTGTGGCAAGCTGTGTGATACTGATGTTTGTAGCAGGTGCAAGGATAGCTCATTTTCTAATGCTATGCCTGCCTGTAATACCTGTCCTTATACTTGTGGTCGCTAAATCTCCCTATCGTCTTGCACGTGTACTTTCCTTTCTTGACCCGTTTGCAGATATTCAGGGCTCGGGTTGGCAGGTTGTACAGTCGCTTTATGCTATAGGGTCCGGGGGAATTTTCGGGGCAGGGCTTGGACAAAGCAGACAGAAATATCTCAATATTCCCGAACCTCAGAATGACTTTATATTTTCAATTTTAGCCGAGGAATTCGGACTTCTTGGGGCAGTATTGGTTATGTTGATGTTTATATTCCTCATTTCAAGAGGTATAAAAATTGCACTTAAAGCTCCTGACCTTTTTGGAACGCTTTTGACAACGGGAATTATCGGGCTTATTGCAATACAGGCATTGGTGAACATTGCGGTTGTAACATCGTCAATACCGGTTACGGGTATGCCTTTGCCATTTTTCAGCTATGGCGGTACGGCACTGGCAATAACTATGGCTGAGATGGGCATTGTGCTGAATATATCAAAACATTCAAAATAAATGAAAGGTCGGCATTTTGATGAGAATTTTATTTGCAGGCGGGGGATCAGCAGGGCATATTAACCCTGCTGTTGCGATTGCAAACTATATAAAAGAGCAGGAACCCGATAGCGAGTTTCTGTTTATAGGTACCGAAAGAGGAATGGAGAGTACACTTGTTCCCAGGTCAGGATATAACATAAAGTTCATCAAAATACACGGTTTTGAGCGTAAACTCAGCCTGAAAAATATTAAAACTGTTGGCGAGATTTTTGATGGCATAGGACGTGTCAGAAAAATTATAAAAACATTTAAACCAGATGTGGTGGTTGGTACCGGCGGATATGTTACAGGCCCTGTGCTTTTTGCTGCGGCAATGATGAAATTGCCCACACTCATTCACGAGGCAAATGCTTATCCCGGAGTTACAATAAGAATTCTGTCGCGTTTTGCAGATGTTGTGGCACTTAGTATGGCAGAGGCAGCGGCTTTTGTGCCTAAAGCACGGCGTATCGAGGTGACGGGAAACCCTGTGCGACCTTCAATCTTAGCTGAAAGTCAGCCTTCAGCTAAGGCAAAGCTTGGACTTGGCGACGAAAAGGTTATTTTAATATTTGGCGGAAGCCTTGGTGCTGAAAAAATTAATGAGGTTGCTGTTGACTGGATATCGCGCGTTGCTGCGGAGAGCAAGTGTCAGATAATTATGTCCACAGGAAAGAACAATCAGTACGAAAGGGTAATGGCACGTTTTAAAGATAACGGCATAGAACCTGAAAAATATGAAAATCTGAGAGTTTCAGAATATATATACGATATGGATTTGGCACTTAATGCAGCCGATTTGATAATTGCCCGTTCGGGTGGTTCGGTAAGTGAAATGACAGCCTTGGGTAAGGCGGCGATTTTGATACCATCTCCATATGTTGCGGGAAACCATCAGGAACACAATGCACGGGCTGTTGAAAAGTCGGGAGGTGCAGTTGTAATCCGTGAAAGCGAGCTAAGCGTTGATAATCTGGCGGCGGCTGTCAGCCATATTCTTGAAGATGACGGAGTTCTTGAAAAAATGAGCCGTGGCTCAAAAAGCATCGGTATTCCCGATTCCACAAACCGTATATACCAAATATTAAAAGGATTAATAAAATAGCAAATTGATATAACACCAATTTGGAAGAATTACATAGTATGTAGGTATACAGAATGTATTCTATCCGGAGGTGTTACGGTGAGCAGACTTTTAATTTGCGGAGGAAAAAAGCTTAGCGGCGAGATTGAAGTTCAGGGCTCAAAAAATGCAGTCCTGCCGATTCTTGCCGCAACTATTTTAAACGAGAACAAATCGGTTATACATAATTGTCCTGAACTGGCAGATACATCTGCCGCCCTTGAAATTATAAGACAGCTTGGGGGCAGGGCTGAATTTTGTGACCATATGGCAGTAGTTAATACTGAAGATATACAAAAGTGCGAGATTTCTAACGAGCTTATGTGCAGTATGCGGTCATCTGTACTGTTCTTAGGTCCATTGCTTGCCCGTGCAAAGAGGGCGGTTATATCTTATCCTGGAGGATGCGATATAGGGCTACGGCCTATTGATTTGCATATTAAGGCGTTTAGACAGCTTGGCGTAACTGTTGAGGAAATAGGTGGAAATATTTATTGTAGATTGGATAAAATAATCCCTGCAACCATAAATCTTTTATTTCCAAGTGTAGGAGCAACCGAAAATATTATGTTGCTGACAGCGGTCTCAAAGGGTGAAACGGTAATTACCAATGCGGCGCGCGAACCTGAGATTGTTGACCTGCAGAATTTCCTTAATGCAATGGGTGCAAAAATTTCCGGTGCAGGTTCTGAAATAATTCGCATAATAGGTGTTGAAAAATTACAAAAAGTAGAGTATAATATAATTTCCGACAGAATTTTTGCAGCTACCTGTGCTTGTGCGGTTGCATGTTGTACAGGAGATGTTGTTCTTAAAAACGTTGATGCAGAGCATATACGGCTTATTCTGTCGATGCTCAGTGATTCGGGCTGCAATATCAGTAACGGAAAAAACTATATACGAATCCGGTGTTCTGACAGACCAAGGGGACTTGGCAAGATTATGACATCGCCTTACCCCGGCTTTCCTACAGATGCTCAGGCGTTGTTTATGTCGGCTCTTGCTACCGCAGAGGGCACAACGGTTTTTGTGGAGAATATTTTTGAAAGCAGATACAAGCACGTTCCCGAGCTTATAAAGATGGGAGCAGACATAATTGTTGACGGGCGTCTTGCGGCAGTTACGGGATGCAACTATATTCAGGGAGCAAAAATCTGTGCAGGAGATTTGCGTGGCGGTGCGGCATTGGTGATTGCAGGGTTGTCTGCCATCGGTGATACAGAAATTTCAGGGGTTCATCATATTGACCGTGGATATGAACATATTGAGAATGTGTTTGCGTCCCTGGGGGCGAGTATAAAACGAAAATGACAAGTTGCTATGCATTAGCATAGCGGCGTATACGGACAAGCCTGACGAAAGGAGAATATTCGGTGAAGATTGCAAAAAAGTCTAAGAAGTCTAAAATCAGGAGTGCGGCGGTGCTTGATGATAAAGACAATATCAAACGTGATATGTTGAAAAGAAAACGCAAAACCCGTATAAAACGACGTCTGACAATTTTTGTTTTTCTGCTTGTTTGTATTGGGTTGATTGTGGCTGTGCTCAAAGCCCCGTTCTTTAATGTAAAAACTATATATAGTGTGGGTCAGCAATCAATGACCGAGGAAGAAATCCTGAATCTTGCCCAACTTCAAACTGGTAATAATATTTTTATAACAAATATCCGGGCGGTAAAGAAACGACTTGCAGAAAATCCGGAGATTGCCGATGTGAGTGTTCGCAGAGTTTTCCCTGACAAGATTAAAATTATGGTTAAAGAGGCAAAGCCTGTTGCATATGCCGAACACGAATCGCGTTTTTTGATGATTGATTTGTGGGGGAAGATTATAAAGGTTCTCTCAGGCGAGGAAACCGCAGAAGTCCCTGCGATTGCACGAATTGAGGGCGTTGAAATTGCATCAGCAGAGCCTGGCGAGAGCATAACTGCCGAAGGCGATGCAAGGGCGGGCAAGATGTTTGAATGTATGGAAATTCTTGCCGGGCTTGAAATGCTTGACAAAATAAATTATATTAACTTTTCTGATTTGTCAGACCTGCAGTTGGATTATGAAAATCGTTTGTATATGCTTTTGGGTAGTTATGATAATATGGAGTACAAACTGAAATTCAGCAAAAAGGTTATTGATGAAAATATATCCGAATATGAAAAGGCGTTGTTTGACTATCGCGGAGACAAGCTTTATGTAGGGCCACGTGAAACTCCGCAGGATAAAGCGGAAGCTGTTCAACCCGATACAGAAAATAATGAAGAAGAATCCGCAGAAAAATCACCGGAGAATGAGGGTAAGTCTCCGGAAAATGAGGAAAACACAGAAAATCAATAAAGAAGGATGCAAAATAAAATGAGGATTAACAAAAAGCAAAAATTCCAGATATCGATGGCGGTGATGGTTTTTATCGTTGTGTTTGCCATAACCTGGCAAATTAAGGGCGTAAGAAAAACCAATGCTGTTGCAGGACAGATATCAAACCGAGTTGAAACCCTGCAGACAGATTTGAAAACTGAGATGGGAAAGAATGAGGATTTGCTTCAACAGATTGTGCAGCTGCAGAACGACCTTGCAAAATATAGAGAACAGGTGTCTGAAAGCGGCGGTGCCACAAAGATTTTGAGGGATGAACTTAAGCGTGCCGAAACAATTGCAGGACTTACCGATGTTGAGGGCAGCGGTATAGTTGTTGTAATTAAAGACGGTGCAGTACAAAATCCTAACTCTGTACTGTATAATGATGGCTACGGAATAGTACACGATACCTATTTGCTTACCATTCTTAATGAACTTCGTGCATCAGGGGCTGAGGCGCTTTCTATAAATGACGAAAGAATTTTAGCAACCAGCGAGATACGTTGTGCCGGTCCTACAGTAAGCATTAACAACACAAAGCTTGCGGCACCCTTTGAAATAAAGGTAATAGGTAATCCCGACACTTTGGAAAATGCATTAAGGATGCCCGGAGGAGCCATTGACGAAGCGGGTTTTTACGGAATTGACGTGACAATAAAAAAGAGCAACAAACTTCTTATCAAGAAATATACAGGTGCGGGAACATTTAAGTATGCACAGGCGATTGAGCCGGAGGTGACCGAATAATGATTTATATTGCAGCAGGAATTTTGGGCATTCTGATGGGATTGATAATTCCATATAATCTCAGCTCGGCGGCTCTTATATATGTGGCGGTTGCCATTGTTGCCGCGCTTGATTCAGTGTTTGGCGCATTGCTTGCCAACCTTAATAAAAAATTTAATCTTAATGTGTTTATGATGGGTCTTGTATCCAATGCCATTCTTGCAATGCTGCTTACTTATATGGGCGACCTTTTAGGTATCAATCTTTATTTTGCGGCAATTATTGTTTTTGGTGTAAGAATATTCAACAATATGGCATCAATCCGCAGAATTACAGCCGATATATATTTTGAACGCAGAGCAAGAGAGAAGGAGCGACTTGCCCGTCTTGCTCTGAAAGAGGCGACTTCTGAACACAAGGAAGAAAATAAGGAGATAGAAAAAACTGAAAAAGACGATAAATGCGAAGAGTAACGCCGTATTTTTAACTAAACCTTTGAAAATAAAGTGTTTTACTCTTGACAGAATTAAAATTAAATGCTAAAATAAAATGTATATGTGGGAAAGTGTCTTTTTATCGTTATTGATAAAGACAAATTTAGTTTTTACATATAAAAACAGAATATAAAAAGAGCGACAAAAATTGATTATTTTGACCTTTGACAGATATTTGTCCGTATGCTTTACGGACAAGCTCGATTAAGGATAGGAGGAATTATTGTGTTTGAGTTTGATACTGAAACAGCAGGCCCGGCTAAAATAAAAGTTGTCGGTGTTGGCGGCGGCGGAAACAACGCTGTAAACAGAATGATTGAAGCACAAGTTCAGTGCGTTGAATTTATCGCAGTGAATACAGATAAGCAGGATCTGACACTTTCTAAGGCTACACAGAAAATTCAGATTGGTGCAAAGCTCACCAAGGGACTTGGCGCAGGTGCTGTTCCTGAGGTTGGTGCAAAGGCGGCAGAAGAAAGCCGTGACGAAATTGCTCTTGCAATTCAGGATGCAGATATGGTGTTCGTTACTGCCGGTATGGGCGGCGGTACAGGTACCGGTGCGGCTCCTGTGGTTGCAGAAATCGCAAGAGAACTGGGTATACTTACAGTAGGTATTGTTACCAAGCCCTTCTGGTTTGAAGGTGCAATACGTGCAAAGAATGCCGGCGTAGGTATTGAAAATCTTAAAAATTCGGTTGATACTTTGGTTGTCATCCCCAATGACAAGCTTCTTGAAATTGCTGAGACTAAAACCACTTTGACAGATTCTTTCAAGGCTGCAGACGATGTTCTCAGACAGGGCGTACAGGGTATATCTGACTTGATTTCAAGACCGGGTCTTATCAGTCTTGACTTTGCTGACGTTAAGACTATTATGAAAAATACAGGCTATGCTCATATGGGTATCGGCAAAGCCACAGGCGAAAACCGTGCGCATGATGCGGCAGCGAAAGCTATCAACAGCCCCTTGCTTGAAACATCTATTAAGGGTGCAAAGGGCGTTATCCTCAATGTTACAGGAGGTAGCAATCTGGGTATTCTTGAAATCCAGACAGCTTCACAGCTTATAACCGAGGCGGCAGACGACGATGCAAACATCATTCTTGGTGCAATCATTGATGAATCTCTTGGTGATGAAATTCAGGTTACTGTTATTGCTACCGGTTTTAAAGGTGCAAATGGCCCGGCTCCCGCAAAGGCTAAGCAGGAGGGTGAAGCAAAGGAAGAAACCTCACTTTTTTCGGACACAACAGCAAAAGGAATTTTTGAATCAATGATGGAGGAAATCGGCGAGAAAAAGGCAGAGACAGCATTTGATGATGAGCCTGCAGCTCCCGTATTTTCAACACCTGAAGAAAAGACAAATTTCTATACAAAAGCAAACAAGGTAAGCGAAGATGACGGAATTGATGTTCCCGTTTTCCTGCGTAAAAATCAGGATTAAGCTTAATTTATTAATTAACACAGGCATTTAGGAGGAAATTAAAATGCAAACAGCTTTGATTATTATTCACGTTATTATTGCTATTGTTCTTATCACAACAGTTCTTATGCAGCACGGCAAGCAACAGGGTCTTTCGGGTGCTATTGCAGGCGGAGCTGAAACCTTCTTTGGTAAAAATAAGGGAAGAACAATTGACGGAGTTCTGAGAAAGGTTACAGCAGTAGTTGCAGTTCTCTTTGTTATAACTTCAATTGCTCTTGCTGTATACTCAACAAGAAGCAACGAGGCACCTGTTGTAGAAAATGCTGCAGTGCAGACAGAAACAACTGCTGAATAAGCAATAATCACTTGTTATATCAACCGCTCCAACAACACGATGGAGCGGTTTTTGTATCATATAAATATAATGATTATTTTAGGGATACACTAAAGAAAAAGGAGGGAAGAGGCGTTCTTTTGTAAGACTGCCGTTGCTTATGAAATTTATAGACCTTTTAAGTGCATATCATATAATGCCTCAGTTTCCGCCGGGAGCGGTTCGTCAGGCAGAGAAAATGCCAAAAACAGTAAGTGCTGATGATTTGACGGGACGTATAGATTTAACCGATAAGTTGATTTTTACCATTGACGGTGATGATGCCAAGGATTTTGATGATGCAGTATCTGTGGATATTCTTGAAAACGGCAACTACTGCCTTGGTGTGCATATTGCCGATGTAACCCATTATCTGACCGAAAATTCTCCGCTTGACCGTGCGGCATTTTCACGTGGGACAAGTGTGTATCTTATTGATACGGTTATTCCAATGCTGCCATTTGAACTTTCAAACGAGTTGTGCAGTTTAAAGCCAAATAAAGTTCGCCTTACTGTTTCGGTGTTTATGGAAATAACACCTCGTGGTAAGGTAAAAAGCTATGAAATATGCAATAGTTTTATTAAATCAGTTGCCAGAATGACATATGCAAATGTGACAAAAATTTTAGAGGGCGATAAAGAACTATGCAATAGATATCAGGAGCTTGTTTCGACTTTGCAGATGATGAAAAAACTGGCAGGCATTCTGAATAAAAAGCGTGTGTCTGATGGGTCAATTGAGTTTGAAACTCACGAGTCAAAAATAACACTTGATTCAAAGGGCGTGCCCCTTATGGTGGAAAGATATCCCATTACAATATCAAACAATATTATTGAAGAATTTATGCTTATATGCAATGTAACTGTGGCAAAGCATCTGACATCAAAGAATTTGCCTTGTGTATACCGTGTTCATCAAAGACCTGATATGCAGCGTTTGGAACGTCTTGCCGAAATTCTGCCCTTGCTTGGGGTTGAGTTCCCCTTCAGCACAGATATGAAGCCTAAGGACTTTCAGCGGGTGCTGAACAGCGTAGAAGGTACAGATATTAAAGAGGTGGTAAGCCATTTGCTTCTTCGTGCAATGGCTAAGGCTAAGTACAGCGAAAACAATGCCGGACATTTTGGGCTGGGTTTTGATACCTATTGCCATTTTACATCGCCAATAAGGCGTTATTCCGATGTAGCAGTTCACAGAATTTTAAAGGAGAGTTTGATGGGTGAGGTGCCTGCAAAGAAAAAGGAACATTTCAGGGAGGTAGCTGTAAGCTCGGCAGTTACGGCAACTGTGACCGAAATCAACGCGGCAGAGGCAGAAATCGAATGGAAGTCTGTGAAGAAGGCGGAGTATATGCAGGATAAAATCGGTGAACGATATGAAGGTATCATTACTCACATATTGTCATCGGGATTTTTTGTAGAGCTGCCGAATACTGTGGAAGGTTTTGTTCCTGCAAGAGCCTTGGAAGATGATATTTATATTATGACTGAAAACGGAATTGCTATGTCAGGGATGAAGACAAAGCGGACATTTACTGTGGGCGACAAGGTAAAGGTTAAGGTTGCCGCTGTTGATGCAGAAAGAAAGTATATAGATTTTGATGTGGTGGGAATGTCAAAGCTTCTGCCTATGAGGCACAAGTCTAATCGTAAGGATGGAGTCTGGAAAAAGGAAAGACAGATTTTAAAGGAGATAACCGATACCCAAAAGGAAGAAAGGTCCGAAAAAATATCCGCACAGCGAAAGGCTGATGAAGAAAGAGCTGTTTTTGAAAATGCTGTTATTGCAACCATTTATGATATGATATCGGCAAAGCATAAGTTCAGTCGTGATGAAAAAAGGTTTGTCGGTGTTAGCTTGCAGGATATGGCGGCAAGGCTGGCGAGCCCGGTAATGTCTGCAAATTTATATGAAAGTTCAGATTTTACACTCAAGGCGATGCTGATTTCTGCATCAATAAATGTGAAAAATACGCTTGAAATTTTGAGTGATAGTTTTGACTTTGATGACGAGAGTCTTGCAGAGGATGCGGCAGAATTTACCTGTGCCGCACTCAGACACCTGGATAAATGTCTTAAATATGAAGGCTTTAATTATTCAAAGAGAGAAAAAGAGTATATTTCCATTGCTCAAAAGCTACAAAAGAGAAGGGAAGAAAAGGTATGAAAACAGTTTTAATTACGGGTAGTTCACGGGGAATAGGCCATGAAACTGCAAAAAGATTTGCCCAAAACGGTTATAATGTTGCGATAAATTACAACAACAGCAAAGAATCTGCTAAAAAACTGTGCGATGAAATAAATGCTTCAGGAGGCCGGGCTGAAATTTTTGAGGCAGACATTTCTAACGTATCTCAAACGGAAAAAATGATCGACAGCGTTTTTGCAAAATTTGGTGGGATTGATGTTCTTGTAAACAATGCAGGGATTGCACTCGGGCAAGGATTGTTCACTGATTTTAAAGATGTAGATGCAAAATTGGTTTTTGATACCAATGTTTTTGGGATGATGAACTGTTCAAGGTCGGTTATCCCTTATATGGTAAGAAGGAAATCTGGCAAGATAATAAATGTGTCTTCAATCTGGGGTATATGCGGCGGCTCCTGTGAGGTTATATATTCATCTGCAAAGGCGGCGGTTATTGGATTCACCAAGGCGTTGGCAAAAGAGCTTGCCCCTTCGGGAATAAATGTAAATTGTGTTGCACCCGGAATGATTGATACCGATATGAATTCTCATTTGTCCAAAGAAGATATGGATGCATTTTGTGAGGAAGTGCCCCTTGGCAGAATAGGATTGCCAGCTGATGTGGCCGAAAGCATTTTATTTCTGGCATCGGATGGTGCCGACTACATAACAGGGCAGACGATAGTTGTTGACGGCGGAATAATTTGATAAAATAAGCGGATGCTTTGATATGCACCCCAAAAGTTAGACACTTTTGGAGGTGCATATTTTTATGTCAAAAAAAGGACAAAATTACAAAACCTACTCGTCAGAATTTAAAATATCTGTTATACTAGATATGCGGGAACACCATCTCTCGTATAATGA
>JAZRJT010000059.1:0-31301 GCA_045645905.1 Clostridia bacterium
GTCCTGTGTGGATGCACGCATAATTGCCTCTCTCAGCTTTGCACCGCCCCGACAGCCCTTGATATACCACGCCATATGCTTGCGTGCTTCCTGAATTCCGCGATAGTCACCCTTGTATTTTATCAGCAGTTCAAGATGCTCTCTCATTTTCGCTGCACGTTCTTCGAGAGTGGGAGGTGGAAGCTTTTCGCCTGTTTCAAGATAATGCAGAACTCTTTCAAATATCCAGGGATTACCCTGAGCACCTCTGCCAATCATAATTCCGTCACAGCCGGTATAATCAAGCATCCGTTTTGCGCTGTCTTCATCTATTATATCACCATTGCCTATAACTGGGATTGAAACCGCTTGCTTTACCTCTTTGATTATATCAAGGTCTGCAGTGCCGCTATAAAATTGCTGACGTGTTCTGCCGTGAAGAGTGATGGCGGATGCTCCGTTTTTTTCAGCAATTTGTGCCATTTCAACGGCGTTAATCAGGGAGTCATCCCAACCCTTGCGGATTTTTACTGTTACCGGGACATCTACTGCCGCAACAACTGCAGATACTATTTCACCTGCAAGTTGCGGTGTCTTTGAAAGTGCCGAGCCGTCGCCGCTTCCTGTGATTTTTGGTGCAGGACAGCCCATATTTATATCGATAAGCTCTGCACCAAATTCCAGTGCTTTTTCTGCAATTGATGCAAGAACCTCAGGTTCGTGCCCGAAAAGCTGAGTGGCAACGGGCCTTTCGTCTTCCTCGGTTGCAAGTAGGTCAGAAGTCTTTTTGCTGTTGTAAAACAGACCCTTGCCCGAGACCATTTCAGTATACATAAGCCCGGGACCAAATGGCTTGGTTATCATCCGAAAGGCTTTGTCTGTTACCCCTGCCATAGGCGCAAGGAGAACGTTGTTTTTAAGTTCAAGGTTTTTGATTTTCATAAATAAATTCCTTTGGGGTTATTTAAGTGTTATTTCTGCCGAAGGGTTGATTAAATTTATAATAGTTTTACCGGGATTAATCAAAAGGTCGGTTCCGTCGGCTTTTTTATATGTTGTATTGCCGCTTCGTGACGATTTTGACCATGTAATTTCCTCAAAGGCTCCGTTTGTTATATAGTAGCCCTTTCCGCTTCCTACTGTGTTGATATTGCGTCGGTCGGTGCCGTCGCCAAGGGCGGAATCGTGTATAAGAATTATAATAATGTTCTTTGCCTCAACTATGTTTCCATTTTGCAAAGAGTGCGGAGCACCGTTAATGGACTTTTGGTAAACGCTTTTTTCGGTATTGTAGGTATATCCTGTATTATATCCCCCAGAATATGTAAGTTTAACCGATTTTGCGGAGTTTTCAGTGGGTAAAGTTATATATTTATCCGAGTATTTTAGTCCATTTTTGCGGTTTGTTTCGGTGTGGTATCCCTTTTGTTTTGCCATAGCCTTAATCTTTTCAATGCTTGTATAGGCACTGTGCCAGTCGCCCTTAAATTTTTGTTCACGCCAGAAGATGCTCTCATCGCTACCTAAGATTCCGTTTATTTTGTCGATGCCAAGGGCAGAAATATCGGTGATTGCCTTGGGGCTCCAGCCAAAATGGGTGTATATTGCATCGTTTTCCAGCACATAGTCAAGAAAATAATGCCGCGAGGAGCGGATGGGCCCTATTTTCTCGGTATCTGTTCCGCGGAACAGTGCCAAAAATCTGGTTGCGCCGCCTTCCACAACCATCTCATAAATGAGATATGCGTCATCAAGCCCTGCGTGGGGGCGTGCGTTTTTATCGTCGTTGTCGACCATTACGGCAGCAGGTCTTTCATTGGTGTTTACAAACGTTGCAAAAAAGCTTTCAATTTCTGTGACAGATGGGTCGGTCATCGTTTCGGATGGTGTTGCATTCGTTTGCGAAATCGGTTCGCCCGGAGCTTTTGTCGAACATCCTGAGACCAGACTTATACAAAGTAATATTACAAAAAGTTTTGATAATGTTTTCATAAATATATGCCTTTCGTTTATTATTATGACTATTTTAACACAAAAAACAACAGATTTCAACATTTACACTTCTTAACTTGACAATATTTGAGTAAATTAGTATACTAATTTAAAATGGGGGATAATTTGATATTTCCCGATAAATGAATGTGAATGTATGAAAGGTGTCATATTATGGATTACTCAGGATTAACAAAAGTGAAAAGAGTGGTTATCAAGGTAGGAAGCTCGTCTTTGACCTATGAAACGGGCAAATTAAATATAAAGAAGATTGAAAGCATCGTACGTGTTGTCTCAGACCTCCGAAACAGAGGGGTTGAGGTGGTGCTTGTGTCCAGCGGTGCGGTTGGTGCCGGGGTTGGCAAGCTGAACCTTGCTGAAAAACCATCCGATACCCGAAAAAAACAGGCACTTGCCGCAATAGGTCAGGCGACCCTTGTTTCGATGTATGACCGCTTTTTTTCGGAGTACGGACATTCATCGGCACAGGTGCTTTTGACAAAGTTTATTCTTGACGTTGAGGAGCGGTATATAAACACAAAAAACACCTTTGAAACTATGTTTGAATATGGAGTTATTCCCATTGTCAATGAAAATGACGTAATTTCTACGTATGAGCTGGAATTTGGTGACAATGATACACTTTCGGCGCATATTGCAAAGCTGGTTGGTGCAGAACTTTTAGTTATCCTTTCGGATATTGACGGGCTTTATGACAGCAATCCGCAAACAAACCCCGATGCAAAGCTTATTCCGGTTGTGGATAAAATTGATGAAAAAATCTATGCCATTGCAGGCGGCGCAGGCAGTCGCCGAGGTACGGGCGGAATGGTTACAAAGCTTAAGGCTGCAGAAATTGTGAATCCTGAAGGTATTGATATGATTATTACCAACGGTGCCCATCCGGAAAGAATTTATGATATTTTTGAAGGAAAACAAACGGGAACTTTGTTCAAGGGAAACAATCAGTGAGAATATAACAACGAAAGGTTTTTATAAAAATTAAATTTTGTTAAAATTTTGTCAAAAATCTATTGAAATCTTGCGCGAAATATGATATTATGTTATACGTGAGAAGAGTGGAATATTTTGACTCTGCTATGCTATTAAAACTGTAAAATTATTAACTTCAATATAAATCAGGAGGTAGTAAAAATGACTACAAACAAAAAAGTACTCACCTGGCTTGAAGAAATGAAAGCTCTTTGCAAGCCCGAAAAAGTAGTATGGATTGACGGATCAGAAGCTCAGCTTGAAGAACTCCGCGCAGAAGCTGTTGCAAGCGGTGAAATCATTAAGCTTAATCAGGAAAAGCTTCCCGGCTGCTACTATCACAGAACAGCAGAAAACGATGTTGCACGTGTTGAGGATAGAACATTTATCTGTACAGAAACCGAGGAAGAGGCAGGCCCCATCAATAACTGGATGGCACCCGTTGAAATGTATGCAAAGCTCAATGCTTTGTATGACGGCTCAATGTCTGGAAGAACAATGTATGTTATTCCTTATTCGATGGGTCCTGTTGGCTCACCCTTCTCAAAAATTGGTATCGAGTTGACAGACAGTATCTACGTTGTTCTTAATATGGATATTATGACAAGAGTTGGCAAAGCGGTTATCGATGCTCTTGGCGAAGACGGCGATTTTGTTAAATGTCTTCACGCAAAGAAGGATGTAAATCCTGACGAGAGATATATTGTTCACTTCCCCCAGGATAACACAATTATGTCAGTAAACTCAGCTTACGGCGGTAACGTTCTTCTTGGTAAAAAGTGCTTTGCGCTTCGTATTGCGTCTTACCAGGGTATGAAAGAAGGCTGGATGGCAGAGCATATGCTTATCCTTGGATTGGAAAATCCCAAGGGTGAGGTTAAGTATATCTGTGCAGCATTCCCCTCAGCTTGCGGTAAGACAAACCTTGCAATGCTTATTCCTCCCAAGTTCCTTCAGGAAAAGGGTTACAAAGTATGGACAGTAGGTGACGATATCGCTTGGCTCCGTGTTGGCGAAGACGGCAGACTTTATGCAATCAACCCCGAGGCAGGTTTCTTTGGTGTTGCTCCCGGTACTTCCGAAAAGTCAAACTTCAATGCACTTGAGGCTACAAAGAAGAACACAATCTTCACAAACGTTGCTATCAACAACGATGATATGACAGTTTGGTGGGAAGGTCTTGACAAGAATCCTCCCAGCAATGCAACCGAATGGAAGGGTGCAAAGGTTGACGGCAAGGCATTTACAGCAGACGGCAACAAGCTTGCTCATCCCAACTCAAGATTTACAGCTCCGGCTAAGAACTGTCCCTGCATTTCATCTGAATTTGAAAATCCCCAGGGTGTTCCGATTTCAGCTATCGTATTCGGCGGTCGCCGTGCAAAGACTGCTCCGCTGGTATACCAGGCTCGTGACTGGGATCATGGTGTATTCGTAGGTGCAACAATGGCATCTGAAACAACAGCAGCTGCTGCAGGTGCAGTAGGCGTTGTAAGACGTGACCCAATGGCTATGCGTCCCTTTGTTGGCTATAACATGGCTGATTACTTCCAGCATTGGTATGATATGGGTAAGAAGATTGCAAATCCCCCCGCTATCTTCAATGTAAACTGGTTCAGACTTGACAAGGACGGCAACTTTATGTGGCCCGGATTTGGTGATAATATGCGTGTCCTCAACTGGATTCTTGACCGTTGCGAAGGCAAGGTTGGTGCAGTTGAAACAGAAATTGGTTATGTACCCAACAAGTCAGACCTTCAGCTCGATGGTCTTGACCTCAGCGACGAGGTTGTAGACGAACTCCTTTCAATTGATGTTGATGCTTGGAAGGAAGACCTTGCAAACCAGAGAGAATTCTTTGCACAGTTTGGTGACAAACTTCCCAAGGAAATCAAGGAAAGCATGGATACACTTGAGGCAAACCTCAACAAATAATAAGATAAAAGTTTTAAAGGGTCAGTCCGTAAGGATTGACCCTTTTGCATTGTTGTGATAAAATAAAGGCAGCAAGTATTGATATGAGGTGAGACTTATGCTGTGGGAAAATTTAAGAGAAGAAGAATTTGGTGATGCAATAAAGCTATCAGGCGGGCTATGTATTGTGCCTCTTGGCTGTCTTGAAAAGCACGGCCAGCATATGCCGGTGGGTACAGATGTTATTCATATAACTGAAATTGCTAAAAGAGCAGCGAAAGAAGAGCCTTTCTGCATTTTTCCGTCAATATATTTTGGAGAAAAGACGGGAGCAGGAGAGTTTGCCGGAACAGTAATTTTCAGTCCCGAATTAAGACTCCAGATTTTAAAAGAGACTTGCAGTGAAATTTACCGCAACGGCTTTGATAAAATTCTGATTTATGACGGACATGGCGGAAATAGCAGTATGATTGATTTCTTTATGCGGGGCTTGCTGTATGAAAAGACACCATATTCAGTTTTTAGTTATTCCCTTGGCTCTGACTTTGCGACTCCCAAGAAGATTCTTAATCAGGGTTATAAATTCCTGACTACCGATGACCGAAAGGTTTTGCAGAGTTATATTGAAGAGAAAAAACGCACAGGACATGCTGATTTTGTTGAAATGGGCTGGGTTTATGGTGTACGGCCCGAAACTGTGCGTCTTGATAAAATCTATCAGGAAAGCTATGAATCTACCCATCGATTTGACGAATTTTCAAAGCGGGGAATACGCTCACCTTATACATGGATGGCAAACATACCCAATTCGTACGAGGGTGATATGCACGACGGTATGAACGAAAGAATTGCCCGTGCTATGGTTGAATATTCTACCCAAAGGCTTATTGATGTTATAAGGTTTTTGAAAACAGAGAATATTTCCGATGAATATAAAAAGGAGTGGCTTGAAAAACAACAAAGACATACTTTTTAAAAGCTCAAGTCTTTTTTGAACAATGTTCAAAAAACGTTTGATTTTTCCTGTATCCTGTGATATAATTGTCATATACGAATTACAAAATAACATGCTTTGAAACGGGAAAAGGGCAGGGTTTATCTGCGTTAACATATGTAGGAGGAGAATATTATGAAACGAATTATAAGTTTTATTATGATTGTTGTGATTTTGACTTTGTTTGTTCCGGTATATGCGGTGAATTCATTGGGGAATTATGAGTATATTATGCCTCTTGAATTTTCGAATATTGAGAAAATTAAGAATTTTGACATATATAAAGCAACTCACAAAAATGGCTCTGTTTCTCTTTATGATGTAGATGGTAATAAATTGTCAGATAATTATGATTATATTGGTGAGTTTGATGATTTTAATACATTAGCCCGAAAAGATGGCAAAACCTATGTTCTTGGGTATCAGGGACGAGTGTCAAATGTATATGAGGGCAATGTAATTGGTATTTCCGATGAAACTATTTTTATAGACCTTGGCGAAAATAATGATGGCAGACCTCTTTCGTATTACCAGGGTGAATTTGGGGTATATCACGGAAATAATCTTATTTCGACTCAGCCTTACAGCAAATTTGAGCAAAAAAATAAATATGATTGTATGAAGTTTTTTGGCGGACATATGCTTTATTTTGAAAATTATAAGGTTGGTACCGTAAACAGTGATTTTGAGGTTGTAATTCCTGCAATATACGACGATATATATCTTCCAAAAGAGGGCTGGTTAATTATTGCAAGATATGAGGGTAAATATGGATTCCTCGACCATAATGGAGAAAAAGTAGGAGAATTTGAGTACGACTATATTAAGCCGTTATATGATGAACACAATACCTTTTATGTAACAACAAAAGATGGTCTTTACGGTCTTGTTGATGTGCACGGAAATATTATTTTTAACCCAACGCTCCAATATGCACCTCACAAGGTATATGTTGATAACAGACTTATTGTTGTAACTGCCGAGAATACCCGCCAGGATAAAGATGAGTACGGAAATTTGTATGGAGTGATTGACTTTGACGGGAATATTGTTTTACCGCTTGAGCACGTTGATATATCGGACATATCCGAGGGCAGAATTGCAGCAAAAAAATCCTATGATCACGGCGGATATTACAATTTGTACGGTGAAGAGGTATCAGAGTTTAATTACCGTATGATTTCATCGTACAATGAAGGCGTAGCTTTTGCGACAAGGGTTAACAGCGACGGCACCTGGCTTAATCACGTCATTGATTATAACGGAAATGTACTTTTTGAAACGGGCGACTGGTCACACGGATACCGCAACGGAATTGCATATACATTTGATAAAAAGCTTATAGATAAAGCGGGAAACATAATTGCTGATTTTTCAGATGCAAAAATAAGAATTGACAGTGCTTACTGGTGGGAGGATGCAAATCTTTGGGGAGTTACCGCCAAAGACGATTTTGTTGTTACTGACGGCACAAACTATGGTGTTATCAGATACACCAAGCCCGAAATCAAGGCAGAGCCTCTTTATGACTATGAATACATAGATTACGGAAACGTGAAAAGAATTGATGTTTATACAGAGGGGTATGTTTTTGAACTATATAATGGTGAGACAAAATATCTTGATTTGTATGGAAATGAAATTACCCAAGAACAGATGTGGGAAACAGACGTACAGGATGAGATAAGGGAGCAGTTGCTTAAGAAATACGGCGAAGACAACGCCTTCAGATTTGGTGATGAGTTATATAAAGTAAAAATTGACGAAAAATGGTGTATTATTGACAAGAATGAAACTGTACTCAAAAAATACGACACCGGTGATCCTTACCTTTTGGACGGAACCGATGACTATATACTTATTATTGACGGTATAAAAAGTACAGTAACAGATAAATACCACAATATATTGCTTGAACTTGATGAGTATGTAACATTTATTACCGAAAGTGGCAGCGTAATTTCTTACAATGAAGATAATGTATATAAGCTGACCAACATTGACGGAAAAATAATTGTAGAGGATGCAAGACATATTGAATATATTGGAAGCAATGTTTTTAATGTAACTGATGAAATCGGTACAAGACTTGTAAATTCCAACGGTAAAACACTTATAAGCAATTTTAATTATGCTACAAAAGTTGGAGACAACGGCTTTATCGGTATTTCCACCTATAATTTTGAAGGGTATATAAACACCGACGGTGAATATATGCTTTCACTCCCGAAAGGCTATTATGTACAGGGCGCTTTTTCAGAAGGTATGGCATCTGTTGTGCAGAATATGATTTACAGCAGATACGGAGAAACATCATATATCAATGAGAAAGGTGAAATCGTTCTTAAACAGCAGGAAGAAAACGGTCATATGTGGACAAGGGGCGGCGAATTCAAAAACGGTATTGCTTATATCGGCAGAGGACTGGGCAAGGCAGGTTGTGTTACGGGTAATGTTGTTCGATGTACTTTTGACACTCCGTCAGACTGGGCAAAAGATGATGTAAATGCGGCATCGGAGCTTGGGCTGATACCTGAACATCTTAAATGCAGATATCGCAAAAATATAACCCGTGAAAGCTTTTGTGAACTTATTTATCAGTTGCCTTTTGTAAGAAATATGGAGGTTGCCGACAGTGAGTCTGTAACATACAAAGACACCCAGAACGAAAAAATTATTTTTCTTTCAAAACTTGGAATCATAAACGGTGTGGGAGATAACAGGTTTGCACCGCATGACTATCTTACAAGAGAACAAGCCGCGACAATCCTTTGCAGAGTTTATTCATTGTATAGCGATAATCTTATATTAAATAATGAACTTTTTGCTGATGATATATATATTTCAGATTGGGCTCATAATGCTATTTATACAATGAAAGAATATAGCATAATGAATGGAACTGGGGATAACAACTTTTCACCGAAAGAGAGTTATACTACCGAGCAGTCAATCTTAACAATAATAAGACTTTATAGCATAATTAAGTAATGTTTATAGCTTACACGAGACTTGTTTTAAAATGTAACTACACAAAAAATCGGAGGGATACATATGGCAAGAAAAGCAGTAACAAGCGGTGGCACACGTGATGAAATTTTGAATGTGGCAAAGCGTTTGTTTTTTGAAAAAGGCTTTGACGGTGTTACAATACGAACAATTCAAAGAGAGGTAGGGTGCGAGGTAGGCTTATTTTATTACTACTTTAAGTCTAAGGAACAGATTTTTGATGTTGTAATGACCGAACTTCAGACCGAATGGGAAAAAAGTTTTGACGATGTTTTGCAAGACGAAGGGGAGGATAATATTGCAAGGCTGATGCTGGCTTTTAAAACAGTATATGAAATTGCAAGAGAATTCCGGGGCGATAAGGCAGAGGAACTTCACTGGTCGGTGCGGGGTGCTATGTATAACCGCCTTACCGCTGTGGTTGAGGGGTATATCAACGGAATTCTGGGAGATACCAAAACAGAGATTAATGTTGATAACAAGACATTGTCTGCAATAATTGCAGGCGGTATGTGTCGCTTTGCACAAACTGCATCTCAGTGGGAGTATACCAAAGCTCTTGAAGGAATACAAAGTTTGTTAGATGGAATTTATGGTGACAGGAAACGAAATACTGCTGGACGCAGACACGATATTTCGGTGGAATTGTTATAGAGGTTAAAATTATGAAATCTTCAAATCAAAAGCTAAAACTTCTTTATTTAATTAAAATTCTGTTGGAACAAACTGATGAGGAGCATCCATTGTCAGTTCCCCAACTTATTGCCGAGCTGAAACGGTATGATATATCGGCAGAGAGAAAGAGCATTTACGACGATTTAGAATGTTTGCGGTTGTTTGGATTAGATATATGCTCTGTGAAATCAAAAAGCTATGGATATTTTGTGGCAAGCCGTGATTTCGAGCTGCCTGAGCTTAAGCTCTTGGTTGACAGTGTTCAGGCATCAAAGTTCATTACCAAGAAAAAAAGCCTGGAGTTGATCTCAAAAATTGAGAGTCTGGCAGGCAAGTATGCGGCAACAAAACTGCGCCGTCAGGTGTATGTTACCAATCGTGTCAAGACGGTAAACGAGCAGATTTATTATAATGTTGACAAAATATATGAGGCGATTTCTGAAAATCGGCAGATTACGTTCCGCTATTTTGAACTTGATGTGGATAAGCAAAAGGTTTATCGCAAAGACGGCGGTTTGTATTGTGAATCACCTCTTGCACTTAGTTGGGACGATGAAAACTATTATATGATTGTATATAAAAAGAAGTATGGTAATTTTGCTCATTATCGAGTAGATAAAATGGACAGCATCGAACTTTGTGATGAAAAACGTGATTTGCCGGAACAAGATTTTGATTTGTCGGAATATACAAAATCCGTATTCTCTATGTTTGGAGGCAAGGCGGTCAATGTTTCGGTAAAATTTGAAAATTCACTTGCGGGGGTTGTGTTTGACCGGTTTGGTACCGATGTCCCCACAATGAGGGTCGATGATACGCATTTTGTCTGCAATCTGAATGTAGCCGTCAGCCCGGTATTTCTTGGCTGGCTTGTAGGTTTTGGGAGTAAAGCAGAAATACTCTCACCAGATTTTGTAGTCGATGAGATGAAGGAACTTATTAAACAACTGAACGAAAAATATCAATAAAAAACATATAAGCCTTGCTAAACGATTGTTTAGCAAGGCTTTTTATCATTTGTAAAATCAAGTTATGAAAAGATGTTATCTGTCATTAATCTGAGTATATTCTTTTCTCTTTACAATGCTCTTATATGCAGGACGGATAATTTTGCCGCCGGTAAGCACCTCTTCAATACGATGAGCACACCAGCCGACAATACGTGCCATTGCAAATATGGGGGTGTAAAGCTCTTCGGGAATGTTCAGCATCTGATAAATAAATCCTGAGTAAAGGTCAACATTTGCAGGCATAGGAGCCGTAATACCCTTTAAATCAGCAAATACCCGGGGAGCAATACGTTCAACCGAGGCATAAAGTGCAAATTCCTTTTCCGTATCGCCGCCAATATCCTTGGCAAGCTTTTCGGCACACGCTTTCAGCAATACTGCACGGGGGTCAGAAAGGGTATAGATTGCATGACCGATACCATATATCAAACCGCTTCCGTCACCAGCTTCTTTGCGGACAATTTTGCAAAGATAATCATAAACTTCGTCATCGTTGTCCCAATTTGCAACCTTTTCTTTTATTTCAGCCATCTGGGCAAGAGTTTTCTGGTTAGCACCGCCGTGCTTTGGACCCTTTAAAGAACCGATTGCCGCCGCAACGGCAGAATATGTATCAGTACTGCTTGAAGACAGTACACGTATTGAAAATGCCGAGTTGTTACCACCACCATGCTCTGCGTGGAGCATAAGGGCAAGGTCAAGAACCCTAGCTTCGGTTTCGGTGTATTTGTGGTTAGGTCTTATCATATAAAGAAAGTTCTCAGCAATTGAAAGCCCTGGCTTTGGATTATGCAACACAAGGCTTTTGCCGTCATAATAATGGCGTTTTGCCGCATATGCATAGGCAACCAAAGTAGGAAATCTTGCAATAAGTTCAAGACTTTGCCTGAAAAGTGCTTCGGTGCTGATATCGTCCGGGTTTTCCTCATCATATGAGTATAAAGCCAGAACTGACCTTGCAAGCTTGTTCATAATGTTATGGCTGGGGGCCTTTAAAATCATATCTTCGGCAAAGCTGGGGGGGAGGTTTCTTCTTTTTGAAATACTTTCAGAGAAGGTATCAAGCTCCTCCTTTTTGGGAAGGTATCCAAAGAGAAGAAGAAACACAACTTCTTCATAACCAAATCTTCCCTCTTTCTGACAGTTTTCAACAATGTCCTGAATTGAGATACCGCGGTATCTCAATGTACCTTCAATAGGTGACTTTACACCTTCATCAAGGACGTAACCATGTACTTCGCCAATTGCAGTAAGACCTGCTAAAACACCTGTTCCATCAGGGTTACGAAGTCCTCGTTTGACGTTATATTCGGTATAGTGATGACTGGGGATGCTGTTAAAGCTTTTGTGTTGCTCAAGGACATCCTGTATATATTTATCAAGATCGTTTTTCATAGGGGTCAAACCTTTCTAATACTAATTGTAAGTTCTGATTCTTAATGCTTTAGCCGGGAGGCCACTGCAGATTTCTGCCTGCCAGCAGATGAAAATGGAGGTGACCAACGGTTTGACCACCATCTTCGCCGCAGTTATTAACAATCCGGTAACCCTTTTCGGCAAAGCCTAGATCCTTTGCAATTTTTGCTGCTGTTTCAAATATTTTAGCAACAAGGGATGAATTCTCGGCAGTAATATCATTTGCCGATTTAATATGCAACTTGGGAATAATTATAATATGCCCGGGTGCCTGGGGCTCAATATCCCTGAAGGCCAGAACAAAGTCATCCTCGTAAACCTTGGTTGAAGGGATTGTACCTTCGATTATTTTACAAAAAAGACAATCAGACATAATTTCTCCTCCAAAAATCTGTATTGCAGAGAAGGGATTTATCTCTTCCCTTTAAATCAATGTTTTAACAAGTGCAAGTGCATCTGCAATCTTTGATGCATCCTTGCCGCCTGCCTGTGCACTGTCGGGCTTACCACCGCCACCGCCACCGCAGGTTTTTGCAACTTCACGGATGATGTTGCCGGCATGTGCACCGTTCTTGACTGCATCGGGTGTTGCCATTGCAACAATGTTAACCTTACCGTCTGCGGATGATGCAAGAACGATAACTGCAGAATCGAGTTTTTGCTTGAGATTATCACCTGCATTGCGGAGTGCGTTCATATCAAGACCGTCACCAAGCTGATGTGCGATAACCTTTATGCCCTTGATTTCTTCTGCAGAGTTTACAAGGTCATCAAGACCGCTGTTTGCCATCTTGCTCTTTATGCTTTCAAGCTCACGCTTTAAGTTTTTGTTTTCTTCAACAACGGCTACTGCCTTTGTCTCAATTTCGTGCACGCTTGATTTAATTGTATCTGCAACCTTTGCAATGGTTGCCTTTGCATCATTAAGCTGATTAAGTACACCGATACCGGTAACTGCCTCAATTCTTCTTACACCGGCTGCAACGCCGTTCTCAGAAATAATCTTGAAAAGGCCTGCCTGTGCTGTGTTTGAAAGATGTGTACCGCCACAGAATTCAATAGAATAATCACCCATAGAAACAACTCTTACTGTCGCGCCGTATTTTTCACCAAATTGTGCTGTTGCACCCAGCGATTTCGCCTCTTCGATGTCAAGCTCCTGAACGGTTATAGGAATTGCCTCTAAAATTGCCTCATTAACCTTTGCTTCAACAGTCTTGATTTCGTCAGCTGTCATTGCTTCAAAGTGAGAGAAGTCAAATCTCAGGTGATTTGCAGTAACTTCCGAACCTGCCTGAGCAACATGTGTACCAAGAGTTTCTTTAAGTGCTTTGTGCAAGATATGCGTTGTTGAGTGGTTGCGGCAGATTGCCATTCTGTTCTTTTTGCAAACTGAAAGAGTTGCCGCATCGCCTTTTGAAATAGAGCCTTCCTCAACCTTTACAATATGGAAATAAATTCCGTCGCCGTTTTTCTTTGTGTCAACAACCTTTGCTTTGCCGTTTGCAGTCTTTATCGAGCCGATGTCGCCTGCCTGACCGCCCATCTCAGCATAGAAGGGTGATTTTGCTGCAACAATAATGCCTTCTTCGCCTGCGCCAATTGCATCAACCTGAGAGGCGTCTGCAACAATGCCAACAATCTCGGTTTCAGCCTCTAAACTGTCATAACCTACAAATTCGGTTGCCGCTGCTTTGATGTTAACAGCAGAATCATCATCCCAGCTGGAGCCGTCCTTGCGGTTTGCTCTTGCGGTTTCCTTCTGAATTTTAAGCTGCTTGTCAAAGCCTTCTCTATCAACCTTGAGTCCTTGTTCCTCACAGATTTCCACGGTCAAGTCAATGGGGAATCCATAGGTATCGTTAAGCTTAAATGCTTCTTCGCCTGCAAGGGTATCAAGGCCCTTGTTCTTTGTTTCTTCAATATAAGTGCTCAGAATTGCAAGACCGCCCTCGATTGTCTTTGAGAACTTTTCCTCTTCAATTCTGACAACCTTTTTGATGTAATCTCTCTTTTCATCAAGCTCGGGATAACCCTGCATTGAAGAGTCAATAACTGTATCAGCAACAGTATAAAGGAACTCGCCCTTGATGCCAAGAAGTCTGCCGTGGCGTGCCGCACGACGGAGCAAGCGTCTTAAAACGTAGCCTCTGCCTTCGTTTGAAGGAATAACACCATCAGATACCATCATTACTGTGCTGCGGATATGGTCGGTAATAACACGAAGCGATACGTCGGTTTTTTCGTCGGTCTTATATTCAACACCGGCAATGCGTGAAATGTGCTTCATTGTGTTCTGAACGGTGTCAACCTCAAAAAGGTTGTTTACACCCTGCATAATGCAGGCAAGACGCTCAAGACCCATACCTGTGTCGATGTTGGGGTTTGCTAAGCGGTTGTAGTTGCCGTCTTCGTCCTTGTCAAACTGTGTAAACACAAGGTTCCACACTTCCATAAAGCGGTCGCAATCACAGCCCAGCTTGCAATCGGGCTTACCACAACTGAATTCTATGCCGCGGTCAACGTGAATCTCAGAGCAAGGACCGCAAGGCCCTGTGCCGTGCTCCCAGAAGTTTTCATCTTTGCCGAGTTTTACAACTCTTTCGGGATTTACACCAACTTCGTTAACCCAAATATCACGTGCTTCGTCATCTTCTTCATAAACGGTAATCCACAATACTTCTTCGGGAATTTCCATAACTTTAGTAAGGAATTCCCAGGCCCAGTTAATAGCTTCACGCTTGAAGTAATCACCGAATGAAAAGTTGCCAAGCATTTCAAAGAAGGTGCCGTGGCGTGCGGTTTTACCAACGCTTTCAATGTCAGGAGTTCTGATACACTTTTGGCAGGTAGTAACCCTTTTTCTTGGGGGAACCTCAGCACCCGTGAACCATTTTTTCATAGGCGCCATACCTGAGTTGATAAGCAGCAGACTTGCGTCATTCTTTGGCACAAGTGAAAAGCTGTCGAGACGCAGACAATCCTTTGATTCAAAGAATGAAAGATATTTTTCTCTAATATCGTTTAATCCTAAATTTTTCATATGTTTCAGATGCCTTTCTGTAATATATTTTTAATCAGCTGTTTCAAAAATTGAATCCGTGGCATAACTAGCTTATTTTATCATATAATTTTACCATTTTTTTGCGAATAAGTCAAGCAATTGTTAAATTATTTATTTTAAACCGATAATTCTACAAAAAATTACAAAAAAAGCCTATTGTAATTAGTTGAAAAAGATGCTATAATGGTACTTGCGAAACAAAACTAAATAATGATTGCTACAAAAGTTGTGGTTTACATTTGAAAAAAATGTACACTCCACTTTCACGTACTTTTGTAGCAATGAAAGTTTTGTTTCGCAGACATGGAGTTGTGCGTTTTTTATGCGTGACTCCGGTCACGCATTTTTTGTACAAAATTTTGCTTTTCTAAAATTAATAAGAAAGGAAGAGAAAATGGACGAATATAAAAGTATGTATTTTGCAATGTTTAACAAAATAACAGATATAATCGAGGAGCTTAAAAAGCTCCAACAGGATATGGAAGAAAAATACATATCTATGCCGGAAGAGCAACCGGAAGAAAATTAGACCCTCAAAGACGGGCAAAAGAAAACCGCTTTTGAGAAGTTTAGTCGCAGATGTTTGTGAAGATTTTTGCGTTTTGATGAAAAACAGCAGACATCAGTTCCCTATTTTGTCTGCTGTTTTTAGCGAGTGCGTTCAATATATATTGAACTTCCGAGCGTCAGCAAAATGAAAAAAGATGAACAGCTACATCTGCATAAACTTTGATAGCGGTGCAGGGGATACAAAGGGGGTCAGACCCCCTTTGAGTCAATACAATAAAAATGACAATAAGAATTATGTCCTTGTTTCCCAAAACAAAATTTACATAAAACTGTCCGGCTTATAGTACACCAAATAACCTATACTTTAATCAAGATAAATCTTACATATGATTTGGAGGGTACTTGATATGAAAGTTTTTGGTGTAATTTTTGCAATGGCAATTTTTTCGGTTTACCCTGCGCTGTGTCTGGCAATTCTTTTAATAATGTTGCTCTTTAATAAAGCTGACACAAAACAAGCATAAAGCATAAACCCTTCTTGCGATTTACGCAGGAAGGGTCTTATACTATGTATTAAAAACTAATTATCTGGGTTTTCCGATTGACTCACCCTCAAAAAACTGGCGTTCAACAGTGATTGTGTGTTTAGAAACGCTGTTGTGCCTTGCCAGAATTCGGTAGAGCAGATGAATTGCTTCTGAACAAAGCTCTTCAATGTGCATTTTTATACACGAAAGATGCATATTGCCATATGGTGTTGTGCTGATGTCATCAAGACAGATAACCGAAATATCCTCAGGCACACGCAACTGTTCTTCGCTCAATCTTTGCATAATCCCTGCGGCAACGTGGCTGTATGCTGCAAACACAGCAGTAGGCAGGGTGCCATTCTTTAGCATTTCGTCAATTCCGAAATATCCGCAATCCTGAAATCTGTGTTTGTTAATCGAAACGTATTCAGGATGCATAATAACACCGCATCCGACGGCAGTATTACGGAACAGCTCATACTCCTTGACGGTATTTTTTTCACCGATAAAACCAATGCTCCGGTGTCCGTATTTAAGCAAAAGGTTGATGCTTTGATGTAGTGCATCGCCCATATCTGCAAAAATCGCATGAACCTCGCCCGAGCTTTTTTCCAAACCAATCTGAATAATCGGCACATCGGTGGCTGCCTTGATTTTTCCGACAGGTTCAATTACGATTATCCCGTCAGCGTGGGCGTATTTTGCGTAATAATTAATGAGCTCTTCCTGCTTTTCGGGGGAGAAGTTACTTACAGCAAGCAACGTAGTATCACCACGATGGGAAATTTTTTTCTCAAGATAGGTAGCCATTTGGGAGTAGTGAATACCCAGCACCTCAGGGCAAATAACTGCAATTAACTTTTTGTTATATTTTGGCTTATAATATTTTTCGTAACAACCGGTTTCGCGGGCGATTTTCATAATTAATTCCTTGGTTTCGCTACTGATTTCAGGACTGTCCGAAAATGCTTTTGAAACGGTAGATACTGCCACATTTGCCATCTTGGCTATTTTTGCAAGTGTCATGGCTACACCTCCGAAAAATTTCGTAAAGTATACAACATTTAAGCTTTTACGAGGTCAGTATAACACAATAATTACTATATTTCAAGGATTTTATGGATTTCGAAAAAGTTTCGTAAAAATTCAGGTTGACAATGCTGTATTTCAAAGATATAATTTAAAATACAAGGGGTAGTTTGGTGTTTTACGCCGCATATCCCGGTTAAAAGTTTTACAGAAAGGCGATGGAATTACGTATGAAAGCAATTATAAATGCAACATTGGTTATGCCTGATCATTATATTCCCAACGCAACTCTGCTTATTGAAGATGACAGGATAGTCGATTTTGGAAAAAAACTAGAAGTTCCTGATAATGCTGAAATTATTGATGCACAGGGCAATTTTGTGGGCCCCGGTCTTATTGATATACATACACATGCCGACGGTGATACATATTTCCACGATGACCCTGTTAAGTGCTCAAACACCTTGCTTGACCATGGTGTTACATCGGTTCTTCCTGCGCTGTTTTACAGTATGAACAAGCAGGAGCATCTTGATGCGATAAAGAGATATAAGGATGCAATTGCTGCAGGGGAGTGCGGAAACATCATTGGTGTTTATATGGAAGGCCCATATCTTAACCCTGATTTTGGATGCGATAAGGAAAAGAACGTTTGGAAGGATGCAATTGTCGAGAAAGACTATGCCGAAGTGGTAGAGGCCGCAAAGGATTTTGCCAAGGTATGGTGCGTAGCACCCGAGAGAGAGGGTATTCTTGACTTTGTTAAATATGTTAAACGCGAAATTCCTGAAATAGTGTTCTCGGTTGCACATTCCGAAGCTACTCCAGAGCAGATTGAGGCTCTTATGCCTTATGGACTGAAACTCGGCACACATCACACAAATGCAACGGGCACTTTAGAAAATTACCCCGAAGTTCGTGGCGTTTGTGTTGACGAAACCGTAAATTACAACAGCGATATCTATGCAGAGCTTATCTGTGATTCTATGGGTGTTCACGTTCACCCATATATGATAAGGCTTGTTAAAAAAATCAAAGGTCAGGATAAGATAATTCTTATTGCCGATTCCTTTGTTGCCGACGGACCTCCGCTTCCCGGCCTTGAAGAAGCATTTGATATCAATTTTGACTGGGGCGGCGACATTGCAGGCTCCAAACTGACACTTGATATTGCCTGCCGCAATATGATGGTTCACACCGGCGGCTCAATTTGTGATGTGTTTAAATATGCATCGCTTAATCCGTCACGTCTTTTGAATATGCCCGAAATCGGACAGATTAAACGTGGCAATCTTGCGAACTTAATCATTGTTGATCAATGGTTTAATGTTAAAAATACTATATTAAAAGGAGAAATTGTAAAATGAGTTTTATTACTGATCCCGCAACAAAATTTGACTTCCAGCCTCATGAGTTTGTTCCTTTCAAGGACAAGAAGGTTTGCGATTATGTTCGCAGCCTCAGCGGCAAGGATCTCGAAAAGAGAGAAGATTGGTGGCATCCCGAATTTAACGTAAAAGTTATGATGAACCCCCATCCTGTTCTTATCGCAACACTTTTTGAACGTCTCAAAGCTGCATCTGAAGCAGGCAAGAGCTTTACAATGATTCTCGGCAACCCAGAGCCCGATACATACATTCCTCTTGCACAGCTCATCAACTATTTCGGCGTTGATTGTAGCAAGGTTCACCTTGTAGCAGAAGATGAATGGGCTGATGAAAACGGCAACATCGCTCCTATCACATACGAAGCAGGTTTTGCACATTCTATGATTAAGTATCTTTACTATCAGATTGATGAAAAGCTCCGTATGCCTATGGAAAATGTTCACTTCCCCACAAACGCAAACATCAAGGATTACTCAAAGATTATTGATGATATCACAGAGGGAACAGGTGCTGATATCGCATCTACATCTCCCGGCTGGGCAGGCCATATGGCATTTGTTGATCCTATTCCTGAATTCATTGGCAGCGGTGATATTGAAGAATGGCTCAACCAGCCCGCACAGATTGTTAAACTCCATCCAATGACCATTATGCAGAACTCACTCAACGGTACATTCGGCCAGTCAGGTGATATCGCTAATGTTCCTCCTTGTGCAGCAACCATCGGACCTCTTGATGTAATGCGCGCAAAGGAAAGAATTGAAGTTCATGCACTTGCAACCTGCGGTACATTCTCTTCATGGCAGAGAATGACAAGCCGTCTTTGCACACATGGTCCTATCACACCTTACCTCCCCAGCTCAATGCTCCAGACAAAGAAGACTCAGGTTTACATCAGTGAAGAACTTGCAGCTCCATTCGAATGTTGGGAAAAGGTTGGATATTAAGAAATATTTCTCAAAAAAAAGCAAAACCGCAGCTATGCTGCGGTTTTTGTCATATAAAGATATTTTCAGTATCCAAAAATTCCATCAATTGACTCGTCGTTTTTAATCCAGTCTTCAACATCTACAACTCTGTATTCGGTTGGTGTATCACGGATAATTACCTGTTTGATACCTGCATTGATTACCAGACGCTTGCACATGGAACAGCTTGAAGTGTTTTCTACCAGTTCACCGGTTTTGTAGTCCTTGCCTACAAGATAAAGGGTTGAATCAATCATATCACGGCGTTGTGCACTGATAATACAGTTTGCCTCGGCATGTACACTGCGGCACAGTTCATATCTTTCGCCACGGGGGATGGCAAGCTTTTCTCGCACGCACACTCCAAGGTTGGTGCAGTTTTGCCTTCCTCGTGGAGCACCGGTGTATCCCGTGGAGACAATTTCATCATTTTTTACAATTATTGCGCCAAAATTACGGCGCAGACAGGTTCCGCGCTCAATCACGGTTTCTGCTATGTCAAGATAATAGTTGTGCTTGTCAACTCTTGTTTTTTCCATTTTATTAGTTCCTTTCTATGTAATCTTTCAGTCATTTTCAGTATGTATAAATTCAGTATACAATAAAATAAATTAAAATTCAATAGTTTTATATTGACTTTATAATTAAATATAGGTAAAATAAAGATAGAGAAAATTTCAGGAGGAATGGCAGCCTATATGAAAAAATTTGTAACTTGCAGCGAGGCTGAAACACGGGCAGCAGCAAAAAAATTTGCACAAACCCTTGTTCCTGGCAGTGTCATTGCTCTTATAGGTGATTTGGGAGCAGGCAAGACGGCATTTACCAAGGGCCTTGCAGAGTTTTTTGAGATTGAGGGCGATGTTTCAAGCCCCACCTTCACCATTGTTAACGAGTATAACGGAACCCTTGATTTATACCATTTTGATGCCTATCGGTTGGAAAATGTTGACCCGGACAACTGTGACTGGATGGATGACTACTTTTTTGGCGATGGAATTTGTATCATTGAGTGGGCGCAAAACATTGAAAAAGTATTGCCAACGGGATATATAAAGGTAAGGATTGAAAAAACCCCTGAAATGGGTGACGATTACCGGGAGATTTTCATTGAAAAAACGGAGAGATAAAAATGCTTGTATTTGGAATTGATACCTGCTGTATGGCGGCAACAGCGGCGATTATGAGCGACAAAATAATGGTTGCTCAGACAGTAATAAATCAAAATAAAACACATTCACAGATAATGATGCCGCAGATTGAGCAGATGTTTAAAGCGGCTGAGGTTGTACCATCGTCTATAGATGCCTTTGCGGCGGCTGTGGGCCCGGGGTCATTTACCGGGGTGAGAATAGGCGTTGCAACGGCCAAAGCTCTTGCCCAGGCAGCAAATAAGCCCTGCATAGCGGTTTCTACACTGGAGGCGTTAGCATTTTCGTCACAATATTTTGACGGAATAATATCCCCTGTTCTTGACGCAAGACGTAATCAGGTATATAATGCGTTGTTCCACGGAGGAAACAGTTTGACGCGGCTGACAGATGATCGTGCGTTGGCTTTGGACGAATTGCTTGCTCAGCTTAAAGAATACGGAAAAAAGGTTCTCTTTATGGGTGATGCAACCCTGGTTTTTGAGGAAGAAATTCGGGCAGCTTTGGGTGAGGCTGCATATTTCGCCCCCAAGGTTTCTAATCTTAATCTTGCAGGAGCGGTTGCTGAAATCGGGCTTGATAAGCTGAAAAAAGGTGACATCACTGAATACGGAAAGTTGATTCCTGAGTATATACGTCTTTCTCAGGCAGAACGTGAAAAGCTTGAACGTGAAGGCGGTATCTCTCAAAAATAAATTGGAGGAATAAAACAGTAAGATGAAGGATAGTAAAATAATTCCCTCAAACTTAATATGGTACAGGCTGTTGACGGTAGTTTTTGTGATTTGCTGTGTATGCAGTACGTTTATGCCAGTTTTTGGTGCAGCACCATCACTTACGGCAGAAGCTGCAATTTTGGTTGACGGTAATACCGGAAATATGCTGTTTGAAAAGAATGCAGATAAGGTAATGTTTCCTGCCAGCACCACCAAAATTATGACTGCAATTGTGGCGCTTGATGCGGTTGCGAAAGGTGAAATCAGCCTTGAACAAAAGCTCAAACTATCTCAGACGGCCTTTGATACTTTGGCAATTGACGGCAGCAGCATCGCATTAAAGGTTGGCGAGGAAATGCCGCTTAAAAATCTGCTTGAAGGGCTGCTTATTGCATCGGGCAATGATGCTGCGGTAACCATAGCAGAAGGTGTTTCAGGGACAATTGAAGCATTTGTTGAAAGAATGAATGTCAAGGCAGGCGAAATCGGACTTGAAAGTACGCATTTTGTAAATCCACACGGTCTTCAGGACGGACAGCATTACACCACAGCTCGCGATATGGCAAAGATGGCTCATTATGCGATGCAGAACGAGACGTTTCGTGGCATAGTAGAATGTGCTCATATTTATTTACCTGCAACAAATATGTCAGACAAAAGATATTTTATTAACACCAACAACCTTGTTTCAAGAATGAGATATCCGTATTATTTTTATGATTATGCAACAGGAATTAAAACGGGCTCTACCTCCGAGGCGGGATATTGCCTGGTTTCCTCGGCAGAGAAAGGCGATAAATCGGTAATTGCAGTGATTTTCAAAGCATCGGATATGGCAGTTTCTCACGACGAATCAAAAGCTTTGCTTGAGCACGGCCTAACCGATTTTTCTGCCAGGCGTCTTGCAAAGCGTGATGACATCTTTGGCGAAGTAAAGGTTAAGCAGGCAGCTGACGGAACAGACCACCTTTTACTTTCGGCAGAAAAAAACCTTGATGCAATGTTTCCCAACGGCGGAGATGTTTCTAGGGTAGAGATAACCACAGAAATTCCCGAAAAGGTCTATGCCCCCATATATTCAGGGCAGGTTATAGGCAAGGCGATTTTCACCTATGAAGGCAACAAGGTGGGCGAGGTAAATCTGATTTCCACAGTAGAGCTTGACAGACATTTCCTCGGCTTTATTGCAAGTTTTGGTGAATGGTTATGGAGCTTTAAAGCTGTTAAACTTGTAGTTTATGTTGCCCTGGGCTTAGCGATAGGGTTTGTCTCGCTGATAGTAATCGGCTTTGCCCGGGCACTAAAGCGGAGCAAACGCAAACGTCGCAGAAACACACATTACAGTCCACCAAGATATTAAAAAAACCTCTTAAAGCAAGTAGCTTTAAGAGGGTTTTTTGAATGAAAACAGAATCATTATACAAAGTAAGATAAAAACTGAAAAGATTGTTATAATCACTGATGAAAGGCTCAACAATACAGGGGATAAAGATATATCGGCAGATTTGGCAAAGGTTTCTTGCGTAATAGGAATTATCTTAAGCATTATAAGAGTTATCATAAAGGAAAGTGCTCCTTGCAGAAGCTTTCCTGATATGTATGCCTTAAGGGACAGCCCAAAGGGTTGTATGATTGCCGATACCTGAAATAATACCGATAGTCCTGAAAGCGCAAGAAAAAAGGAAATAAGGGGCAGGGTGTAGGTGGTACTGTTTTGCACAAGTGTCATTATTCCCCCGGTTATTTCCACAAGGGAATACAAATAAGGATTGTTGGGCAGGGATTTTACCAGTACAGCAAAAAAGATTACAAAGCCGCAAATTTTTAAAATAGAAAATACAGAATTGTCTATAATGCCGCCAAAGGAAAAGATGGCGGTTTTTTTTGTTTCTGTAAAAGATGACGGCAGTGTGCGAGGGGAGGGATAAGAGGATTTATAAAACCTGAATACAAGTCCGACAATAAGTGCTGCAACTATATGGGATGCATACAGATACCGTCCGGCGGTGGGATTACCAAGACAACTGCTACCCACCACACCGATTATAAACATAGGGCCGGAATTATTGCAAAAGGCAAGCATTCTTTCGGCCTCGGGTTTGGTGCACTGACCGGTTTTATACAACTCAACTGCCGTAGCGGCACCAATGGGATAACCACTGAGAAATCCCATAAAGAGTGTCACTGCTGATGCTCCGGGGAGATTAAACAGCGGTCGCATCATTGGAGATAGAAAATGACTGCAAAGAGCTGAAAAACCAAGTGAGCACAGAAGACCGCTGCACACAAAAAACGGAAAAAGGGATGGTATGACAGTTTCCAGACAAAGCCTGATTGCATTTTGTGCCGCAATAAGGCATGGTTGGGGATTGCCTATCAAAAATACTGTAAGGTACAGCACAAGGGTAAGAAACACTATTTTTATCTGTTTATTCATAAGATGCATCCTTTCTTTATACTTCAATCTATTCATTATAAGGCTGATTTAGGCATAAACTTTTAAAGGGTGATAAAAATGAAGAAGTCAAAGGCTGAAAAAAAGGAAAGACCAACCCTGCGAGAGCGTATGGCAGACGGACTTGATGCGTCAAAGGAAGTTATTCTGGACGTTCCTAAAATAGTATTTATTGGTAACCGTGAGGTTGTGATTGAAAATTATAAGGCAATTTCAGTGTATACCGATAAAAAAATAGTAATGGAAAGCAATCCGTCGGGATTGACGGTTTGCGGTGTAAATCTTGAAATAAGAAGTATTACGCGGGAGATGCTCTTCATCACGGGCAAAATTCAGAAAATGGAGTTTGGAAAAGAGGGTTAAGGAGTATGTCCATTGAAAAAATTGTAGGCTATTTACGCGGATATATAGTCATTTGTGTTGATGGTGTGTTTTGCGAAAGATTTTTGAATATCTGTAGCAATAGGGGAATTTTTTTGTGGAATGTAAGACGCAGGGGCAAAGATAGAATTTGTGCCTGCATTTCTATAGGCGGATTTAAGGAAATCAGAAGCATAGCCCGAAAAACCCGAACACACGTATCGATTATAAAACGGCAGGGAGTTCCTTTTATTTTGCACAGATACAGAAAACGGAAGACAGCGCTGCTGGGTGTGATTTTGTTTTTTGTTCTTTTGTGGTATCTTACAGGTCACATTGTGGGTGTTGATATAAAGGGAAATCAGCGAATTGCGACGGATGAAATACGTAATCAGCTTAAAGACTGCGGAATTTATTATGGTGCTGACGTCGACAAAATCGACAGCAAGCTGATAAAAAATCAAATGATGACCAACTTTGACGATATTGCCTGGATTGGCATAAATATTAAAGGTTCACGGGCATACATAGAGGTAAAGGAAAGGCTTGACACTGCCATCCGTGTTGATGCAGACATGCCTTGCGATATTGTTGCTGCAAAGAATGGCGTTATCAGACTGTTAGAGGTAAAAGAGGGGCAGACACTTGTTAAAACAGATGAATTTGTTGAAAAGGGTGATTTGCTTGTAAGTGGAGTGGTTGACAGCAAGAAAATAGGTATGAGATATGTTCATTCCTTTGGGGAAATTTACGCAGAAACAGTTTATAAAAAAACAAAGGAATATCCATTTAAATATGTTGAAAAAATATATACAGGAAAAGAGAAAAAACGGTACAGCCTTTCGGTTATGAACAAAAAAATCAAGCTGTTTTTTAAAACTACACAGCCTTTTGAAAACGGTGATACAACAAAGGATATAACGGAATATAAAGTACCTCTTTCATTTATCCCTTCGTTGTTTATCGAATGTGAAAAAATTATTGAATATACTCCCGAAAAACGTGTTCGAAGTCTAGATGAAGCGGTTGCTTTGGGTGAAACTGAGCTTGGGAGAGAACTTGAAAGAGAAATCGGCAGAGATGCCGAGATTAAAAACAAAAAAACTACTTATGCCGAGAATGGCGAAAAAGGCGTGTTTGTCACCGTTGAATATCTTTGTCTGGAGAATATTGCACAGCAAAGAATAATTGACAAAACCGAGAATTTAGGGTATGATACAATAGAGGAATAATAGTGGAAATAAGAAAGGAATTCCTGTATGGAACGACACATTGAAGTTGAAAAAATGGAATTGCTGATAAATCTTTTTGGCAATTTTGATGAGAATATACGCCTTATTGAAAAGACCTTTGATGTTGCGGTTATAAACCGTGGCTCTGAGATAAAGGTGGGTGGCGAGCCTGACGCGGTTGATAAGGCAACAAGGGTTATAAACAACCTTCTTGGTATGGCGCACAATGGTACTGCCATTGGCGAGCAGGAGGTTCGCTACGTTATGTCACAGATTGAAGAAGATAACGATAAAGAGCTTGAAACTCTTGGGCAGGACTGTGTTTGCATAACATCCCGAGGCACGCCTATTAGAGCAAAAACCTTGGGACAAAAGAAATATGTGATGGCAATCGAGAAGAACTCAATTGTATTTGGTATTGGTCCTGCAGGCACAGGAAAGACTTATCTTGCAGTAGCGATGGCGGTAAAGGCATTCAAAAACAAAGAGGTAAATAAGATTATTCTTACCCGTCCGGCAGTTGAAGCAGGTGAATCTTTGGGATTTCTTCCCGGAGATATGCAGGATAAAGTAGACCCTTATCTGCGTCCCCTTTATGATGCTTTGGGGGATATGCTGGGTGGTGAGGCCTTCCACAAAAATATTGAGAGGGGGCTTATTGAGGTTGCACCCCTTGCATATATGAGAGGACGTACCCTTGATGATGCTTTTATCATTCTTGACGAGGCACAGAACACCACTCCCGAACAAATGAAAATGTTCCTTACCCGTATGGGTTTTTCGTCCAAGATTGTGGTAACGGGAGATATTACGCAGATTGACCTTCCTCGTGATAAAAAATCAGGACTCCGTGATGCGGAGATTGTTCTTAAAAATGTTGAGGGCATTGAATTTATGTATCTAAGCGAGTCGGACGTTGTAAGGCATCCGCTTGTGCAGAAAATCGTAAAGGCATACGAAAAAAAGACCCTTGAACGCGAAAGGGTTTCAAAAAATAACAGCAAAGGCAGAAATGGCAATGAAGGTAGCTATCAGAAATAATCAAAAGAAATTTAAGGTTACAAAGGAAATCCGTGACTTGGTCAGGACGGCGGTTAAGGCGTCACTTGATTATATGGACTTTGAATTTGGTACAAAAGCAGAAATCAGCCTTATGTTTACGGACAATGATGAAATCCGACAGCTTAATCGCGAACACAGAAATATAGACAGAGTAACAGATGTTTTATCGTTTCCGCTTTTAGAGTATGATGAAGAAGGCAATATTCTGGATGAATATATGGATTTTAATCCCGATGGCGAGATGTTTCTGGGTGATATTGTTATTTCGCTTGAACGTGCGGCTGCACAGGCAGAGGAGTACGGGCATTCATTTGAGAGAGAAGTGGGTTTTTTGACTGTTCATTCAATGCTTCATCTTTTTGGCTATGACCATATGACCCCCGAGGATGAAGAAGAAATGTTCGGCTATCAGGAGGATATCCTGAAGGAAATGGGGCTTATGCGATGAAAAAATGCGGATTTGGCTTTAAAGACGCATTTTGCGGCATAGTTCACGCCATTCTTTGCGAACGGAATTTCAGAGTTCATATTGCGGCAATGTGTACGGTGATATATTTTGCGTCAGTATTTGGGATTGATTGGCTAAGAGCTACAATCCTTACGCTGACAATTGCCTGCGTAATGGCGGCAGAACTGATGAATACAGCGATTGAGGCAATAGTGGACAAGGTATCTCCCGAAAAATGCGAATTGGCAAAAATTGCAAAAGATTGTTCGGCTGCGGCTGTGTTGATTCTGGCTATTGCATCACTATTTATTGCAGGAGCGGTTTTTGGCGAAGCAGAGGGCTGGCAAAGGGTGTTTATATACATAAAGACACAATATGTTAATCTTATACTGTTTGCTGTTTTAGTTATAGTATTTATATTTATGAAAAATAAGGAGAACAAAGGATGAAATCAGGTTTTGTAGCGATTACTGGCAGACCAAATGCCGGCAAGTCTACACTTATGAATAAAATAATAGGAGAAAAGGTGGCAATTGTGTCAAACAAGCCACAGACTACAAGGACAAAGATTCTTGGTGTTCATACTCAGGACGACTGCCAGGTGGTGCTTATTGATACTCCCGGTATACACAAACCCCACAACAAGCTGGGTGAAAAGATGGAGAAATATATCTATACCGCTACTCAGGATATAGATGTTTTGCTGTATGTGGTTGATTGTAATCTTCATGAAAATGAGTATGAAAAAGAACGTAAGGCATTAGCGGGGTTGAAGAAGGGTAACACACCGGTAATTTTGGTTGTAAATAAAATTGACACTGTTCCCAAGCTTAGTCTTTTGCCAGTGCTGGACAGATTAAAGGAACTTTATGACTTTCACGGGATTGTACCGGTTTCGGCGCAAAAAGGGGCAAATGTAGACCAATTAATTGATGAAATTAAGGAGCTTTTGCCTGAAGGTCCGCAGTTTTTCCCTGGAGATATTATAACAGATCAGCCGGAGAGGCAGATTGTGGCAGAATTTATTCGTGAAAAATCATTGAGACTTCTTAATCAGGAAATCCCTCATGGGTTAGCGGTTGAAATTGAAAAAATGCATAAACGCGACAATGGAACGTATGAAATCTTAGCCGCAATTTACTGCGAACGCCAGAGTCATAAAGCAATTATTATAGGCAAACGCGGTGAAAAACTAAAGGAAATCGGCAGTCGTGCAAGGCAGGATATAGAGCGTTTCTTAGGCGCCAAGGTTTATCTTGAGCTTTGGGTAAAGGTAAAAGAGGATTGGCGCAACAAAGAGGCTTTTATGAATACAATTGGTTTTGATTAATGGTTAAAAGTTACAGTATTTTAAAACAACCATTTCCTCACAATATATTTAACGGAGGAAATGTATATGGGAAAAATATCTGAACTTGCATGGAAGGCGTTTGAACAAACTGGCAGGGTAAAAGAATATCTAAAATACAAAACGCTGTCGGATAAGACACAAACAGAGGTTGGTGAGGAACTTGGGGCTTTTAAAGACCGCAGGAATCGTAACAAAAACCACCAAATATAGCGAAACAAGCCTTATCGTTACCATCATCACAAGGGATTTTGGAAAGATTTCGGCTATAGCAAACAATGTAAGAAGCTCCAGATCACATATGCGTATGGGGCTTCAGCTTTTTGCGTATAGTGAAATAGTTTTATATGAGGCTCGCAGTAAAAGCGGACTTTATAAGCTGAACGAGGTAACGGTTTTAGAGGCTTTTTCAAGCATTCGGTTTTCTCTTGAAAAATTGGCATATGCATCATATTTTGCAGAAATTACTAACAATGCAGTGGGCGAGGATGCTCCTGATGAAGAGGCGTTAAGGCTGCTTTTAAATTCTCTGTTTGCGTTAGAACATGATTTATGTTCTATGGAAAAAATTAAAACCGTTTTCGAGTGGCGAATAGCGGCAATTTCGGGATATGAGCCACAGCTTGATGATTGTTGTGCTTGTGCTGATGTCGGGGATGAAATGTATTTATCCATTTCGGAAGGCAGAATATTTTGTAGCAAGTGTGCAGTTGAAAAGCCCGGTTGTGCAAAGCTGACTCGCGGAATGCGACAGATATTACAATATATATCTGAGGCGGAAAGTAAAAAAATATTTTCATTTGATGCAAATGAAAAAACCATTGAATACTTGGGTGTTCTGGGGGAGCAATACATACAGCTACAGCTTGACAAAGTCTTTCCCACCCTGGAATATTTAAAAAAAGTTTTAAATCCGGAGTTTTGAAAAATGAGAGATAAGATAACAGAATTTTTATATGAAAACGGAATACAGCAAGTTGGTTTTTGTCGGCTTAATCCTGATGAAAATGCATTTGGGCTCACATTTGCCATATCATATGTTGTGCCTCTTTCGAGTGCGATAGTTGATGGCATTACTGATCGGCCCACTCATACATATTTTCATCACTACAGAACCATAAACACCTTTATAGATAACACATCTCTCAAAATTGGGATAATGTTGGCAAATGAAGGGTATAATTATGCGGCAATTCCGGCATCGCAATCGGTAGATGGTCTGCAGGGTATATTCTCACATAAATATGCGGCAACACTTTCGGGGTTGGGTGCGGTAGGCAAAAGCGGTTTATTTTTGTCGAAAAAGTTTGGGCCAAGAGTTCGCCTGGGCACAATTCTTACCGATTGTCCTTTTGATGTGGTGAATGCAGAGCCAAAGTCAATTTGTGGCGATTGCAGACTTTGTGCCGAAAGCTGTCCGGCGATGGCAATCAGGGGAGAGGAATGGAAGCCCGGTGACGAACGTGAAATTATCATTGATGCTAAGGCCTGCAGTGATTATATGAAAAAAGCTTTTCAGCATATCGGTAGAGGTGCTGTTTGCGGCATTTGTATGAAGGTGTGCCCAAAAGGGAAAAAGAAGTGAGTCGTAAATTAAATATTAATTTAAAAGGAGTTGGTTTTTGAACCAACTCCTTTAAGTTTTTTAGCTAAAGATTACATCTTCGGTAAAATCGGTAGGCATAATTTCCACATTGCTGTACTGAGGTGTACCTGTACCTGCGGGAACAAGTTTACCGATAATAACATTTTCTTTAAGGCCAACCAACGGGTCAATCTTACCCTTGATTGCGGCCTCGGTAAGAACTCTTGTTGTTTCCTGGAAGGATGCAGCAGACAAGAAGGAATCTGTTGCAAGAGCTGCCTTTGTAATACCCATAAGAACTTCTGAGTACTGAGCCTCTGCCTTGCCTTCTTCACGCATCTTGATGTTTACACGTTCAAGTTCATAACGTTCAACAAGTGAACCTGTCAGGAAATCTGTATCGCCGGCATCTTCAACCTTAACCTTGTGCATCATCTGGCGAACAATAACCTCAATATGCTTATCGTTGATATCAACACCCTGCAGACGGTATACACGCTGAACTTCCTGGATAAGGTAATCCTGAACAGCGGTATAACCCTTAATTGCAAGGATATCGTGAGGATTAACTGAACCTTCTGTAAGCTCGTCACCTGCATTGATAAACTGGTCTTCGCGAACCTTGATTCTTGAACCATATGGGATAAGATAGGTAGCTGAATCACCAATTTCATCATTGAGGATGGTAACCTCACGCTTTTTCTTGTTTTCGGTAATCTTTACGCGACCGCTGATTTCAGCAACAATGGCAAGACCCTTTGGCTTTCTTGCTTCAAACAATTCTTCAACACGAATCTTCTTAAGCATTTGACGTACGATAACCTCGATATGTTTATCGTTGATATCAACACCTTGGAGACGGTATACACGTTGCACTTCTTGAATCATGTAATCTTGAACTGCACGAAGACCTTTGATTTTCAAGATATCGTGTGGATTTACACTACCTTCTGTAAGTTCATCACCTGCTCCAAGTTCCTGACCGTCTTGTACTTTCAGTCTTGAACCGTAAGGAATGAGGTATGCCTTCGAATCACCTTTATCATTAGTAACGATTACTTCACGTTTCTTCTTCGTATCATTAATTGTAGCTACGCCACCGAACTCTGTGATGATAGCAAGTCCCTTTGGTTTTCTTGCTTCAAAAAGTTCTTCGACACGAGGAAGACCCTGTGTGATATCCCCACCGGCAACCCCACCAGTGTGGAATGTTCTCATTGTAAGCTGTGTACCAGGTTCCCCGATAGACTGAGCTGCGATGATACCTACAGATTCCCCAACCTGTACTGCTTCACCAGTTGCCATGTTTGCACCGTAACATTTTGCACAAACACCAATGTGTGAACGACATGTCAGAACAGTTCTGATCTTCACTGCTGTCAATGGATTGCCTTCTGCATCAACACCTTTGGATACAACTAACGCTGCACGTCTTGGTGTGATCATGTGGTTTGCTTTTACAATGATCTTGCC
>JAZRJT010000060.1:0-4356 GCA_045645905.1 Clostridia bacterium
GCACGGGTACCGCCATTACCAGGCTCAATTTTACCATTTTCGTCACCGGTCATTATGTTCAAAAGAAATGCATTTTCAATTGCAGCCGAAATATCCCCGGGATAATTCTTTTCGATTTCAGCCTTGTCAGCATAGGTTCTACCTTGGTCCCGTCCGACAATTCCGCAAACATTTCTTATACCTTCGCTGACAAGAAACGCCATTTCCCATCTGCCGATTGGTAAATCAAAATCTGCCACGCTCATAGCACCCGGAATGATTTCATCAACCTTTGCACCTTCATCAAGAGGCTTATACATTGTGGTCGTTGCAAAATTATAGTATTTTGCAGCCCAGTGTGTGTTATCCTCAAATTCTTTGGGAATGACAACACCTGCCTTTTCACATATAGCCGCGGTCATCATCTTTAAGAACTCTGCACGCGAAATCTTGTCATCGGGACGGAATCTGCCATCAGGGTCACCGTTTACCGAACCGCCAACATATGCACTTTCAATCTCAGTCTCTGCCCAATGCCCCGATACATCCGAGAAGGGATGTGCAAATGCAGTAACACCGCAAATCATGGTTGTCGCAAGTATTAATGCAATTATTTTTTTCATAAACTTTCTCCTTCTTCTCTTGTATTAATCTTCAATAATTGTAACACTTTTCATTGTTACAGGTTCAACAGGTGATGCAAGCTCGCCTGACATATTATAGGTTCTTTCAACATCAAGAAATGCATCAACAACCTCCATTCCCTCAACAACCTTGCCGAATGCCGCATAGTTGCCGTCAAGGAAGGATGCATCATCATAGCAGATAAAGAACTGGCTTGACGCACTGTCAGGATTCTGGCTGCGAGCCATTGAAATTACGCCTCTTGTATGGCTGAGAGTGTTTCCTTCAAATCCATTGGATGCAAATTCGCCTGGAATCTGAACACCGCTACCTCCCATTCCTGTCCCCTCAGGGTCGCCGCCCTGTGCCATAAAGCCTTCAACAATGCGGTGGAAGCCCACACCATCATAAAAACCGTCCGAAACCAAATCTATAAAATTCTGAACAGTCTGTGGAGCATATTCAGGATAAAGTTCAATTACAAACTCGCCCCCGTTTTCCATTTCTACCAATACTTTTGTGTTTTCTGTCATAGTATTTTCCTCCTTAGTGTTTTCTGTCACGGTATTTTCGTCTTTTTTGTCATTTGCCGCTGTCTCGCCGGTGCCTGCAGTCAGAGTGCCTTCAACTTTATCGTCGGTTTTAAAACCGCCTGTAGCCCCAACCACAAAAAGTGCAATCAAAACTACCGCTGCTACAATGCCCGCAATTCCTTTCCAGACAGAACCGTTACTTTTTTTATATGATTTTTTATTATTTGCCATAGCTTTTAATTTCCTTTCTGCAACATCTAAGAATCATTGTAATTCTTCACGCAGAATTTGTCAATACTAAGAATGTTACAATTTTATGAATTTTTCTCTTTAACTATTGTTTTTAAATGAAATTTATGGTAATATAATAAATGTAGAAAATTTGACTTTCAACACCGCATTGCGGAATATATAATTTCAGTTCAGGAGGCGATCGCTTGAAAAAAACTTTACGCGGAATTGGTTTCTATGTGATATTATTTTTAATAATACTCGCAATCTTTGTTATGACATCGATTCCCGAAACAGCTACAAAATATGTATATTCTGACCTTATAACCATGATTAAAAACCAACAGGTTGCCGAAATGCAAATTGTTGAGCCCAACATCTATGCAAAGCTCATCGATGGCACCCAGATTGAGGTTGCAACTCCCGGATATCCGGTGCTGTACCTCAGCGTTGGCGATGAAATTGACCGTCAGGTTGCGGCAGGAACTCTTAAAATTGACACTCCCGAGCCTGTGTCACCGCCATGGTGGCTGAGTATGCTGCCTTCACTCGGGCTTATTATCATAATGATAGTTTTCTGGGTCATCTTTATGCGTCAATCCCAGGGTGGCGGCAAAGGCGGCGTTATGTCCTTCAACAAAAGCCGTGCCAAGGTATCGGTCGATGGCAAAAACAAAAAGACCTTTGACGATGTTGCAGGTGAAGATGAAGAAAAAGAAGAACTTCAGGAAATTGTTGATTTCCTTAAAAACTCCGATAAATTCCGTGAGCTTGGTGCAAGAATTCCCAAGGGTGTTCTGCTTGTCGGCCCCCCCGGAACGGGTAAAACCCTTCTTGCCAAGGCAGTTGCAGGTGAAGCCGGCGTGCCCTTCTTCTCAATTTCAGGCTCTGACTTTGTTGAAATGTTTGTAGGTGTTGGTGCATCACGTGTGCGTGACCTTTTTGAACAGGCAAAGAAATCCGCACCTTGTATTATCTTTATTGATGAAATTGATGCTGTTGGCCGTCAGAGAGGCGCAGGCCTTGGCGGCGGACATGACGAAAGAGAACAGACTCTTAACCAGCTTCTTGTCGAGATGGACGGTTTTGGCGTTAATGAAGGCGTAATTGTTATTGCCGCAACAATCCGCCCCGACATTTTAGACAGTGCTCTTCTTCGTCCCGGTCGTTTTGACCGTCAGGTTGTTGTTGACGTTCCTGATGTCAGAGGCAGAGAAGCAATCCTTAATGTTCATTCAAAGGGTAAGCCCCTTGCTGATGATGTAAAGCTTGATGTCCTAGCAAAAGAAACAGTTGGTTTTACAGGTGCCGACCTTGAAAATCTTATGAACGAGGCAGCACTTCGTGCCGCAAGACTTGGTGCCAAGGAAATCACTATGTTTGATTTGGAAGAATCAATAATGAAGGTTCTTGCCGGACCCGAAAAGAGAACAAGAAAAATCACCGAAAAAGATAAAAAGATTACTGCATATCACGAAGCAGGTCATGCAGTTGTACAAAAAATGCTGCCTACTCAGGACAGAGTTCAGCAGATTTCTATTATTCCCCGCGGCAGAGCGGCAGGCTATACAATGTCACTGCCCAAGGATGATTCATCGCATATGTCAAAAACAGAAATGCTTGAAGAAATTATTTCACTCCTTGGCGGACGTGTGGCTGAAAGCATATTTCTTGAAGACATCTGCACAGGAGCATCAAACGATATCGAACGTGCCACAGCAATTGCCAAAAATATGGTTGTACGCTATGGTATGAGTGAGGTTTTGGGTACACGTTCATTTGCAAGCAACAACGACCAGGTGTTTATTGGCCGTGATTTTGGTCACACCAAGGACTACAGCGAAGATGTTGCCGCAAAGATTGACTCTGAAATCAAGCGAATTATCGACGAGTGCTATGCACGCTGTGAGGAGATTCTTAAAGCAAATTCGGCAGCGGTTGAGGCAACAGTTACTCAGCTTCTTGAAAAAGAAAAGCTGGATGCAGATGATTTTGATGCAATATTCAATAACCAAACACCTGATGCAAACACAACTGTGGCTGAGGAAACCTCTGCTGACACAGAAAAAACAACAAAAGAATAATCCAACAAGGCTGTTGCAAACGCAACAGCCTTTAGGCTGACAATGGCTATACATAGGAGATAACCCCAATGAACAATTTTAAAATAAAATGCCCGGCAAAAATTAATCTTTCTCTTGATGTTATCAACCGACGTAACGACGGATACCACAACCTTTCAATGATTATGCAGGAAATCAAGCTTTTTGATATTCTGACCTTTGAAATATCCAACGGCAACGAAATTATATTAACATCATCCGACAACTCGGTTCCCACCGATGACACCAACCTGATAATCAAAGCGGCAAAGGCATTCTTTGATAAGACCGGAATATTCGCATCCGCAAGTATTCACCTATGTAAAAATATCCCTATGGGCGCAGGTCTTGGCGGTGGCTCGACCGATGCCGCAGGAACGTTGACCGCCCTTAATACAATATTTGACAAGCCTCTTACGACCGATGAGCTTGCGGTTATGGCAAAGACTTTGGGTGCAGATGTACCATTCTTCCTTTACGGCGGCTGTATGCTTGCCGAAGGCATTGGCGAAAAGCTTACACCCGTTAAACCGCTTAGTAATGCATATATTGTTCTGGCAAAACCGCCCATTTCTATATCAACTGCCTATGTATACAAAAATCTTGTGCTTAACGATGATATCCGACACCCCGACACCAAATCGGTAATTGCGGCTCTTGCGACAGATAATCTTGACCTGTTGGCTTCCTCCTGCGGAAACGTGCTTGAAGCCGTTACAGCAAAGGAATATCCCGAAATTGAAGAGTACAAAAAAATAATGCTGCAAAACGGCGCAGCATATTCTTTGATGAGTGGCAGCGGGTCCTCGGTTTTTGGTGTATTTGCCGATGAAAGTTCTGCCAATATGGCATATAATGAATTTAAAAATATTACACCATTTACATAT
>JAZRJT010000061.1:0-4051 GCA_045645905.1 Clostridia bacterium
AGACTTTATGGCACGATGTACTATGATGAGGTTGTATCAAAAAATGCATATGACTGCGGAATGGAGAAATAAAATGTTAAATAAATTATTAAAAAGTGTATTAGACCAAGACCTTGCCCCTGTCGTTGTTTGCGATATAGATGATATCATTGTATATATGAATCCATCTGCGATTACTCGGTATCACAAGAATTTGACGGGCAAAAGCATTAAAGACTGCCATCCGCCAAAGGCTAATGAGCAGATAGACAAGGTGCTTGCTTGGTTTAAAGAGAGCAAGGACAACAACATCATATACACATATCGCAATGACGAGGAAAACAAAGATGTGTATATGGTTGCTCTTCGTGATGATGATGGCAGTCTAATCGGCTATTACGAAAAGCACGAGTATAGAAATAAAGAAACAGTAGGGCTTTATCAGCCGAAGAAATAAGTTTAAATTTGACGAGGTAACCCAAATGATAGAAATTAAAACTTGGATGGATAATTTTTTGAAAACCATAAATGACACTTTTGGAGACCGTGTGTGGTTTGTCGGTCTGCAGGGTAGCTATGGTCGTGGCGAGGCAACAGAAAAAAGTGATATTGATATTGTTGTAATACTCGATGAATTGTCCCCTGCGGATATAAAGACCTATAATACGATGCTTGATACCTTGCCGAACAGGGAATTGATTTGCGGATTCCTTTCAGGAAAAAGTGAAATCTTAAACTGGGAGTCTTCAGACCTTTTTCAGTTTTATTATGATACAAAGCCGATAAAAGGAAGCCTTGATGAATTACTGCCTAAGATTACCGAAACTGCTGTTAACAGAGCAATAAGAATCGGTGCATGCAATATCTATCACGGCTGTGTGCATAATATGCTGTATGAAAAGAGCGAAGAAATTTTAAGGGGATTATATAAATCTGCGTCTTTTCTTGTACAGGCGATAGCTTTTCAGCAAATAGGAAAGTATATCAGCCATCAAAAAGATTTACTGGAAATTGTTTCTGCCGATGAACGAGCTATTGTTGAAACTTTTTTGAGTCTAAAAAATAGTGGAGCGGTTGAGTTTGACAAAATGTCCGAAGTTTTATTTTTATGGTCAAAGAATTGGATTGTTTCAACCGAGAATTGAAAGGTGAAATCTATGAACACATTTGAAAAGATATATGAGGTTGTGAAAAGCATTCCCAAAGGCAAGGTTGCAACCTACGGTCAGGTGGCGCTTTTAGCGGGCAATCCTCGCTGGGCAAGAGTTGTAGGCTACGCTTTGCATGTAAACCCTTATCCGGGGATTATTCCCTGTCACAGAGTGGTGAATCGTGAGGGCAGGGTTGCTCCGGGGTTTGCATTTGGCGGCGAGGGTATTCAAAGACAGTTGCTTGAATCAGAAGGCATCGTTTTTGAGCCTAACGGCAGGATAGATTTAGAAAAATATAGTATTTAACATAAGAGAATCTACAGGTGTATTCAAAATGAACAAAATAGCATTTATAAAATATATATCAGCACTTTTGCTGTTTGGACTAAACGGCATAGTTGCAAGTCATATAGCAATGAGCAGTTATGAGATAGTTTTTATGAGAACACTCATAGGCAGTATTCTTTTGATTATCTTATTTATGCTTGGAAAAGGGAAATTTCATATCAGGGAAAGTAAAAAGGATTTCCTCTTTGTAGTATTTTCAGGTATTGCAATGGGAACAAGCTGGATGTTTTTGTATGAAGCATATCAGCAGATTGGTGTCAGTCTTGCATCTTTGCTTTATTATTGCGGACCGGTTATAGTAATGATTTGCTCTCCGGTTATATTTAAAGAAAAATTAACTGCACCAAAAATAATTGGCTTTTTGACTGTGCTTGTCGGCATTTTTCTTGTAAATGGAAACACTACAGATAATAACGCAAATGTCTGGGGTTTATTTTGTGGTATTATGTCGGCAATTACATATTTCTTTATGGTAACGTTGAATAAAAAGTCCAAGAAAATTGTTGGTATGGAAAACTCGGTAATTCAGCTTATAGTCAGTTTTATAACAGTAGCAATATTTTTAAGCATGAAGCAAGGATTACATATAACAATCCCGGCTGATGCGTGGGCTTGGATTTTGATTTTAGGTGTTGTAAACACAGGAATTGGATGTTACTTGTATTTTTCGCCATTATCTAAATTGCCTGTACAGACGGTCGCTGTTTGTGGCTACCTTGAGGCACTATCTGCAGTAGTATTTGCAGCACTTTTGCTTGGCGAAAAAATGACCTTTATCCAAGTTGTAGGTGCAATATGCATAATCGGTGGTGCAATGATAGGAGAATTGGTGAAACCCAAAAGCGAGGCGAAAAATGATGGTAGATAAATTTGCAGAAATGATAAAAGAGTGCAGTAGTATCGTTTTCTTTGGTGGTGCAGGTGTATCTACCGAAAGCGGTGTGAAGGACTATCGCAGCCAAGACGGACTTTATAACACCGTGAAAGAATACGGCGTGCCTCCCGAAGAGATATTGAGTCACGATTTCTTTTTTCAGAACACAGAAACTTTTTATGATTTTTATAGAAATTATTTTATCATTGAAGTAGAACCAAACAATGCTCACAAAGCGTTGGCAAAGCTTGAAAACATGGGTAAACTCAAAGCAGTAATAACGCAAAACATAGATGGTATGCATCAAAGAGCAGGCAGTAAAAATGTAATTGAACTCCACGGAACTGCAGAGAAATTTTATTGTGCCTCCTGCGGTAAAAAGGGCGATACAGACAAGGTCTTGTCAGAAATCAAAGACAAGGATGTGCCGAGATGCGAATGCGGTGGTATTATGAAACCAAAGGTTGTTCTCTATGGAGAAAATCTCTATGACGGAGTTGCGGAATCGGCAATACGACATATCGAAAACGCTGATATGCTGATTGTTGGAGGAACTTCTCTTGCGGTGTATCCTGCCGCATCTTTTGTGAGATATTTCAGAGGCAAATATATCGTTATGATTAATAAATCTGAAACGGAATACGATAACAATGCCGACCTGGTTATCAGGGAAAATATCGGCGAAGTATTCAGTCGAGTAATGGAAAAGATTGAGGGTTAATGTGATGAAGAAAGCACTATGTATTATATCAGTTCTACTTTGCATACTGCTCTCAGGGTGCGGAGATGCTACAAGTATAGGAATTATAGGCGGAGCAGACGGACTTACTTCTATAATAGTAGCTGAAAAAGGAGAAAAAGCGATGTACGAACAGATTACGCCTGAAGAGGCGAAAAAGATAATGGATTCAGGCGAAGAAAATATCATTTTAGACGCAAGAGAACAGGACGAGTTTGACGAGGGGCACATTCCAGGAGCAATCCTAATTCCATATACAGAAATTGAAAACAAAGCGGAAGAAATGATGCCTGATAAGGACAAGTTAATTCTTGTATATTGCAGGTCAGGCAGACGAAGTAAAATCGCAGCCGAAGCTCTTTCCAAACTTGGTTACACCAATGTAAAAGAATTTGGCGGAATTATTGATTGGCAATATGAGGTAGAAAAATGAGTGAAGAATGTTTAATTTGCAAAGCACCGCTTGAGTATCTGGAAACAGATACAATGATGGAATGTGTGATTTGCCACAAAAAAGAAAACAGCAAAACAAGATGCGTAAACGGGCATTATGTCTGCAGCGAGTGCCACACAAACGGAATGGACGAAATCATAGCGTTAGCTTTAAATGAAAAGTCCAAAAATCCAATTGAGATTTTAGAAAAGATGATGTCAATGGACTTTTGTCATATGCACGGTCCCGAGCATCATGTTATGGTGGGAGCATCACTTATTACTGCATATAAAAACGCAGGCGGAGAGATTGATTTGCCGACTGCTCTATCCGAAATGTATGCAAGGGGAAAGCAAGTTCCAGGCGGAGCATGCGGATTTTGGGGTGCATGCGGTGCAGGTATCAGCACAGGAATGTATATGTCGATTATAACAAAGACAACACCGCTTGCAAGCAAAGCTTGGGGGCTTTCCAATCAAATGACAGGTAGAGCCCTTACTGCAATCGGCAAAAACGGCGGACCCAAG
>JAZRJT010000062.1:0-8242 GCA_045645905.1 Clostridia bacterium
TATGCCGGTGGCATATCGGTAGCGCAGGATTGCAAAATGCGAGAGCATTTTGGGATGTAGGAAAACACAAGGTGTTTTCACACCGAGGGCCGCATGGATAAAAAGAAAAAAGCACTCAGCAACAACGCTAAGTGCAATGGTCGAGGCGACAGGATTCGAACCTGCGGCCCCCTGGTCCCAAACCAGGTGCGCTACCAAACTGCGCCACGCCTCGGTATGTTAAATTGTCAACTATATTATTATACACGATGTATTTATTTTTGTCAAGAACTAAATTAGTTAATATTTTTTTATGTGTAAATGTATAAATCTATATTTTAGACAAGATAAAATTTATGTTATCACCTTGACTTTATGCCGAGGCAAGAATATAATTATCAAAGTGTAAAAACATAATTTGCCGGAGGTAATTACTGTGAAAAGAAAAACTGATGCAATAGATATGGTAAACGGTTCAATTTTCAAAAGTGTGGTAGCTTTTGTTATTCCGCTCATCCTGGGCAACATCCTGCAGCTTCTGTACAATGCGGCAGATATAATAGTTGTGAGCCGCTATGCGGGAAGCAAAGCTATGGCATCGGTAGGTGCAACCGGAAGCCTTTGTTCACTTATTATAAGCCTTTTTATCGGGCTTACCGCAGGTGCAAGTGTTGTTGTGTCGCGGTGTTACGGTGCCCGTGATGAAAAGGGTGTACATAAAGCAGTTCACACCTCGATTGCCATTGGTATAGTGGCAGGCATTATTGCATCGACTATCGGTGTTTTATGTTCGGGCTATTTTTTAAGGCTTATGGGAACTCCCGAGGGAGAAGTTTTAGACGGCGCCGTACTTTATATGAAAATATATTTTATAGGTGTTCCTGCAGCTCTTATATATAACTTTGGGGCTTCAATATTAAGAGCAACAGGCGATACCCGCCGTCCTTTGTATATTCTTGCATTTTCGGGCATTGTAAATGTTGTTTTAAATCTGATATTTGTAATATGCTTGAATATGAGTGTTGATGGTGTTGCTATTGCAACCGCTGTGTCAAATTATATTTCTGCAATTTTAGTAGTATGCATTCTTGTAAGAGCAGACGGGGTGCACCGCCTTAATCTTAAAAAGTTAAAATTTTATAAAAACGAACTTGTGTCAATTGTTAAAATAGGTTTGCCTGCAGGAGTTCAGAGCTCACTTTTTGCTGTTGCCAATACCCTTATTCAGTCTTCGGTAAATACCTTTGGTACAGCTGCGATTGCGGGGGCTGCGGCGTCAGGTAATATTGAAGGCTTTGTGTATACGGCTATGAATGCTTTTTATCAGGCGGCAATAACGGGTGTAAGCCAAAACTATGGTGCAAAAAATGAGAAAGGTCTGCGAAAAACAGTAAAGGTTTGCGCCGCAAGCGTGGCAGTTGTAGGATTTTCTCTCGGTCTTGCAACGGTAATTTTTGCCCGCCCGCTTCTTGGTATATATATTGTTGACTCTCAAGAAGCCATAGATTTTGGTTTAACAAGAATGTTATTTGTGGGGCTCCCGTATTTTCTGTGCGGTATAATGGAAGTTCAGGCGGGTCAACTTCGCGGTCTTGGTTATTCCACAACCGCAATGATAAATTCTCTTGTGGGTGCATGCGGGTTCAGAATACTTTGGATAATGCTTGTACTACCATTAAATCACACACCTGAGATACTGTTCCTTTGTTGGCCGATTTCATGGATTCTTGTAATAATTATGCATTTTGTATGCTATAAAGCTGTTAAGAAAAAAGCTTTGGCAAAAATGTATGAAGAATAAGGTATTTCAGCAGTAATGATATGCAAAACGGGAAGATGAATACATCTTCCCGTTTAATATTTGATTTAAATTGCGTATTTTTCTTTATAGAATTGATACATATCTTCAAATGATGCGTTGGGATTTTCCTTGACATTTTTGAGATATTCGTGAGTTTCAAACGAATCGTGGGCGATTTCTATAAGGCAAACTGCAATGTTTGAACAATGGTCAGCAACTCTTTCGTAGTTGGTAAGAAGGTCTGAAAGTATGAAGCCCAGCTCCATTGTACAGTCGCCTTGCTTAAGACGTAAAATATGATTGCTTTTGATTTTGCGTTTTAAACGGTCAATAACCTGTTCAAGAGGTTCTACGTTTGTTGCTACCGACAAATCTTCATCAATGAGTGCATTGGTTGCAAGGCCCAGAACCTCAAGAGATGCGGCAGTAATAATTTTAATGTCCTTTTGTGCCTGCGGCGAGAATGAGATACCTTTTTCGTGCATTTCCTGAGCAACCTCGGCAATGTTTACCGCGTGGTCAGAAATTCTTTCGATATCTCCTATGCAGTGAAGAAGTTCTGTCACAACTTTACTGTCCTTTGATGACATATTGTTTGCTGCAATTTTTATAAGATAGGTACTGGTTTTATCCTCGTATCTATCAACCAGCTTTTCAAGTTCCATAATTTCGTTAAACTTTTCGGAACTGTAGTCTGCCATAAGATCAGTTGCCATTGTAAACGAATCTGTCGAGATTTTTGCCATATCGCAAACAAGCTCGCGACACTTTTCAACAGCAAATGCAGGAATATCAAGAAATCTTTCGTCCAGGGTGTCAAATACATCTGTCTGACGTATTTTTTGATTGCCCTTGATGGTTTTGATGGCAAGCTTCTCAATCATCGAACAGAATGGCATAAGAATAATAGTTGATATTATATTAAAAAGTGTATGCGAAATTGCGATGGTGAAAACCGTTGACTGAGAATTCATAAATGGGTCAAGAAGGTCTGTTGTATAGTATATCAGATAGAAAACAGCTGTTACGACAATAACACCCAGCATTTTTATATACAGGCAGGAAAAAGCAACTTGCTTTGATTCAGTATTACCGCTGATAGAGGATATGATAGGGGTAATTGTTGTTCCTATATTCATACCCAAAAGGACAGGAAGAGCGGTTGAATGGGGAATAACGCAGGAAAGTGCCAATGCCTGAAGAATACCGACCGATGCGGATGAACTTTGGATAATGGCTGTGAAAATTGTTCCTACAATTATACCCATAATGGGATTTGAAAACATAGTAAGCATATTAGTGAAGGTTTCGTTGTCCTTAAGACCTTCAACAGCGCCACTCATAGATTCCATTCCAAACATAAGGACCGCAAAGCCCAGAAAAATAGTGCCAAGATTCTTTTTAGCATCCGATTTGGACATCATTGTCATAACAACGCCGATTGCAGCGAGAATTGGTGTAAATGATTCTGGTTTAAGAAGTTTTAAAAATACGGTCGAACCATCAATACCTGTAAGGCTCAGCAACCACGCAGTAACGGTGGTGCCGATATTTGCGCCCATAATGGTGCTGATTGTCTGCCCCAGAGTCATAATGCCTGAATTAACAAAACCAACAAGCATAACCGTTGTGGCAGATGAACTCTGGATAATGGCGGTTACTATAAAGCCAAGTAAAAAACCAAGGATTCTTGTTGAGGTCAGTTTTGCGAGAATGGATTCAAGCTTTCCTCCCGCAAGTTTTTTAAGGCCGTCACCCATAACGTCCATTCCGTAAAGAAAGAGTGCAAGACCGCCTATAAGTGCTAAAATTGAAAAAATATCCATACTTATCTCCTTTTCTCTTGTAGTAAAACTTCTCCATTTATAATATAACACATAAAAATAAAAAAATAAAGGATTTTATTATAAATATTTTTATAATATTACTTTTTCTTGACGGAAAAACTTTAATGGGGTATAATAAATTAATTAAAGAAAAAGGATAATGCTTATGAATAATATTAAGGAAATAACAAAGAGCCTTCTTTCTGTCCCCGGGATTACGGGATATGAAAGGGATTTTGCAGAGTTTGTCTGCAGAAAACTGAAAAAATACTGTCCTGATGCATATGTTACAAAAGCAAATTGCGTTTTGGGCACTATGCCGTCAACGAATGCCGATGCACCTGTGATTTTGATAGAGGCACATCTTGACAGAATAGGGCTTATTGTATCAGGGGTTGATGAATGCGGTTTTGTGTCATTCAAGACTCTGGGCGGGGTTGACGAGCGGATTCTCCCTGCGTGCGAAGTTCGAATTTTGGGCAAGGATGAAGTATTTGGAATAATAGGTGCAAAGCCCCCGCATCTTATGGCAAAATCCGAAGAAAAGCAAGGTCTTAAGGTTGAAGATATGCTTATAGACACAGGACTTGGAGAGGAAGCGAGTGAGTTGATTTCAGTTGGCGACCCGATTATGCTTGAAGGGGATTTTTGTGAATTAATGAATGATAGAATTTCATCTGTGGCACTGGACAACAGATTGTCTATGGCGGCGGTTTTTGCGGTTTTAGAACAGTTAAAAGATAAAGAACTGCCATATAATTTATGCGTTGCCTTTGCTTCGGGCGAGGAACAGGGACTTCAGGGGGCATACACCATAGTAAACCAATGTCAGCCCGACCTTGCCATTGTTGTTGACGTGACCTATGGTGAAACACCTGATGCCTGCGGGAGTGATACGTTCCATCTGGGCAGTGGTACGGCAATTTGTCGTGGCCCCAATGTTCATTATGAAATGACAAAGAATGTTATGAAGATTGCAAAAGAAAAGGGAATACCATATGAAATCGAGGTTGCACCGCGAAGTACTGGTACAAACGCATGGGCAATTCAGATATCCGGTAGTGGTGTTCCGTGCATCGTGCTTTCTATTCCTCTTAGATATATGCATACTTCTGTGGAAACGGTAGATTTAAATGATGCCGAAAATATATGCAGATTGATTTATGAAATAATTTGCGGAGGTGAGGTCATTGCTTAAAAAATTGACAGAAGCATTTGGTGTTTCGGGTTATGAAACCGATGTCCGCAATATTATAATGAATGAACTACAAAATTGTGAAGTGGATATATCTGTTGATAGTATGGGCAATATGCTTGTATTTAAACTTGCGGAGGATAATCCTGATGCAAAGACAATTTTACTTTCTGCTCATATGGACGAGGTAGGGTTCATCGTCACAGACATTACAGACGATGGTTATATAAAATTTGCATCGGTTGGTGGTATTGACCCGCGTATTCTTATATCAAAAAGGGTGTGTGTAAACGGAAGGAAGGGTGTTATAGGTTTAAAGCCTATCCACTTGACCACTAAAGAAGAACGTAAAACTACTCCAAGTGAGGATAAGCTCTTTGTGGATATCGGTGCAAAGACCAAAGCCGATGCCGAGACTGTTGTTCAAAAGGGCGATTATTTTGGCTTTGACAGCAGGTATGTAGAGTTTGGCAATCAGATAAAGGCAAAGGCACTTGATGACAGACTCGGCTGTGCAATTATGATTGAAATGCTTAAAAAGAAATGGAATGTTAATCTGGTATGTGCCTTTACCGTTCAGGAAGAGGTTGGTTTGCGTGGTGCAAAGGTTGTGGCAAAGGGTATTAATCCCGATTACGCAGTAGTTATAGAGGGAACTACCTGTAATGATATGACGAGCATCCCTGAAAATCTTCGGGTTACTAAATCAGGAAATGGTGCGGCGATTTCAATTCTTGACTCTGCCAGCAAGGCAGACAGAGCGTTGGTTGATTTGCTGATTTCTGCAGCGGAATTAAGAAGTATCCCGTGGCAATTCAAAGCGTCAACCACTGGCGGAAACGATGCAGGCTCAATTTATCTTGTTGACGGCGGTATTAAAACAGCTTCGGTTTCGGTGCCCTGCAGGTATATTCATTCCCCTGTATGCGTTATGAACAAGGCGGATTTTGAATCCTGCCAAAGAATAATAGAAGGCTTTCTTGAGGATTGCGGAAAGGACGAAAGATGATAAAAGAAATTTTTGAAACATTTTCGCCTTCGGGAAACGAAGAAGGTATAAGGGAACTGCTGAAAAAACAACTCAGTGGCATATTTGAAAAAATTGAAACAGACAACCTGGGCAACCTGATTGCAAGCTCGGGTGATGATAGTCTTTGTGTTGAGTGCGGTATGGACAGCACAGGAATTATGGTTGTTTCAAAAACAGACAATCGGTTATATTTTGCTTCCGTAGGTACAATAAAACCTATAGACTTGGCAGACAGAACGATAGTTTTTAGCAACGGCTGTACGGGCACAGTAAAATATGATGATGAACTTGATTTAAAATCGGCAAAAATTTCCGATTTGTATATTGAAATGGATACTGTTGATATCAGTATCGGTGATTTCGGAGCGGTTGTTTCTGAATTTTATGAGGACGAGTGTGGTTTCTCGGGATATGAATTAAAAAATCGTATCGGTTTAGTTGCGGTTTGCAGTGCTTTTAAAGTGGTTGGCGAGGTAGAAAATGTAACCCTTTTGTTTTCTGCACAAAAACGACTTGGGGCAAGAGGAATTCGTGCATTTTTCGGGACTCATAGCTTTGACAAGATAATTACCGTTGATGCTTGCACAAATGATGGTTGCGTGGTTGTTGCCAAGGATGCAAGGGCGGTGGCATCGGTAGACACCAGAAAAGAGCTTGAAGAAATTGTGACCGAAAAGAATTTGGATGCCGAAACCGCAGTGTGTGATGATGATTTTGGCATTGAACAAATTTTAATAACCGACAACCTTTGCGGCGCGGTTGGTATATCGGTTCTTTGTGAAGAGGGCGAATCCCAAAGAGTTAACAAAACAGATTTTGATACAGCGGTTAAGTTGCTGACAGAAATTTTAAACAAAAACAGATAATTGAATCAGAGGTTGATGTTATGGAAAAGAAAATTTGTATTTTATATGACAACAAAGTGTGCGACAATTGCGGCGAGTGTAATATGTGCGACCTTGACCCCAAAAAGGTTTGCGACAGTTGCGGTGCTTGCCTTGATATGGACAGCGATTATAACACCCTTGATGTAGATTTGACAATGGAAGAGAGTGACGAGCCTGAGATGCTCAGCTTTGAGGAACTTTTCCCCGATGAAGCCTTTGGCGGTGACAGAAACTGGGAAGATGACGATGACGAAGAATATGATGACATCGATGATTATGATGATTTTGACAATGCCGACGGCTTTTATGAGGAAGAAGAGTTTGATTATGATGACGAGGATGATGGTTTAGGTCGGGATTTTGGTGAGCTTTTTGAATGATAAGAAAACGACTGTATCCGACAGATACAGTCGTTTTCTTATCTTGTGAAGTTTTTACTATGTAAACTGATTTCACCTGATTTTAATGTTACGATTTTACCGTTCTCAAGGTTTACAATCAAATTTCCTTCATTATTAATGTCGGTTGCAACTCCGGAATAGGTTTTACCATCTTTGGTAAAATCTATTTTTTTGCCTAAAACAAGCGAATGTCTTTTATATTCGCCAATCAATTCCCGACTTCCGCAAAGATTTTGCAGACGAACAAATTCTGCTATCACATTTCCTGCGATAACGCTACGATTAATATTATCGCCCAAAGAACCGGCAATGGCACTAAGTTCTTCAGGGAAATTTTGAGTTGATATATTTATACCGATGCCAACTACAATATAGTCAATGACTCCTGAATTTGTTCCTGCTTCTGCCAGGATGCCGCAAATTTTTCTTCCCTCAAGAAAGATGTCGTTTACCCATTTGATTTGCGATTGCTTGTGGTAAAGCTTCTCAATTGAACGGCAAACAGCAACCCCTGCGGCAATTGTTAATGCTACAGGCTCAAGAGGGGCATTGTCAGGTCGCAAAATAATACTCATATACAATCCTGTGCCTGATGGTGAATAGAAGTCTCTGCCCAATCGGCCCCTACCTGCAGTTTGCTTGTCGGCGATGACTATTGTATTGTGTTTTGCACCATTTTGAGCAAGCTCTTTTGCGTATGTATTGGTGGAATTTACAGTTTCCAAGATGAATATATCACTGATATTTATACCATCAAGATGGTTGCATACAGCCTTTGTGGATAAATCCGTGGTGGTAAAGTTGAGTTCTTTCATTATAATATAACCTCGTGCTGAAATATATGATAAGTATAACACAAAACACACCGATGTCAATAAATAAAATTTTTTAAAATTTTTTGCAAAAAGGTATTGACAAGAGTAGAGAAGTGTGTTAATATAGACGAGTTGCGCCGATTGAGGGCAGTCAAGAAAAGTTTTTAAAAAAAGTTTAAAAAAAGACTTGACAAGATAGTGGTTGGTGTGATATATTAGATAGGCTCTCTCGAAAAGAGGAGTGGCCAAAAAAAACAGGGCTCCCGAAAAAGGAGACATCGTCGAGTTTTTTGGGAAGAAGAAGCAGT
>JAZRJT010000063.1:0-2001 GCA_045645905.1 Clostridia bacterium
ATCATTAAAAGTCATATCGCCCGATTTAATTGGTGCACGCAATCCACCGCCGTTAACATAGGAAACATCTGCATTTGTTACAAAGAAAAGAGCATCGGAGCACAAATTACCAAGATTGGTTTCTGCAGTTCGTACAAGTCTCGTGCCTTCTTCGTTATGAGTAATAAGTTCAACCTTGCTTTCGCCGATTTTTCTGTTGCCGAGTTCAGCATAGCTTTCATTTATTTCTGCTATATAAGCATCAACATCTGCATCAGTTTTAGTATAAGTCTCGGTCTTGACAAGTTCTGTGTCAAATTCTCCATTTGCAATAGTAAGCTTACCGATATTCTCAAAACCTGTACCGGTAGATGAAAGCAAAACATCGTCACCGCTTTTATCTTTTACAATCTTTTCTTCAATTACAGAATGGGAATGGGCATCAAGAACCACATCAAGCCCATCGGTATTTTCTATAACATCAGTGACATCATTTAATTCTCCTGACTCATCATATCCGATATGAGAAAGCGCAATTACATAATCTGCACCGTCCTCAGTTGCTTCATCAATACTTTCCTGTACCAACTCATACAATCTTGATTCGTTAAAGGTGTAGATGATTTCTCCGTTTTCATTTCTGAACTGTGACGGACGTGCTGAGGTAATTGTTTCCGGTGTGATAATACCGATATATGCAATATCAACATCTCCGTATGAAACTATGGTATACGGTTCAAAATATGTTTTTTCCTCGCCAATTTTTGCAAAGTTACAAGATATGTACTTTGTTTCCGACAGTTCATAAAGTTCTGTAAGTCTGGAAATAGTGTAGTCAAATTCGTGATTTCCAGGGGCTATCGCATCATATCCCACAAGGTTCATAAGTTCTACAATGTATTCGCCCTTTGATACAGCTCCAAGTGTTCCGCCCTGGACAAAGTCACCCGAAGATACCACACCTACATATTCGTATTCAGACTTAAGCTCATTTTTCATTGCAGCAAGCTTGGAGTACCCCTCGACTGCACAATGAACATCATTTTCGTATAGAATTACAATGGTTTCAGAATCCTTTGCAAAAACAACGGCATTTAATGAGCATAACACCATACAAATGCAAACAATACAAGATAACAGTCTTTTTTTCATAGTCAAAACCTCTCCTAATAATATTTTATTTTGTTATTTTATCAGACTATCTATGACAAACCTATGACAAATTTAAATTTAAACAAAAAAATTGCGGTCGGATAATTCCGACCGCAAACTGATTTATTAATTTGTTTCAAGCAGCAGAGCGAGAGTATCTTCTGCCCATGAATACTGTGTCATATACTCACCGTGGAACTGAGGCATACCGGTTTTCAAAAAGTTGTGATAATCACAATTGATTCTTGAAGGCTCAATTCTGTAATTGTATCCGTCCTGACAAAAGACGTCTTCTGCACCGACATTTGCAAGTGCTTTTTTCAGGTCTCCGACAAGATGCCTTAAATAATCCATATTTTTAACATCGTCTGTGTTTTCGGGCCACATAATGGCACATATTTGCTTTCCGGTCATCCCGGCGCCGTTTCTGTCAACAAGCACAGCGAAAAGTTCTTTTGCCTTTGTCCGCTTAAAGGTAAGTGCCTCTCCGTTTTTTAAAACCTCGAAATTTCCGAAGCATTTAACATCAAGAAGCGACACATTCGGATTTTTACTCTTGATATGGTCAATTTCTTTTTGAACAGCTTCCGGTGTTATTGGTTTCATAAGGTATCCGCTGCACCGAAGTTGTATAGCGTTTAATGCATACTCCTCATAACCTGTACAGAAAACAATTTTACACTCCGGATAAATCTCGGTGATCTTTTCTGCTAAGGCAAGACCGCCCATACCGCGCATATTTATATCAAGAAAGGCTACATCTAAGTGATTTTCAGAAATCCACTCAAGAGCCGTAGAGCAGGCAGAAAAATCATAGACCTCTTTTATATCAGGTGAAGCTTTAACAATATCTGTAAGAGCTTTAAGCAT
>JAZRJT010000064.1:0-18188 GCA_045645905.1 Clostridia bacterium
TGCAGAAACAAGAGAAGATGCAATGAACGCTGTCCGTTCAATGATGGAAGATAAAATCTTTGGCGACAGTGGTAACAATGTTGTTATTGAAGAATTCCTTACAGGGCCCGAGGTTTCTGTTCTGGCATTTACCGATGGCAACGTGGTTATTCCTATGGTTTCATCAATGGACCACAAGCGTGCTTTGGACGGCGACAAGGGTCTTAACACCGGCGGTATGGGAACAATTGCCCCCAATCCTTATTATACCAAAGATATTGCAGATGTTTGTATGGAAAAAATCTTTATTCCCACAATGAATGCAATGAACAAGGAAGGCAGAACCTTTAAGGGTTGTCTCTATTTCGGCCTTATGCTTACCGAAAAAGGCCCAAAGGTTATTGAATATAACTGCCGTTTTGGTGACCCTGAAACCCAGGTTGTTTTGCCGCTTCTTGAAAGCGACCTTTTTGAAATTATGCAGCACGTAGAAAATGGTACACTCAAAGATGCAGAGGTTAAGTTCTCTGAAAAATCTGCTTGTTGTGTGGTGGTTGCATCAAACGGCTATCCCGGTAAATACGAAACAGGTTTTGAAATTACTCTTCCTGAAAATTCTGACGGAATTTTTGTGGCAGGCGCAAAATTTGCGGATGGCAAGCTTGTGACAGGCGGCGGAAGAGTTCTTGGTGTAACAGAAGTTGGTGCTTGTCTTAACTGTGCAATATCTGCCTCATACAAAACGGCAGAATCTGTTAAATTCGACAACGCATATTACAGAAAAGATATAGGACAAAAAGCCCTGGCTGCTTTGAAATAAGAAAGGAAGAATTATGGTATACAGAGTTTTTGTTGAAAAGAAAAGCGAGCTTGCCGCAGAGGCAAAATCGTTAAAAAATGATCTGGTTAAGCTCCTGCAGATAAAGGGGCTTGACGATGTAAGAATAATCAACCGTTATGATGTTGAAAATATTGATAAGGAGCTTTTTGATTATTGCAAAAAGACGGTATTTTCCGAGCCTCAGCTTGATATCGTAACCGACGAAATCACAGATAAGTGTGATTATATATTTGCTGTTGAATTTTTGCCCGGTCAGTTTGACCTTCGTGCAAATTCAGCTGAGGAATGTATTCAGCTTATTTCAAAGGGCGACCGTCCTACCGTTAAGGCGGCAAAGGTTTATATGCTTTCAGGTACGCTGACAGATGCAGATATTGCAGAAATCAAAAAATATGTAATCAATCCCGTTGAATCAAGAGAGGCAACCCTTGAAATGCCCGAAACCCTTAAGGCGGTTTATGACATTCCTGAAACAGTTGCAACACTTGATGGATTTATTGACTTAGACGAGGCGGGTCTTGCTAAAATGATTGATGATATGGGTCTTGCTATGGATATTGATGATATCAAGTTCTGTCAAAACTATTTCATCAGCGAAAAGCGCAATCCCACAATCACCGAAATCAGAATGATTGACACATACTGGTCAGACCATTGCCGTCACACAACCTTCCTCACAACAATTGACAGCGTTAAGTTTGAGGACGAGCTTTTGCAGGCGGCTTATGACAGATATATTGAAACACGCAAGGCAATTGGCAGAACAAAGCCGATTAATCTTATGGATATAGGAACAATTGCCGCAAAATATCTTAAGGCAAACGGCAAGCTTGACGGCCTTGACGAAAGCGAAGAAATCAATGCCTGCACAGTTAAAATTGATGTGGATGTTGACGGAACGACAGAAAAATGGTTGCTTTTATTCAAGAACGAAACCCACAACCATCCTACAGAAATCGAGCCCTTTGGTGGTGCGGCAACATGTATCGGCGGTGCTATCCGTGACCCGCTGTCAGGACGTTCATACGTTTATGCGGCAATGCGTGTTACCGGTGCGGCAGACCCGTTAAAGCCTGTTTCTGAAACAATTGAGGGCAAGCTTCCTCAAAGAAAGATTGTTACCGGTGCGGCAGCCGGCTACAGCTCATACGGAAACCAGATTGGTCTTGCTACAGGTCAGGTGGACGAGCTTTATCACGATGGCTATGCGGCAAAGCGTATGGAAATCGGCGCTGTTGTGGCGGCGGCGCCTGCTGAAAATGTAAGACGCGAACGCCCCGAAGATGGCGATATCGTAATTCTCCTTGGTGGCAAAACAGGCCGTGACGGTTGCGGCGGTGCAACAGGCTCTTCAAAATCACATACTGTTGAATCATTAGAGTCCTGCGGTGCAGAAGTTCAAAAGGGTAATGCCCCTGAAGAAAGAAAACTGCAAAGGCTCTTTCGCAACAAAGAGGCATCTCTCCTTATCAAACGTTGTAATGACTTTGGTGCAGGCGGTGTGTCCGTTGCTATAGGTGAACTGGCTGACGGGTTGGAAATCGACCTTAACGCCGTTCCCAAAAAATACGAAGGCCTTGACGGAACAGAGCTTGCCATAAGCGAATCTCAGGAGAGAATGGCGGTTGTTGTTGCGGCTGACGACGTTGAACGTTTTAAGGAACTTGCAAAGAGCGAAAATCTAGAAGCAACTGTTGTTGCTGTTGTTAAAGAAAAGCCATATCTGATTATGAGATGGAACGGCAAGGAAATCGTAAATATTTCCCGTGAGTTCCTTAATTCAAACGGTGCTGAAAAGCACATTGATATTGCACCGGCAAAGCCCGAATGTTATAAAAAGGCAGAGGTTAAAGATTTCAAGGCAGGATATATGAACCTTGCGGCAGACCTTAATGTTTGCTCAAAGAGAGGCCTTTCCGAACGCTTTGACTCTACAATCGGTGCTGGTACAGTTTTGATGCCATTTGGCGGAAAGAACCAGACAACACCCATTCAGGCAATGGTAAACAAGGTTTCGGTTGAAAAGAAGCATACCAAAACCGCATCTGTAATGTCATGGGGCTATAACCCGTTTATTGCAGAGAAGAGCCCCTATCACAGTGCTTATCTTGCTGTTGTCGAATCTGTGGCAAAATTGGTAGCAACAGGTGCTGAATTCAAGGATGTATACCTCACATTCCAGGAATATTTTGAAAAACCCAAAAAAGACTCACGCCGTTGGGGCAAGCCTATGGCGGCTCTTCTTGGTGCATTCGATGCACAGAAAAATCTTGAAATTGCGGCTATCGGCGGTAAGGACTCAATGAGCGGTACTTTCGAAAATATTGATGTTCCTCCCACCCTTGTTTCCTTTGCAGTTACAGATGAGAATGTTGACAACATCATTTCCCCTGAATTTAAAAAGGCAGGACATAAGGTTGTATGGATTAAGCCTGAATATGACAAGAATGGTCTTCCTGTTACCGAAAGTCTGCTTGATTGCTTTAAGACAGTTACAGCTCTTGTTCGCAGCGGTGCTGCACTTAGTGCATACACACCTACATACGGCGGTATTGCCGAGGCAGTAATGAAGATGGGCTTTGGTAATGATATCGGCTTTAAGTTTGATGATGCAATTGCTCTTGATGATATCTTTGGATATAGCTATGGTTCATTTATTGTTGAACTCGAAAATGACGAAAATGTTGGTATAACACTTGGTTACACTACCGAAGAATTGGCTATCTCGTACAAAGACGATGCAATTTGTATGAAGGAACTCTCCAGAGAGTACGAAAACAAGCTTGAAAAGATTTATTCCTGCAACATTGAAACCGAAAAGAAGGACATCCCGGCATTCAGCTATGAAGCAAAATCTGTGGTTGCTCCCAAAATCGGTGTTGCAAAGCCTAAGGTTTTGATTCCTGTGTTCCCCGGAACAAACTGCGAATTTGATACAGCAAAGGTTATGCGTGATGCAGGTGCCGAGCCCGAGATTTTTGTAATAAACAACCTTACACCTCAGGCAATTTCTGATTCTGTTGAGGCATTTGCAAAATCGCTTAAGGAATCACAGATAGTGTTCATTCCCGGCGGTTTCTCCGGTGGTGACGAGCCTGACGGTTCAGCAAAGTTTATAACAGCGTTCTTCCGCAACCCCGAAATTAAGGAAGCTACATCCGAACTTCTTGATATGCGTGATGGCTTGATGTGCGGTATATGCAATGGTTTCCAGGCTTTAATCAAGCTTGGTCTTGTGCCCTACGGCAAGATTATTGACACCGACGAAAATTGCCCCACACTTACCTACAACACAATTTCACGTCACCAATCCAAACTGGTACGTACACGTGTTGCTTCCAATAAGTCACCGTGGATGGCTAATGCAAATGTTGGCGATATATACACTGTTCCCATTTCACATGGTGAGGGTCGCTTTATGGCAAGCGATGCTCTTGTAAAAGAGCTTGCTGAAAACGGACAGATTCTTACACAGTATGTTGACCTTAGTGGCAACCCAACCAATGAAATTCAGTATAACCCCAATGGCTCAACCTTTGCAATTGAAGGTATCACATCTCCCGATGGTCGTGTCCTGGGTAAAATGGGTCACACCGAAAGATGGGGCTACGGTCTTTATAAAAATGTTAAGGGCAACTTTGATATGGGAATATTTAAGTCAGCAGTTGATTATTATAAGCTGTAAGCAATAATATTTGGAGGTAAATCTGATGAAAACAGATATTGAAATTGCTCAAGCCGTCAAGATGCAGAAAATTTGCGAAATTGCAAAGTCTGCCGGAATTGACGAAAAATATATCGAGCTTTACGGAAACTACAAAGCGAAGATTGACCTTTCACTTTTAAAGGAAAAGGATAGAAAGGCTAAACTCATTCTTGTTACAGCTATTACCCCCACTCCTGCAGGCGAAGGAAAAACTACCACAACCATAGGTCTTGCAGATGGTATGAAGAAGATAGGAAATAACGTAATTGTTGCACTTCGTGAGCCGTCGCTTGGACCTGTATTCGGAGTCAAGGGTGGTGCCGCCGGCGGCGGATATGCCCAGGTTGTGCCTATGGAGGATATTAACCTTCATTTTACAGGCGACTTCCACGCAATAGGTGCGGCAAACAACCTTCTTGCCGCAATGCTTGACAACCATATCTATCAGGGAAACAAACTGAACATTGACCCCAGACGCATTACATGGAAGCGCTGTGTTGATATGAATGACCGTCAGCTTAGATTTGTTACCGATGGTCTCGGTGGCAGAGTTAACGGGGTTCCTCGTGAAGACGGTTATGATATAACTGTTGCCTCCGAGGTTATGGCGGTGCTTTGTCTTGCTTCTTCAATAACCGATTTGAAGGAAAGATTGTCACGAATTGTTGTGGGATATACCTATGATGATGAGCCCGTCACCGCAGGTCAGATTGGCGCGGCAGGTGCTATGGCAGCGCTCCTTAAGGATGCGCTTAAGCCCAACCTTGTACAGACACTTGAGGGTACACCGGCGTTTGTTCACGGTGGCCCCTTTGCAAATATTGCCCACGGCTGTAACTCGGTTATTGCAACCGAAATGGCGATGCGATTTGGTGACTATGTAATCACCGAGGCTGGCTTCGGTGCCGACCTTGGTGCACAGAAATTCCTTGACATTAAGTGTCGTTATGCAGGTTTAAAGCCAGATGCGGTTGTTATGGTTGCAACAATACGTGCTCTTAAAATGCATGGTGGTGTTGCAAAAAACGAATTGGGTAGCGAAAATTTAGAGGCGCTGGAGAAGGGTATTCCCAACCTGCTCCGTCATATTGCAAACATCAAGGAGGTTTACAAGCTCCCCTCGGTTGTTGCAGTAAACCGTTTCCCATCCGATACAGATGCTGAAGTTCAGCTTGTTATTGACAAGTGCAAGACTCTTGGTGTTAACGTGGTTCTGTCAAATGTATGGGCAGAAGGCGGCAATGGCGGTATTGAAATGGCCGAAGAGGTTGTAAAACTTTGCGAACAAACCAATGATTTCTCGTTTAGTTATGACCTTGATGACACTATCGAAAATAAAATTGACACCATTGTAAAGCGTGTATACCGAGGTACAGGTGTGGCGTTTACCCCTGCGGCAAAAAAGGAAATTGCAAAGCTTAATGCTCTTGGCTATGATAAATTGCCAATCTGTATGGCAAAAACTCAGTACAGCTTTTCTGATGATATGACAAAGCTTGGTGCACCCGAAGATTTTGTTGTGACTGTACGGAGTGTAAAGGTTTCGGCAGGTGCCGGATTTATTGTCGCACTGACAGGTGACATTATGACAATGCCGGGACTCCCTAAAGTTCCTGCGGCAGAGAAAATTGATGTCGATGAAAATGGCATTATCAGTGGATTATTTTAAAACAAATATTATATAAAAAGAGACGAGCAATCGTCTCTTTTTCTTCCGTATTATGTAATATTTCAAAAAATCAAAAAGACCGTTGCCTTTTTTTCCCGAAGAAACAAAAATTTCGGCAGATATTGCATATGGAAAAATTTGTAATTTAGGAATACATATGGTAAAATAGAATAGCAAAGTGAACTTAAATTACCAAAGAAAGGAAAGGTTAAATTATGTCAGGTATGTATACAGAAGAAAATAATACAAGAGCGGTATATCTCCCCATAGAAAGTGTAAGACCCAATCCCTATCAGCCACGACGCGAGATGGACAAGGATGCCCTTGAGGGTTTGTGCGCATCTATAAAAAAGTACGGGCTTATGCAACCGGTAGTAGTAAGACAGATAAACGAATGTGACTATGAACTGATAGCTGGCGAAAGGCGTCTTCGTGCCTGCCGTATGGCGGGAATGTCGCAGATTTCTGCAGTAGTGGTGCGTGCAGGAGGAACCGACAGTGCAGTTATGGCTCTGATTGAAAACATCCAGAGAGAAAATTTAGGATACATAGAGGAGGCTGAAGCTTTTTGCTCACTGCTTTCGGAACATGGAATTACTCAGGAAGAACTTGCGGCACGGCTGGGTAAAAGTCAGTCTGCAATTGCAAATAAAATAAGAATTTTAAAGCTGTCTCCCGAAATAAGACAAAAGCTTTCTGAAAACAATCTTACCGAAAGGCATGCTCGTGCTCTGCTTCGCCTGTGTGATGAAAAAAGCCGTATAAAGGCTCTTAATATAATAATCAGCCGCGGACTTAATGTGATGAAATCTGAAGAATTGGTTGAGGAAATGCTGAAAACGGAAAAAACGCCCGAGACGACATCTAAGCAATACAGCATCAGGGCATTCAGGGATGTAAGAATTTTCTCAAACACAATTCGTCAGGCAGTGGATATGATGAAAAAAGCAGGGATTGCCGCAAAATCCACAGAGATTGAAAATGAGGAGTATATTGAATACACCATAAAAATTCCAAAAAATTTAAAAAATGCCGTATAAAAGAAGGTGAATTGTCAACACTTGAAATATGGAGGTGTTGACAAGTTGAAAAATACAAAAAGCAAAAACAAAAAAAGCAGATTAAAGATGCTGGCTGAAAACAAAGGGGTTTACATAGCCCTGTTTTCGCTGGTTGCAGTAGTGGGTTTTTATGTATATGCACGGTATCTTCAGACATCTGCGGAGAAAGAATTACTTTCGTTTGATGAAAACGCATGGCAGGAGGCAGTTGCCGAAAGCGGCGTTGAAGTTATTGATGTAGATGTAATTGATGAAAAGAAAAACGAGGAAAAGCCCCAAAAAGAAAATCCTGAAGAAAAAGAGATAAAACAGGAGCGAAGCCCCGCACAACAGATGCCGGAAGATGAGACTGTCGAAACTGTGGCAGAGCCAGAGTCTGAGTTTGCGATGATAAAGCCCTGTCAAGGACAGGTTGTGGCAGAATGTTCGGTTGATGAGCTTGTCTACTGCACAGCAATGGACGATTGGCGTACACACAATGGTATGGACATTGCGGCTGCCGAGGGTGACCCGGTAAAGGCTGCCGAGAGTGGCATTGTGTCAAAAGTGTATGATGATGAGTTTCTGGGAGTTGTGGTGGTTGTCGACCATAAGGATGGGATTTCATCGTTATATGCAAATCTTCAAAGTCTTGACTTTATAAGTGCCGGCACAAAGGTCAGTCGCGGCGATATAATCGGTGGTGTAGGCCGACCAGGTGCTTTAGAGGCTAACTCTCAGCCACACCTACATTTTGAAGTTCTGGCAAACGGCGAATATAAAGACCCTGCGGAATATATCAAATACTGATTATTTTGCAGATTTCACAAATGCCCCCTAAAAATTTTCATATATAAACAACAAGCTGCGGACAATTTTATGGTCCGTGGCTTGTTCGTCTATGTGGTGGGAAATTTTATTAAAACCCTTGTCACAAAAGTTTTTTTGTGATAAAATATATTTTGGTGTATGCTGAATATATATGTATAACTACATAGATTGGAGGTTTACTAATGTTTGCACTTGAAATGCTGAAATCGGTTATTTTGGGTCTTGTGGAGGGTATTACCGAATGGTTACCCATAAGCTCCACCGGGCATATGATTCTTGTTAATGAATTTTTAAAAAATTATGACGGATTTACCGCATCTGATTTATATTTGTACGTAATCCAGCTTGGAGCAATACTTGCCGTGGTTACGTTGTACTTTAAAAAACTTAATCCGTTTTCACCACGCAAAACACGTGAAGAAAGAATAGATACGTGGAATATGTGGTTTAAGGTTATTGTAGCTTGTCTTCCTGCTGCGGTGATAGGTCTGCTCCTTGACCCGATTATGGAAAAGTTTGAAAACTGGCAGGTTGTGTCAGCTATGCTCATTATTTATGGCGTAGCATTTATATTTATTGAAAAAACAAACAAAAAGACTGCTATATATAATATGAAGGAACTTGATTACAAAACTGCACTGATTATTGGTGCATTTCAGGTGCTTTCAATTATACCGGGTACATCACGCTCGGGCTCTACAATTCTTGGAGCAATGCTCCTTGGCTGCAGCAGAGGCATGGCGGCAGAGTTTTCGTTCTTCCTTGCGATTCCCGTTATGTTTGGGGTAAGCTTTTTGAAGATACTTAAATACGGACTTGTGATGAGCGGTCAGGATGCTGCGGTATTGCTGTGCGGTATGTTGGTTGCGTATATAGTTTCAATGCTTTCAATTAAATTTTTAATGAATTTTGTAAAAAAACATAATTTCAAGAGCTTTGGTGTTTACAGAATTATATTGGGGCTTGCGGTGATATTGTATTTTGTTTTTATATAAAATTGATTGTCAACTGAAGAAAAGTGGTGTTTAATTAATATGGCAGAAAAGAAAAAGAATGGGGTGTCAAAGTCGACCCAGCCTTCAAAATCAAATGGCAAAAAAAAGAATGTAACCCCTAAGGAAAGAGCAACGGCAAAAAAGACCCGTGGTGCCGAGGTTAAAGGTATTGTGCTCATTGCTGTGGGAATATTTTTGGTAGTATCCCTTTATTTTGATGTTACAGGCACGGTGGGACACTGGTTTAAAGAGCTTGTCCTGGGTTTATTTGGTGGACCGGCAATGATTTTTTTTGTGTTTGTTATATGGGCAGGAGTCGATATGTTTATCGAAAAGAAAAACGAAAAGGCTACATATAAGATATGGTTACTTGCACTTCTGATGATTTTCATATCAGTGCTCTGGGCGGCGTTTTGCGGCGGTGATGAATGGAATTACAATTCCTTTATTGAGTCGGTACAGTCTATGTATTCTTACGGCATTGCAGGTGGCGGTATTATCGGTGGCCTGCTTTGTGCAGGGCTTTCTAAACTCATCGGTGCTGTTGGTACAATTATTCTTTCGGTTGCGGTTATTCTGATTCTGCTAGTTATTCTTACTGAAGTTTCGATTGAAAAGCTGTTCAGGAAAATAGGCTCATTTATGAAGAAAAACCGTGATAAAATAGCTGAAAATCTTGACGAAGAAATTGAAATTGAAGAGGATTCGACAGTTGTCAAAAAAAGAGTTAGAAAAAAACTCCGAGGAAAAGACGAAAGGGTCACAACCGTAGTTCAAAAAGATTATCAGCCTGCTAAGGCGCCCAACAGTGATTATTTTGATGTATATTTTAAGGGCGGCGAAATAGAGGCTGTAGCAAAAAAACCTGAAAAAATGCCGGTCAGGAGATTTGTATTTGATGAAGACATCCCCGATGAAGTGACAGAGGTTGCTCGTGAGGTTATTGCAGAGCAGGAACAATCGGCAGTGAAGACTCCCGAAAAAAAGACTCCTTTCAGAATCGAAGATGTAAAGACGGGCGTTCTTACACAACTGCCTGACGAAAACGGAAATTTTAAAGCAACTGAAGATGACGAGTTTGAACCTCCAACTCAGGCACAGATGGAGGATAAGGTAGACCCGCTTACTCAGGCGGCACTTGATGCAGGTGTTCCTCTTGACAGCGCAGTAGTGGTTGGCAAGCGTATGAGTCAGCAGGAGGTTCAGCAGGCGGCAAACAGTGTCAATGCACTTGCTAAGGAAAGTATCGAGGCAACCAAACTGATTAACTATAAATTGCCGTCGGTTTCACTCCTTGCAAAGCCCAAGCCAAAAACAAAGAGCCGTGCCGAAATCAAGCACGAACTTGAAGAAAAGGCAAACAGACTTCTTGAAACTCTGGCAAGCTTTAAGGTTGAGGCAAAAATTATAAATATCACTCAGGGGCCGACTGTTACCAGATTTGAACTCCAGCCGGGCTTTGGTGTCAAGGTTTCAAAGATTACTAATTTGGCAGACGATATTGCGTTGAGTCTGGCGGCATCAGGTGTTCGTATCGAGGCACCAATTCCCGGGAAATCGGCAATCGGCATCGAGATACCTAATGAAACCCCAAGTCCTGTGCCAATCCGTGAGGTTATTGACACAGATAAATTCCGTGACTTTAAATCGAAAACGGCATTCGCTTTGGGTAAGGATATCGGGGGCAATTGTGTGATTGCTGATATTGCAAGCTTCCCTCACGTGCTTATTGCAGGTGCTACCGGTTCGGGCAAGAGTGTTTGTATAAATTCTCTGATAACAAGTATTTTATACAAGGCAAAACCAAATGAGGTCAAAATGATTATGGTTGACCCCAAAATGGTAGAGCTTGGTGTTTATAACGGAATTCCACATCTTCTTATTCCTGTTGTTACCGACCCTAAGCACGCGGCTGGTGCTCTTAACTGGGCGGTTGCTGAGATGAAAAACCGTTATCAGCTTATGAAGGATAATAAGGTGCGCAACATTCAGGGGTACAATGACTTAATGGAAGAAAACGAAACCCCCGAAAACAAATTGCCTGAAATTGTAATTATTATTGACGAGCTTGCTGACCTTATGTTAGCGGCAAAAAATGAGGTGGAAGACGCAATAAACAGCCTTGCGGCTCTTGCCAGAGCGGCCGGCATGTATCTTGTAATAGCAACACAAAGACCATCTGTTGATGTAATTACCGGTGTAATTAAGGCAAATGTTCCGTCGCGAATTTCATTTGCTGTATCTTCGCAGATAGACAGCCGCACAATCTTAGATAGTATGGGCGCTGAAAAGCTTTTGGGCAAGGGCGATATGCTCTATGCGCCCCGTGGTGCTACCAAACCCATAAGAATTCAGGGCAACTTCCTTTCCGACGAAGAAATAGAGGATATAATCGCATTTGTAAAGAAACAGTACGAGGCAGAGTATGATGAGACAATCCTTGAGCATATCGAGCGCGAGCAGGAGGCACGCAACGATGATACAGATGACGATGATGACCACACACGCAGCGGAGACAAGGATGCTCTCTTTGTTAAGGCGGCGGAGTTGGTGTTTGAATCGGGTCAGGCATCTGTTGCAATGCTTCAGCGCAGATACAAGATTGGTTATCAGAGAGCAGCCCGAATCATTGATCAGCTTGAAGAAAACAGAATTATCGGCCCATATGAGGGCACAAAGCCCAGACAGGTGCTTATTACCCGTGCAGAGCTGAATGAAATGTTGATGAATAATCCTGATTAGTGTTGGAAATACTCTTTGCAACAAGGGATATTGATGTTGGACTGCAAAAACGTAGTTTTACTGTGCATTTAATGCAAAACAATAGTTATAAATTTGTCAAAATTAACAAATTTATAAAAAAATAGAGAAAACTATGGAAATTTACAAAAATATGTAGTAATATAGTAATAACGTTATTAATTAATTACTTAAATATTTATTATATTTAAAAGAAAAGGAGTTTTAAAAATGAATAAAACAGAATTGATCGCAGTAATGGCTGAAAAAGCTAACCTCTCAAAGAAGGATGCAGAAGCAGCTCTCAACGCATTTGTAGATGCAGTTGAAGGCGCTCTCACTAAGGGAGACAAAGTTCAGCTCGTTGGCTTCGGTGGCTTTGAAGTAAGAGAAAGAGCAGCTAGAACAGGCAGAAACCCCCAGACAGGTGCAGAAATGAAGATTGCTGCAGCTAAGGTTCCCGCTTTCAAAGCAGGCAAGGCTCTTAAGGACCTTATCAACAAATAAGATTTTATCTCTTAAAAAGAACGCCGATGGGCGTTCTTTTTTTGTGCAAAGCTAAATGAAGGAGAATATATATGAAAAGCTTTTCTTATAAAACCCGTGGGACATGTTCAAGGGAAATTTCATTTGACCTTGACGGTAATACTGTAAAAAATGTTAAATTTGTATTTGGATGTATGGGCAATACTCAGGGCGTAGCACGACTGGTTGAAGGAATGGATGTTGACGAGGCAATATCAAGACTTCGCGGCATTGACTGCAACGGACGCGGCACTTCCTGCCCTGATCAGCTGGCTCAGGCTTTGATTGCTGCAAAGGAACAAAAATAGTTGTTTGTAGCATTGTTACATATATAAGGTATTAAAATCCAATAATTTGTGAAAAATTTTTGATAGAAACCATATATGTAGTACTTGACAAATGACTTGGAAAATGGTACAATCAAGTGTATTTTGTAATATTGGGATAGTGCGGTATTTCGCAAATCCCCGCACCAAGAGTGCAAGGTGAAATAAAATGGAACGAATAAAACAAAACCCGCATGTGGTAGGGCTTAAACAGTCCAAAAAGGTTATCGAATCCGGCAAGGCCGAGATGGTTTTTGTTGCACGCGATGCAGATAGCCACGTGGTTTTTCCTTTGGAAAGGCTTTGCGGTGAAAAAAACGTAGAGGTGATTTACGTCAACAATATGAAGGAGCTTGCAAAGGCTTGTCACGTTGAGGTTCCCACTGCGGTAGCAACAATTTTAGGTAAGGACGCATAATATGCGTTTTTATACAGGGACAGCCGTCCCCGTCAAACTATATACAGGAGGTGAAAATAATTGCCAACATTTAACCAGTTAGTTAAGAAAGGCAGACAGACTGCGGAAAAGAAATCTACTGCTCCTGCTCTTCACAAGGGCTTCAATACCATCAAGAAGAAATACACAGATCAGGATTCACCGCAGAAGAGAGGTGTTTGTACTTCTGTTAGAACAATGACACCTAAGAAGCCTAACTCAGCACTCCGTAAGGTTGCCAGAGTTCGTCTTACAAACGGTATCGAAGTTTCAGCTTATATTCCCGGTATTGGTCACAATCTCCAGGAGCATAGCGTAGTGCTTATCCGTGGTGGTAGAGTTAAGGACCTCCCTGGTGTACGTTATCACATTATCCGTGGTACACTTGATACACAGGGCGTTCAGAAGCGTAACCAGTCAAGATCCAAGTACGGAGCTAAGAGACCTAAAGAAGGTAAGTAAGACAAAAAATTCAAGTATGAAAATTACTTTATAGTGCGTATTACTATTTTATATATATTGAGCTCAGTCTCAGTTGTATATAGTATACAGCACTAGCAGTATCCTTAAGGGTATTGAGTACCTTGTGGATATTATTCACAAAGAATGGAGGGAAGATAAGTGCCAAGAAAAGGACATATTGCACGTCGTGACGTGTTACCGGATCCTATGTACAACAGCAAGACTGTTACTCGTCTTATCAACAATATTATGCTCGACGGCAAGAAGGGTGTTGCTCAGGCTATCGTTTATGATGCATTTGCAATCATAAAGGAAAAAACAGGTAAAGATCCTGTTGAGGTTTTTGAGGAAGCTATGAATGCCGTTATGCCTGTATTGGAGGTTAACGCTAGACGTGTCGGAGGTGCTAACTATCAGGTTCCTATCGAAGTTAGAGCCGAAAGACGCGAAACACTGGGCCTCAGATGGATCACACTCTATGCAAGACAGAGAAGCGAAAGAACTATGGCTGAAAGACTTGCAAACGAGCTTATGGATGCGATAAACAGCACAGGCGGTGCTTTCAAAAAGAAAGAAGACACACACAAAATGGCAGAAGCGAATAAGGCATTCGCTCACTTCCGCTGGTAGTATTGCTTTGAAAATTACTTCATCTTTGGCAGCGTTGCTCAATACGAAAAATGCTCACGTATATCATATACGCTCCGCTTTTTCGTATTGAGCATCTGCCAAACCTAAAGCGATTTTCTTTGCACTACTTAGTTGCGGCAGAAAGCCAATTTTCGATTAGATTAACACATTTTATGTGTTGAAAGGAGTTACTATGGGTAGAGCGTATTCGCTTGAAAGAACAAGAAATATTGGTATCATGGCTCACATTGATGCCGGAAAGACTACTACTTCAGAACGTATCTTGTATTATACAGGTATCAACCATAAACTTGGTGAAACCCACGAAGGCGGCGCTACTATGGACTGGATGGCTCAGGAGCAGGAGCGTGGTATTACAATTACCTCTGCTGCTACAACTTGTTTCTGGGAGCCAAAAGAAGGCCCTTACGCAGGTCAGAAACACAGAATCAACCTTATCGATACTCCCGGACACGTTGACTTCACAGTTGAAGTTCAGCGTTCACTGAGAGTTCTTGATGGTTCTGTTACTGTTATGTGTGCTAAGGGTGGTGTTGAACCCCAGTCAGAAACAGTTTGGCGTCAGGCTGACGAATACAAGGTTCCCCGTATGATATTTGTTAACAAAATGGATATCATGGGTGCAGATTTCTACAACGTAGTAAATATGATTCGTGAAAGACTCAATGCAAACGGTGTTCCCATTCAGCTTCCTATCGGTGCTGAGGATACATTCGTTGGTATCATTGACCTTATGAATATGGAAGCCGAGATTTATGATGATGAACTCGGTAACAACTATCACAAGGATGCTATTCCTGCTGATATGGCTGAAAAAGCTCAGGAATATCGTGACAAGATGGTTGAAGCTATTTGCGAAACTGACGAAGAACTTCTTGAAAAGTACTTCGGTGGTGAAGAAATCACAGTTAATGAGCTTAAGGCGGCACTCCGTCGTGCAACAATCAACAACGAAATCGTACCTGTTCTTTGCGGAACAGCATACAGAAACAAGGGTGTTCAGCTGCTTCTTGACGCAGTTATTGAGTATATGCCCGCACCAACAGACGTTCCTAACATCAAGGGTGTAAATCCTGACACAGACGAGGATGACGAAAGACCTTCAACAGATGATGCGCCATTCTCTGCCCTTGCGTTCAAGATTGCAACAGACCCATTCGTTGGTAAAATTTGTTTCTTCCGTGTATATTCAGGTACACTTGAAAAGGGTTCACATGTTCTCAACTCTTGCAAGGGTAAGAGAGAGCGTATGGGTAGAATCCTTCAGATGCACGCAAACCACAGAGAAGACCTTGATATCGTATACTCTGGTGACATTGCAGCTGCAGTTGGTCTCCAGAATACAACAACGGGTGAAACTCTTTGTGACGAAAAGCATCCTATCGTTCTTGAATCTATGAACTTCCCTGAACCTGTTATCCGTGTTGCTATTGAACCCAAGACAAAAGCAGGTCAGGAAAAGATGGGTATTGCTCTTGCAAAGCTTGCAGAAGAAGATCCTACATTTAAGACTTATACTGACGAAGAAACAGGCCAAACAATTATTGCAGGTATGGGTGAGCTTCACCTTGAAATCATTGTTGACCGTCTCCTTCGTGAATTTAAGGTAGAAGCTAATGTTGGTCAGCCTCAGGTATCTTACCGTGAAGCATTCCGCAAGCCCGTTGACGTTGAGCATAAGTATGCTCGTCAGTCAGGTGGTAAGGGTCAGTACGGTCACGTACTTGTTAAGTTCGAGCCCCTTGAAGAAGGCGAAGGATATATATTTGAAAACAAGGTTGTCGGCGGTGCTATTCCGAAGGAATACATTCCTGCTGTTGACGCCGGTATCCAGAGTGCTATGCTCAATGGTGTTCTTGCAGGCTACAACGTAGTTGACCTTAAGGCTACACTTCATGATGGTTCTTACCATGAAGTCGACTCTTCTGAAATGGCATTTAAGATTGCTGCATCTATGGCATTCAAGGACGCTATGAGAAAGTCAGATCCTGTTCTTAAAGAACCTATTATGCTTGTTAACGTAATTACACCTGATGACTACCTCGGTTTTGTTATCGGTGACCTGAGCTCTAGACGTGGTATGATTAAGTGCCAGGAATCTAGATCAGGCGGCGTTACACAGGTTACTGCAGATGTTCCTCTCTCTGAGATGTTCGGTTATGCAACCGTTCTTCGTAGTGGTACACAGGGACGTGGTCAGTATTCAATGGAACCTTCACACTACAGCGAAGTTCCGAAGTCTGTTCAGGATAAGATTATCAGTGACAGAGCAAAGAGTGAGTAATTGTACACTTTTTTCAAACTTTTTTTGGAAAAGCTATTGAAAATTGTTCACTTTTGTAGTAAAATAATTAGTAAATTAATTAACTTATATCCAAGTTAGGAGGAAATAAAAATGGCAAAAGCTAAATATGAAAGAACTAAACCCCATGTTAACATTGGTACTATCGGCCACGTTGACCATGGTAAAACAACTCTTACTGCTGCAATCACAAAGGTGCTTGCTCTTGATGGTAAGGCTCAGTTCGAAGCTTACGATATGATCGATAAAGCTCCTGAGGAAAGAGAAAGAGGTATTACAATCTCTACAGCTCACGTTGAGTACGAAACAGAAGCACGTCACTATGCACACGTTGACTGCCCCGGACATGCCGACTACGTTAAGAATATGATTACTGGTGCTGCTCAGATGGATGGTGCTATCCTCGTTGTTTCTTCTGCTGACGGTCCTATGCCTCAGACAAGAGAGCACATCCTTCTTTCACGTCAGGTTGGTGTTCCTAAGATTGTTGTTTTCATGAACAAGGTTGACCAGGTTGACGATCCCGAACTTCTCGAACTCGTTGAAATGGAAATCCGTGACCTTCTTTCAGAATATGAATTCCCCGGTGATGAAATCCCGATCGTTAAGGGTTCAGGTCTTGCAGTTCTTGAATCTGCATCAACAGATCCTTCAGCTCCTGAATATGCTTGCATTAAGGAACTTATGGATGCAGTTGACGCATACATTCCTACACCTGAAAGAAAGAGCGACCTTCCCTTCCTTATGCCCGTTGAGGACGTATTCTCAATCACAGGCCGTGGTACAGTTGCTACAGGTAGAGTTGAAAGAGGTACTCTTAACCTTTCTGACGAAGTTGAAATCGTTGGTCTTGCTGAAGAATCAAGAAAAGTTGTTGTTACAGGTATCGAAATGTTCAGAAAGCTTCTTGATTCAGCTGAAGCTGGTGATAACATCGGTGCTCTTCTCCGTGGTGTTCAGAGAAACGAAATCGAAAGAGGACAGGTTCTTGCAAAGCCCGGTACAATCAACCCCCACACAAAGTTTAAGGGTGAAGTTTACGTTCTGACCAAGGAAGAAGGCGGACGTCATACTCCTTTCTTCACAAACTACAGACCCCAGTTCTATTTCAGAACAACTGACGTTACTGGTGTAGTTAACCTTCCTGAAGGTACAGAAATGTGTATGCCTGGTGATAACGTTACAATGACTGTTGAACTTACAACAACAATCGCTGTTGAAGAAGGTCTCCGTTTCGCTATCCGTGAAGGTGGACGTACAGTTGGTTCAGGCGTTGTTACAGAAATCATTGAGTAATTAACGTAAATAACTTATGTTTATTAAAATATCCGTTCCATTTGGAACGGATATTTTTTACTATATTTTAAATAGTTCATACAATTTATCAAAGATGCGCTCTCTTTCCCAAAAGTCTTTGATTTTGGGGTTTTTAAGTTTGTTTATCTGTGATGTATTTCTTACTATCGGCACTGCTGCAGTCTTTTTTATTTTGGAAACAAGCTCCTGTCCTTTTTCGTTGTGGGCAAGAATTTTTATATAAGGAATATTCACGCTGCGATGTTCATTAGTTATTCCAAGGTACGCAGAAAGGATAATTCGCCGGATTCTGCTGAGGGTATATCGCTTGGTTTTTATCAGGTCAGTAAGTTCGCCGACGGTTGTGGCTGTCAAGGCGGCAGCTTTAAT
>JAZRJT010000065.1:0-4632 GCA_045645905.1 Clostridia bacterium
GCTTGCGACGTTTATCGTCCGGCGGCAGTTAAGCAGCTTCAGGTTGTGGGTGCTCAGCTTGACCTTCCGGTTTTTGCAATTGAAGGAAACACCAACCCTGTTGAGATTGCCGAAAAGGCGCTGCAGCACGCAAGGCTTCATTCAAACGACATTCTAATTGTCGATACGGCGGGTCGTCTTCATATTGACGAAGAGCTGATGGCGGAGCTTAAGAACATCAAGTCAAAGATTAACCCCACAGAAATTCTTCTGGTGGTTGATGCAATGACAGGTCAGGATGCGGTGAATGTTGCCGAAGCCTTTAACAATGATTTGGAGATTGATGGCGTTGTGCTTACCAAGCTTGATGGCGATACTCGTGGTGGTGCAGCGATTTCGGTTCGTGCGGTCACAAATAAGCCAATTAAGTTCTGCGGTATGGGCGAAAAGCTTACCGACCTTGAAGTTTTCCATCCTCAACGAATGGCGTCAAGAATTTTGGGTATGGGCGATATGCTCAGTCTTATCGAAAAGGCAGAACAGGCACTTGATGAAAAAAAGGCAATGGAGCTGGAGCAGAAAATGCGCAGCAACACCTTTACTTACAGCGATTTTCTTGATCAGATGGAACAGATGAAAAAAATGGGACCCCTGGATCAGCTTTTAGGGATGATTCCCGGTATGAACACTGCACAGCTTAAGGATGTGCAGATTGACGAGAAAAAGATGCTTCATACCGAGGCTATAATAAAGTCAATGACAAAGGGCGAGCGGGAAAACCGCGACAAGCTTATTCCTAAACGCCGTGAGAGAATTGCCAAGGGCAGCGGAACCACAGTTGCCGAGGTGAATGCACTTGTCAAGCAGTTTGAACAAATGCAAAAAATGATGAAAATGATGTCCGGTGGCAAGTTTGAAAAGCAAATGAAACGTATGGGCAAGATGGGAAAGATGAAATTTCCATTCTAACAAAAGAAAATTATTAAATTTATATATACTTTTTTGGAGGTAATTTATTATGGCAGTAAAAATTCGTTTAAGAAGAATGGGTTCTAAGAAGGCTCCTTTCTACAGAGTTGTAGTAGCAGATTCAAGATACCCCAGAGACGGCAGATTTATCGAACAGGTAGGAACATACAATCCTATGACAAAGCCTGCAGCAGTTAACTTCGATGCTGAAAAGGTTGCAAAGTGGATTGGCAACGGTGCTCAGCCCACAGATACAGTTAAGCGTCTTCTTAAAGAAAAGGGAATCATCTAATTTTCGGGAGAGAGAAATTGTTCGGCATATGATTTAAAGCAACAAATTGTCCTTCATACTGTGTTGAAATGCTCATAAAGGCACAAAGCCTTTACTCCGCTTTCGCCTTGTCTGACGAAAAATTTGCTTGCTTTAAATTCTGCGACCCTGCAGTTGCAGGGCATAGCCTCCCAACTTCACTCACCCTAAGAGTGAATATATTTTCGTATGTAAAATAGGTGAACCCGGATTTTGGAGGAAAAGAAATGAAAGAGCTTTTGGAATTTATTGCAAAATCAATGGTTTCAGAACCTGATGCAGTTTCGATTGAGGAAAATGTTCAGGAAAACTCGGTTGTTTTGACCTTGCACGTTGCTGAAGGCGATATGGGTAAGGTTATCGGCAAGCAGGGCAGAATAGCTATGGCTATCCGTACTGTTGTAAAGGCGGCTGCAAGCCACGAAAACAAAAAAGTTACGGTTGATATTGTATAACATTAAATGAGTAGCAGACTGTATCGTAATCGGTACAGTCTTTGCTTGCTTTTACGGATAGCTATTGAGGCTAAGTTTTTGATTGAGGAATTTGATATGCAAAATAATCTTGAAATAGGACAAATAGTGAATACCCACGGTCTTCGGGGTGACCTTAAGGTTATGCCTTGGTGCGATGACCCCGAAATTTTTGACGAGCTGGCGTATGTTATTATAGATGGCAAAGAATATGATATTGAAAAATCCAGAATGCAAAAGAATATGGTTCTGTTAAAACTTGCGGGTATAGACAATATCGACGATGCCGAAAAATACCGGAATAAGGTGCTGACTGTTCCACGTGAGGAACTGGGTGAGCTTCCCGAGGGGACGTACTATATCTGTGACCTTCTTGGATGTAGTGTTACAACAGACGAGGATAGGGAATTAGGTGAAATTTGCGATATAATCAAGACGGGCAGCAACGATGTATATGTTGTTAAGGATAGCAATGGCAATCAGGTGTTAATTCCTGTAATTGACGAGGTTGTTTTATCTGTTGACATAGATGAAAAGAAGATTGTTGTTAAGCCTTTAAAAGGATTGATTGATTAACGTGAAAAATCACGTTAAACCTCCGGTGGATTTTATTGCACCGCCGAGTTTTTGTGCCCGAGAGGCACAAAACGGCGATGTGCATAATTTCCACTACACGCCTTATCTGCCCGCGATAAGATGTGTGTATATTTTTAATTGCTATTTGTAGGCAGAAAGGCTATGGAAATTAATATGGCTGAATTACAAGTTGATATTTTAACATTGTTCCCTGAGATGTTTGATGCGGTTTTAAATAATTCCATAATCGGCAGAGCGGTGGAGAATGGCATTTTAGAAATTAACTGTGTGCAGATAAGGGATTTTGCCTTTAACAAGCACAGACAGGTTGACGACTACCCTTACGGCGGCGGTCAGGGAATGGTTATGCAGGCAGAACCCATTTACCTTGCGTATATGAGTGTTTGCGAAGGTCTTGATTATAAGCCTTTGACTATTTATATGTCACCACAGGGCAAAACCTTCAGGCAGTCAACCGCCAAAAGACTGGCAAGGAAAAAACATATAGTGATTCTTTGCGGTCATTACGAGGGGGTTGACCAGAGAATTCTTGATGAAATCGTGGACGCAGAAATTTCAATGGGTGATTTTGTGCTGACAGGCGGCGAGATTGCCGCTATGGCGGTGGTTGACGCAACGGCACGGATGATTCCGGGTGTGCTTGCCTGCGAGGAAGCTTTTGCGGACGAATCACATTTTTCGGGACTTTTGGAATACCCGCAGTATACCCGTCCGGCAGAGTGGCACGGAAAATCGGTGCCCGAAGTCCTTATGAACGGAAATCATAAGCTTATACAGGAATGGAAGCGTCAAGCTGCTATTGAAACTACTTATCGAAAACGTCGGGGAATGCTATCAAAGGCAAACCTTGATAAGGCTGATTTGAAAATATTGCAACAGATTAAAGAACAACAGTGAGTATTTTGCTGAAAATTTTAATAATTTGTTGTTTTTTGAAAAATATTATGTTATAATAAATTGTTAAGATTGATTTAGACAGACAAGGAGCTTTATATGGAAATATTTTTTCTTACACTTCAACAAATGCTAATGATGTTTATCTTTATTCTTGCTGGATTTTTCCTGAGAAAAAAGATGATATTATCCGATAATGCAGATACAATGATGGCAAGGATGGAAACGTATATTTTCACGCCTGCACTTTCGCTTTTTACTATGATTACCAAGTGTACTGTTAAGACCTTTGCCGAGAATTATACGCTGATATTATATGGTCTGGCAATTGTAATTGCGGCAATTGTATTAGCTTATCCTTTGTCTGCGATGTTTGTAAGAAAATCTTCTCAATCTCCAGAGAAAGCATATCAAAGAAATATTTACAAATATGCGATGACTTTTGGTAATTACGGATTTATGGGGAATTTTATTATCCTTGGAGTATGGGGAACCGATATGTTTTACAAATACTCTATGTTTTGTATGTTAATCTCAATTTTGTGCAACGGTTGGGGATTATACATACTTATTCCTAAAGACCAGAATGCAGGAATTGCGGCAAATCTGAAGAAGGGGCTTTTAACACCTCCTATACTTGCACTGGCTGCAGGTATAATTATCGGCCTTGCCGGACTGAGAAAATATATTCCTGATTTTATGATTACTGCTTTTGATAATGCAGGAAAGTGCCAGGGCCCTGTTGCGATGTTGCTTGCCGGATTTGTAATCGGCGGATATGATTTGAAAAAGCTTTTGTTTAATAAAAAGGTATATTTAGCTTCGTTGTTGCGACTGGTTATTATACCTGCTGTTATAATGATAGTACTCAAGCTGTTTGGTGTAAACGATGAAATCAGGACTCTTGCATTGATTTGTTTTGCAACACCGCTTGGTCTTAACACTATAGTTTATCCTGCAGCCTACGGAGGAGAAACTCAGACAGGTGCATCAATGACAATGATTTCGACTACACTTTCGCTGATTACAATACCGCTGATGTATCTGGTGTTTATTGAAATGATATAGAAAGGTATTGATATCAGAACGGTTTAATCGTTTTAGATAGTATAAGAAAACGGAGGAAAATCTGATGAAATGTTTGGAATGCGGAGCAGATATTTATGAGGGTATAAAGAAGTGCCCTTATTGTAAAACTTTGACTCAAAGTGCAACAGAAGATGAAAAGTTTAAGAATTTTGACTTTAAGTATACTATTACATCTGACGAACAGGTAAGAAAACTTCATGACACAATCAGGGAAACCGAAAAGGCAAACAAAAAGAGTGTTATTGAAAAATTCTTAGCTGACCGCCGTGCAGCTCGGCGTGCGGCTCGCCGTGCGGCAAGAAGAAATGCAAAGGCAAATGC
>JAZRJT010000066.1:0-4229 GCA_045645905.1 Clostridia bacterium
GCCAAAGGCACTCCGTTTGGAGTGCCTTTGTAGTTTTTTGCATTCAACTTTTTCTCAATACACTGTTCTGCTATTAATACTCAATTTCTGAGCCGTGTTCTTTTGCAAGCTCTTCTAATGCTTTGTTATATTCGTCAAGAAGTTCAAGAGCTTCTTCGAGCTTTTCGTTACCTGCATTGATTGTTGCTTCATCCTGAGTTTCGCAACCTTCGGCAAGAATTTCAAATGATGCCTTGTAAGCTTCCATCATCTTAACATACTTATCTTTGATTTCCTTAACTTCTTCTGTTGCAGGATTGATTTCTGTAAGCTTTTCAAGAGAACCGTTTACAAGAGGAAGAAGAGTATCCTCAATGCTTTTCTTGATAGCATTATCATCTTCAAGTGTTTCCCAGGTTCCAACCTCTGCAGTAAGCTTTTCATAATCAGCATTAACTTCAACCATTTCAACATTCAGGTAGTTTGCAAGATCTTCATAAACAGGATCAGTACCGCATCCTGCAAGAAGTGTAACTGGCATAACCACCATAAGTAAAAGTGCAAAAATCTTTTTCATAATATTTTTCCTCCAAAATTATTCGCAAATAATTACCCTTAAATTATATTAAGCCTTTTTGTGCAGCTCTCCAAAGGAAAGTCACAATCTGACCACGGGTACAGGTACTTCCGGGGCTGAAGGTTGTATCTGATGTTCCGTTTGTGATACCTTGTTCAACCGCCCAAGCGATAGCTTCTTTGTAGTTTTCGTGCTCCGGCTTATTAAGGTCGGTGAATTTCAAAGATGCACTGCAAGCAGGTTTTCCTGCCGCACACCAGATATAATATACCGACATCATACGATTACAAGACTTGTTCGGATAAAGTGCATAATGTTCTACCATTCCGTTTTTCTTTGCCCACTGTGCAGCCATATAGAAGTAATCCGTGCCTCTTACATCTGCAAATTTAATTACTTCATTCTCTTTCAATATGGGGCTTCCTGCCGCACGCCAAAGGAACGTAAGAATTTGTGCTGTACTGCACTTATCATCAGGCGAGAAGGTTATTTCGCTTGTGCCGTTTGTAACCTTCTTTTCGAGTGCCCATAAAACTGGCTGATAAAAATACGCATCCGCCGCAACATCTATAAACTCTGTTGGAAGTGTTGTACCTTCACGCACTTCTCCGGCAGCATCGATTGCCATATCATAAAATTCCGAATCAGAGAAATTATTCGAAACTGTACCGCCTGTTGTTTCAAAAATACCCTTGATATACATTCCACCACCTGCAACAACGCCAAGATTATCAACTATTTCAGCGTTGCCACTCATACGGAATCTTGCAGGTGTATTTTCTCTCTGGACATATACACCGCCGCCGAGCTGCGCTTTGTTTCCTGCAATGGTACCGCCTTGCATTACAAATTCCGAGTCATACTGCATATACACACCGCCACCGGCAAGGTCAGCCTTGTTGAGTGAAATCTGGCCGCCCTTCATCTGGAAGATAGACTTGTCATTTACCCATACACCGCCACCGTTAGCTTGTGCCTCTGTTGTAAGGTTAAGACCTACATAGCCAGGGTCAATTGCTTCATTAAGACTAATAAGTCCGCCTGTCATTGTAAAGGTGCTTTGTGTCCATACACCTGCACCGTGCTGAGCAAAGTTTCTAATTATGTTTCCGCCTGTCATATAGAAATTTTTACCCTGATTCCATACACCACCGCCGCATTTGCCGGCAACATTTTCTGAAATTTCACCGCCCTGCATTTCTATATTACCGTTATCATTATTCCATACACCTGCACCATATGTTGCTTTGTTGTGATATATTCTTCCGCCATAGATAATCATTTGTGCATCACCGCTGTTTGCGTTCCAGAGACCGCCGCCGTAGGTAGCATCGTTGTAGCAGATTTCACCGCCGTACATATAGAAATTGTAGTTGTTCCAAAGTCCGCCACCATAGGCAGCACTGTTATTCCTAAGCTTTCCGCCGTACATAACCAAAGTACCGCCGTTATGGATACCTCCGCCCATTTGGTTTGAACCACCCGTTATTACACCTGTCTGCATTGCGGAGCAGTCGCAAAGACGGAGCTTGCCGCCTGAATTTATGTTAATTACACGATTGCCCTGTGGGTCATCAATAGCTGTTTTTTGAATTTTGTAGCCATTAAGACAGATTGTAAGCTCTTTATTACCGGGAACATTTAAGGTTTCGCTTCTTTTTACATCTCCTGTCAGATACACAAATGCTTTATTGTTGGTATATGAAATTTTACTCTTACCGTCCCAAGGCTGAAAGCTCTGCGCTGAATGGCTTTTGTGTTCTCCAAGAAGAATATTTCCGCCACAGAAACAGTGATTCTGATGAGGCATACCCACATTTGCAAAGGTAAAATATATCGTTCCTTCGGTATCAGATTCACCCTTATATGAAAATCCTGCCTGCTTACCGTTTACCATAAAGTTATATTTATACCAGTCATCAATAAACATATTGAGGCTCGGCTTTACAGCAACATCGGCAATGAATTTATATGTTTCACCGTATTTGAAACAACCGTTTTCATCAAAAGTGCCTTCCCATTTTACGCTTGTGACATAGGTACTTGCACTGTTTGGTGTTTTAGCTCCGTAGTCGGGCTTTTCGCCCACAACCGGTTCACGCAGGTTCTCAATGGAAATCATCTCTACGGGTGTTGCTTTTCCGTAGGTTGATGAGCCTTTAACTTGCTCGGTTCGTACAACAAACTGTATCACAGCCGCTTTGGAGTCTTTTGAGGAATCTTCTGTCTGAATTATTACCGGATCGCCGTTTACCGTGAATGTGTTATCGGAATTTTTTGCGTTAAAAACGCCTGCCGAGTCATCTGCCTTCAATACGATATAGGCAACATAGTCCTTGTGATCTGCAAAAAAGCCGTCTTCGTCGAATTCGCCATCCCATTGAATTTTCGCCACTGTAACACCCGATGCACCGGTAACTGTTCCGGTCTGTGTAGGTGCTTTACCAATTTCAGGAGGTGTAATGGTAATATGTGCCTCTTTGATTACATTCGCCGAGGTTACGGGATTTTCTACAGTTGTATCGGATTGTTGCGTTACAGTTTCGGGCACTTCAGAAAACTGCGGAATTTCTTCCTCGGTCTTGAAAGTATAGTAAACAACCGCTTGTGTGGTGTCTGCCGAAATATCTTTAAGCTTTGCAATCTTGCCGTTTACCTTTACAGTGTCCTTAACATACTTGATATACTTGGTGTCCTTGTGTTCATCCTTGAGCTTCACGGTAACATAAACAGTATACTCCGTGCCGCTTTTAAAGCAACCGTTTGCATCTAATTCGCCTTTCCATTCCACATTAACAACCTTTGTACTGGCAGTTGATGGAACATATGCGTTGTAATCGGGTTTGTTGCCGACTTGCGGTACTTCAACCGTAACATTAAAAATGTTTACAGGCGATTTAGCAGATGCCGATACACAAAAGACGCTTACAAGCATACTCAAACACAAAAGAATACTTAAAAATTTTTTCATTTTCTCTCCTTCTTTCCCTGTTTAAATTTATCTTACAAACGGATAAGTAACAGGAGCTAAATTATTTTCCCATATGTAAATTCTCATATCATCACTTGCTACATCCGATGTATTAAATGTAACCCCATTTGCTGATGAAGGTTCATACATAATTTTTGAAATTCCGTTTGCATTTTCTGCTTTTAAGTAAATATTAGCAGGTGTAGCACCTTCTTCAGCTGTAATTGTTACTGATTTTCCATCATCAGCCCAATCAACTCTGTAACCGTTGTAAGAGTTAGTACAATGCAAGGTACTCGGAGCAGAATAAATCTTATAAGCACGAGAACCGATAAACATAGTAACTGCGCAACGAACTTTTTTGTTATTGTCCAATGTTGAAATCTTGAAGTTCATGGTTTTTGCGTTTTTTCCGTCAAGGTCAATCCATTCATTACCATCAGATACCTGCCACTGATAGAATGTGTCATAGCTTTGGTTCCCGTCGATATTTAATTTTGCAGAGAGGTTTTTGCCATCTCTGTAAATCACATTTTCGATGCCCTCAACCGACATTACAACTGCAAAGCCTTCGGGCATTGTTGTAACAGAAATTGTTTGCGAAGCAACACTCTTTTTACCATTTTTTGCATAAGATTCTATTACATAATAAGATGTATTTGAATGCTGAAGGTTGTTGATTGTGTATGAACATTTTCCGTC
>JAZRJT010000067.1:0-8850 GCA_045645905.1 Clostridia bacterium
TGTTTGTTCCTTCTAAAAGCATCTCAAAGCCCCATTTCTAAAGGTTTTTCTATGCTTTTATTATACCATATTTTGCTTACTTTTTAAAGGTTTTTTGCAAAAAAATTGACCGCTGACTTTGACTTTGTCAGCGGTCTGAACCGTTTTCGAAAAGAAAACGGTTTTTTCATGTTTAAATGTTATGTTAAGACACTGCCTTCAGCTTAACCGACAACACAGTCATATCATCCCTGACCTCGCCGTTGTTTTGCTGGATGGCATGATTTAGTATTTTGTCTGCCAGACCGCCATCTGTATCATTGATAACTGTATTTTCAATAAAGTCACCAACCCACATACTTCCGCTATCCCGGTTTTCAATTCCGTCGGTTACCATAACTATCACATCACCATCCTTCATATTTCGGTAGGTACTGTCGGCATCAATGCCTGCAATAATCCCAACCGGAAGCGACGCAGCCTTTACCGTCTCAACACCCGTGCCTCGCATAATAAAGCTTGGCTCGGCACCGGTTTTTATAAATTCAGCCTGACCTGTACACAGGTCAATTATGCATAAATCCATTGTCACAAAACCTTCGGCATCTGATTTAAGCAACATTACCGAATTAATAAACTTCACCGCCACGGCTGTTTCAAATCCTGCATACAGAAAGCTTTCAAGCAGTTCAAGCATAGCACGGCTTTCACGTGCGGCACTGCTACCGGTACCCATTCCGTCGCTGAGAGCAATTACATACTTGCCCTTGCCGATATGCGCAAAACGATAGCTGTCTCCGTTTTCGCCCGAGGCGGCACACTCGGCAAAATCCGCCTCAACCTTGAATTTCTCCTCAGGCTCACCTGATGCTATACTGCACATACCAATATCACTTTTAATCTCATCTGAAATTCCGCCCAGGATTTCAGAAACATCCGATAATTGCTGTCCAACAGCTTTGCGTTTTTCCTCCAGAGTTTTCAGCCACTCCTGCTTAACCTGATAAATGTCAAGCTGATGATTAAGCTCTGCCACAAGGTGCGGAAGCTGATGACACCGCTTTTGAAAATCCTCATCCGCATCATCAGGGGAAAGCTGACCTTTTTCATTCATTTTCTTCATAAGCCCGAAAAGTGACTTGTAGGTAGCATCAAAATCTTTGTTCCAGCATACATCCGTCTTTTTGCACTTTTTGCATATCTTGTCTGCCGCCATATCAAAAAAGGTAGCAAGGTCTGCCCGATTTTCCTGATTTCTGGCATCCTTAACCTGACGATTAATTGTTTTTGCCATTGTCTCAAATGATTCAGCCACCGCCTTAAGCCTTTGCCTCAGGTTTTCCTTCATTTTCATTATCCCTGCCTTTTCAGCCGCGTCAAGACAGATTATTTCGCCGACAACACCAATTATCTGGGGTTTTACAAAAGCAAACACCACCGATGCCGCCATAATTTCATAAAGGGTCAGCACCGATTCCATTGCTCCGTCGGTGTATACAACCAACATCGCATTGGCAAGAATGACACCCGCAATGACACCGCCCTTGCCAAATCGCGAAAAAATTCCCGACAGAAATCCGCAAAAGCTGAAAGCCCCCATAATTGGCATAAAGTAATCACTGCCGATACCGCACACCAATCCAAGTATAACTCCCGCACCTGTGGAATAACCCATTCCGCAACCTGCGGCAACCGTAAGCAACGCAACCGCTGCCACAGTATTCATTACCGAAAATTCAGCCCCTATATAAATATCCTGAAGGCTGAGTATGGCAATTGCCAGCACCGCGCCAAGACTCAGTTTTTCCTCGCTCCCAAGCTTTTCGGGAAGGAATTTACCCATTCGAAGCAGTTTGCCGCTTTTTTCAAAAACAAGAGCACCCGCCACCACAGCCACTGTCTCGCAAGCAAGCAGTAAAAACTGTGAAAACGTAAAACCTTCCCAAAAAAGTGTAACAAGTCCCGCAAGGAACACCGCTCCGCCTGCCGCAAGTCCTGCCGTCAAATCGTTCATCTGCACGCCACGTTCAAGCACAAACAGCACCGATAAATATATAATCCCTGCGCTTACATATTTTGCCGCACCCAGACGGTCACAAACAGCAACCGCACCAAGACTGACAGCAATAAATGACCCAACCGCTCCAAGAGATATCTTTCGCTCCTGTGCTAAAAAAGACATTCCAAACGGAGTGATACCCGCATACGGCATAGCCATCGCCACAAAAAAGCCTATAATTTTCATCAGCCAGCCATTCTTGGTAAATTTTAAATCAAGCCTCGGAGTCTTTGCCTTAACCGATTTGGATGTGCTGCCCCGGGAAATCTGTAATTCCGACATAATCTCTTTCTCCTTTGTAATCCGTCGTATTTTTTTCAGTATACACACACAATACACAGATAATTGTCGAAAGAATAGCGTCTGGAAATTTTTGTAAAAAATCTTTTCGCAAAAAACTCAAAAAACTGTTGGATTTTATTTAATTATGAGACTTTTTATCTAAGATTAAACCACGCGTCCATACCGGGATAAACAGCCGCGTCGCCAAGCTCTTCTTCAATTCTAAGCAGTCGATTGTATTTTGCCGTACGGTCGGTACGTGAGGGTGCGCCCGTCTTTATCTGCCCCGAGTTTGTTGCCACGGCAATGTCTGCTATGGTTGTATCTTCTGTCTCACCGCTGCGATGAGAGGTTACCGCAGTATATCCTGCACGGTTGGCAGTTTCAATCGCATCAAGCGTTTCGGTGAGTGTACCTATCTGGTTTACCTTTATCAGAATAGAATTTGCCACATCCAAGCTGATACCCTTTTTAAGACGCTCGGTATTGGTAACAAACAAATCATCACCAACAAGCTGAACCTTGTCGCCAAGACGTTTGGTCAGCATATCCCAGCCCTCCCAATCCTCTTCCGCCATTGGGTCTTCAATTGAAATTATAGGATACTTGCCTGCCCAGTCTGCCCAGAAATCCACCATTTCTTCACGTGACAACATTTTATCGGTTTTCCAGAAATAATACTTGCCCGCCTCACCCTTTTTCTTTGCCTCCTCGTACATCTCGGTTGATGCAGGGTCTAGGGCAATTCTGAAGTCATCAAACGGTTTAAACCCTGCTCGCTCTATTGCATAAACAATCAGTTTTACGGCATCTTCATCGGACTCAAGATTCGGGGCAAAACCCCCTTCGTCACCCACAGCTGTTGAATAACCCTTTTCCTTTAACAGTTTTTTTAGGGTATGGAATACCTCGGCACACCATTGAAGTGCCTGACGAAAGGATTTTGCACCAACAGGCATAATCATAAATTCCTGACAACTGATTGAATTGTCGGCGTGCTTGCCGCCATTTATAATATTCATCATAGGCACGGGCATCACACGGGCACCAACCCCGCCGATATAGCTGTATAGGCTAAGCCCCAAAGCTGCCGCTGCTGCCTTGGCACACGCAAGTGACACCGCAAGACAGGCATTTGCACCAAGACGTGACTTATTTGGTGTTCCGTCAAGCTTTATCAGCATTTTATCAATATCAATCTGGTCAAGCACGTTAAACCCCAAAAGCTCATCAGCAATTTCATTATTGATATTTTTTACCGCCTTCAAAACGCCCTGACCCATATATCTCTCTTTATCGCCGTCCCTCAGTTCATACGCCTCAAAGGCACCGGTTGACGCACCCGAAGGCACCGCCGCACGTCCAACATAATCGCCCTCAACATACACCTCGGCCTCAACGGTCGGGTTTCCGCGGGAGTCTAAAATTTCGCGTGCAACAATTCCTTCAATGGCAATATAGTCCTTCATTTCGTTTCCTCCTGAAAAATTCAATTTTTAACAGTATGCACAAATTTTGAATTTTTTATATACAAAAGGGTATAATAATTTAAAAAAGAAAGGGTGATAAAAATGATAAATCACGATACTGTTGAGCTTTTAAAGGAATGTAATGCCGGAATTAAAATGGGTGTAAATTCAATTGACGAAGTTCTTGACAGGGTAAAGGACGAAAAATTCAAGAAAATTCTTATAAACTCAAAGGAAGCACACCAGAAGCTTGGCAGCGAAACACATTCTATACTCAACGAATGTGACGAATGCGGCAAAGAGCCCAACATTATGGCACAGGGTATGTCATGGCTGAAAACAAATATGATGCTTGCCGTTGACGAAACCGATGAAAAGATTGCCGACCTGATTACCGACGGTTGCGATATGGGAACAAAATCCCTCAACAAATATCTTAACCAATACGAAGCCGCATCAGAAGATGCAAAAGACATCACCAAACGCTTAATCAAGCTTGAAGATGATTTGGCGGCAGAAATAAGATGTTATCTATAATCCAAAAGGGTGCTGTCAAGCACCCTTTTATCTTATTATTAACTTATCCTTTAATCCCGAAAAACGCATTAAAACATTGTTGTTATCAACAAACTGTTTAAGTATTTCTTCCTTGCCAACAAGTATAACCAATCTTTTGGCACGGGTTATGGCTGTGTACAGCAGATTGCGAGTCATCAGAAGTCGGTGTGTGTCAAACACCGGCATTATCACAACATCAAACTCGCTACCCTGACTTTTATGAACTGTCACCGCATAAGCAAGCTCCAGCTCGTCAAGACCCATAAAATCATAAATCACCTTGCGGTCATCAAACAGAACCGTCAGTGTTTGTTTAGGAACATTTATATCCGTCACAAAACCAACATCGCCGTTGAATACGCCCTGACCTTTTTCCAAATCAGACAGGCGGGTCCACTCTAAATTATAATTGTTTTTGTTCTGCATAACCTTGTCGCCCACACGGAAGGTATAACTGCCCACCGTCTTTTCGGAAATCCGCATCTGTTTTGGATTAAGCCGTCTTTGCAGAATTTCATTAAGATTTTGTACACCTATATGCGACTTTCGTGTAGGGGTAAGCACCTGAATTTGTGAAATACTGTCAACTCCGTATGTTTTAGGAATTCTCCTTTCACAAAGGTCTGCAATGGTCTCGCAAAGCTTGTCCGGATCAGAACATTTCAGCATAAAGAAATCATTGTCTGGGTCGTTGCAAAACGGCATCTCTCCACGATTTATTCTGTGAGCATTGACAACAATCATACTCTCCTTTGCCTGCCTGAAAATTTCGGTAAGCTTGACACACTCTAAAGATTCGCTTTCGATAATATCTTTAAGCACGTTGCCTGCACCAACTGCAGGAAGCTGGTCGCAGTCGCCAACCATTATCAACCGTGCATTTTGAGGCAAGGCAAGTAAAAGGCTGTGCATCAGCAAAACATCAACCATTGACATTTCGTCAACAATCAAAATGTCACATTCAAGCTTATTCTTTTCGTTTCTGCCAAAGCACACTCTTCCGCCCTCGGAGGGCATATTTTCAAGCAGTCTGTGAATGGTTTTTGCCTCCATCCCGCAGACCTCGGTCATTCTCTTTGCCGCTCTTCCGGTAGGTGCCGCCAGTGCAATCCGCTTACCCTGACGCATCATTATATTGATTATTGTATTAATTATTGTGGTTTTTCCCGTACCAGGGCCGCCGGTGATGACCATAGCAGAATTTTCAAAGCAGGCAAAAACCGCATCTCTTTGATTATCTGCAAGAACAATACCACTCTCTTCCTCTGCCCTTTTAATCAGTTCTTCTGTTTCACGGCGGTTGGTCTCAAAAATCAAGCCGCTCATTTCACGCAATCTTGCGGCAACACCGCGTTCCGCATCATAAAAGGTTTTAAGGTACACGGCGTCAAACTCCTCATGGTTTTCCACAATCAGTTCGCCCTTAAGGCAAAGCTGTGCCACAGCATCCTCCGCCTCACCTGCATCAATTCCCAAAGACGCCTTTGTCTGGGCTATAAGGGTTGGTTTGGGTAAAAATGTATGACCGCTGAGATATCCTGCATTAAGAAGAGTACTTATTACCCCCGAACATACTCTTGGCACAAAATTCAAAGGGAGCTGCATCTCTTCGCGGATTTTATCGCATATTTTAAAAGTAAAGCCGTCGATACCGCTGAGAATAAACGGGTTTTCTTCAGCAAATTTTATTATATTTTCCCCAAAGGTACGGTATGCCTTTATTGCAAGATTGGGTGACACACCAAACCGTTGAAAAAATACAACAATATTTTTAAGACCAATCTGTTCAACAAACCGCTTATATATCTCCTGAGCCTTGGCAAGTGAAATCCCCTTTATCTTTGTAAGTCTTTCAGGCTCTTTTTCAATAACCTCAAGTGCCTGAGTTCCAAACGCCTCCACTATCCGCCTTGCTGTAGTTTTACCAATATGCGGCAGAATTCCCGAGCCAAGATACAGTTCAATTTCACTTTCTGTTTCGGGCATAAGTCTTTCAAAACTGCTGACGCTGAACTGCTGTCCGTATTCGGGATGATTTTTCCACTCGCCAACCGCCATAATACGCTCGCCTTCTGAAATGCCCGGCATATAGCCCGTCAGAGTATAAAGATGCCCACCGGAAGAAATATCACAAACAGTATAACCGTTTGACTGATTTTCGTATATTACATCTTCAATTATACCATCGATTTTTTCCACCTGTGTTCACCTCCCATTTTCTATGACATTATTATACTGCATCACCATTCTTATGTCAATGAACACAGGCGGAAATTTTCGGTTGTATCAGGCAATAGCCTGAGCCATTTTTACTACAAGCTCCTCGCCATACTTATAGCACAGCAAAAATTCAATTGTTTCGTCCTCAATTCCTGTCTTTGCCTGAATAATTTCTATTGCTTCGTCAACCGTCATTTCACACTCTCCTTTTTTGATTTCTTCAAATGGGAAGTTCCTTCCCGGGCACGCTGTGCTTTGAAAATCTCGATGCTTTCCAATCTCTGCTTTGGGATACAAGCTTTTAAGCTGCAAAATCAGTTCACGACCGGCTTTAAGCTGAGTCTTGGGCATTACATCATTTTCAAAATTTCCCTCAAAGCAGACACCAATACTCTTGTCATTATATCCCGTGCAATGAGCGCCTATTGTGCCGATTGGTCTTCCACGGAAGACACTTCCGTCCTTGCGTATATAAAAATGATACCCTATACCGCTCCAGCCGTTTGCAAGATGTCCTGTGTGAATGCTCTGCACATCACCCAATCCCGCACGGTGATGCAAGATAATATATTTTGTATTGCTTCGCTTTGAAAGACTTCCCCTCCAATTAAAGCCTGCATCAATTATTTTCAAAGGATGCAGCCTCCTTTCTTTCCTTTAAAATCTCAATCGCCTTGGTTATAACCTCGGGAAGAGGTATACCCATAAGCCCTGCGTTTTCTACTATTGAAAGCATCTCGTTGGCGATAAAGCCTATGATTGCCGCAGTGCGTATGTAATCTGTACCCAAAGATACATCAAGTCTGTGAGCTATCAGCACAAAAAGCAGTGTAACACACTTTTTGCAAAGACCAATCCACCCGGCACGGCTGTTCAGGTTACCATTCTTTGACTTGTTGCTTTTATGAAAGACCCCTGCAACAATCAGCCCCATCAGGAAGTCAACTGCCATAAATATTACAAGAGTTATCATATCCTCGGTCCAGCCGCCAAAGAGCTTTGCCATAAAACCGCCTGCTATACCGAATGCTGTGCATATCATCACTTTTACATTTGTCATTTTAATTTCCATAGCCTTTCTGCCCACAAATAGTAGTTAAAAATACACGCATATCTCATTGTGGGCAGATAAGGCGTGTAGTGGAAATTATGCACATCGCCGTTTTGTGCCTCTCGGGCACAAAAAAACTCGGCGGTGCAATAAATTCCACCGGAGGTTTAACGTGATTTTTCACGTTAAACACCTTCCGCTTCCTTTTCCATTCTCGCCTTTTCCTCAGCAAGATGTTCCTCGTACTCTGCCTCGGTTATCTCGTAAAAGCTATCACCCGTCATTCCCTCTGCAAGATTAATTTGCTTTCCGTAAACTTTGCCATCTGTAAGCACCTTGCCGCTATCTGCATGTAAAATAACTATTGTTTTCATTGATTCCCCTCCTATACTAAAGAAATACTCCAATTTGACTTTGTTGCACATAAAGCATTCCACGCCGTATCTGCATCTGTGTATTCAGCTGAATGTGCATTATAATATGTTGTTTTTGCAGCGGTGTTGTATGTAATTGTCTGTCCCGATGAGGAGTCGGACAATACCGATATTATGTTTTCAATACTTTCATTCGTCAACAAAGGACTCCATTGAAATGACACGCTTGAAGAAAGAACCCCTTCAAATGTAATATTTTTAAGCGAATCACAGTTTATAAATGGAGGTGAATTTGAGATGCTATCTTTCAAAATAATCTTGCCGATTGTTTCGAGTTTTCTACATTCAGCGAACAAATACATTCCATCAGAGGAATTAATTTTTATCTCTTCTATTTCCACCAAATCGTAACAGTTGCTAAACGCATAATTACAGGAACGATTTCCCGCAAAATCAATTTGCTCTTTTGTAACCTTTGTTATTCCTGAGGTATATGAACACAAGTTTACAGCATAGACAGGTTTTAAGGTGTATGGTGGGTTCCAACCACCTTTTACTTTAGTAAAGTCCATATTATAGAAGCAACGGTCATACGTGGTTTTTGTGTTGTCGGTTGTAACACAATCCCACCACGCGCGATTTTCAGTTTCCTTGCCTTTTTCATACACTTCATCAGCAATTACTTCAAATTTTTCAGCTATACTCATACAGCATCAGCACCCAATCCATATTTAGTTATAATGTTATCGAGGGCGGTTTCTATATCACCAATTTGATTATCGACATAGTCTTTTGTTACTTCACTTGTATATTCAACCTCAATGCTGTTTTCTTGTGCATAGGTATCGGCATATGAAC
>JAZRJT010000068.1:0-2113 GCA_045645905.1 Clostridia bacterium
CACCCGGCTGAGTCATATTCAGTTTTTCAGCAGTTCTGCGATAATTCATCTCATCATAGAGAGCAAGAAAGGTAAGTACTCTGTAATCTAACATAACAATCTCCAATTAATTCACGTTATCGGTTGATAATAAATGATAATTTGATTTTATCACAAAACTGTAGTATAATCAAGAGGTGTAAGTGAAAGTAGGAGATCGTTTATGAAAGTATTAAAAGTTTTTCCCGGAATAATATTATCTGTAGGTGTGGCTCTTCTTGCGTGCTGGCTTGAAAGTCTGCTGCCTATCCACCTTATTGGCTCTGCCGTTATTGCAATGTTCATCGGTATGGTCCTCAATCATTTTTTGAGGAATACAAAAGTCTTTGCATCGGGGCTCAAATTTACATCCAAGAAGATTTTGAAATTTGCCATTATTCTGCTTGGCTTGTCCCTCAATATTACGACTATCCTCAACGTAGGTAAAATGTCCCTTACTGTTATGATATTTACTTTACTTACTTGTTTTGGCGGTGGTTATTTTATCGGTAAGGCGTTGGGACTCAATTGGAAGCTCTCCAACCTTATCTCTGCCGGTACGGGTATTTGCGGTGGCTCTGCCATTGCCGCTATTGCCCCGACTATCGATGCAGACGATAACGATGTAGCTTATGCTATGTCTGCTACTTTTCTGTTCGATATGGCAATGATCGTATTGTTTCCCATTATGGGACAAGCGATGGGAATGACCGATCAGGCATTCGGTATTTGGGCGGGAACGGCAGTTAACGATACTTCTTCCGTTGTTGCGACCGGCTATGCCTTCTCAGAAGGCGCAGGTGATTTTGCCACAATGGTAAAGCTCACAAGAACCCTTGCGATTATTCCTACCGTTATTACCTTTGCTTTTGTGCAGCTCCGTCTTAAGCGCAAAGAAGCTCTTGCAAACAGCAAAAACGGAAGCGAACTGAAGGCAAATTTCAGCATTGCAAAGATATTCCCTTGGTTTATTCTCGGATTTCTTGCAATGTCTATTGTAGCAAGCGTGTTCCCAATTCCTGCCGCTGTTGTATCCGGCACCAAGAGTGCAAGCAAATTCCTTATGGTATGTGCATTGGCAGCCATCGGTTTGAACACATCCTTCTCAAGCATGAAGAAAGCCGGTATCCGTCCGATGATCCACGGTTTTATCATCTCGGCGTTGGTCGTTGTCGTTGCGTTGTTGGTAGAAATGGCAATGGGAATCGTATAAAGAGAAATAACACTATAAGAGAGCAATGAATAAATTATCCGATGCGAGTTACACGGTATTATAAATAAGAATATATCGAATTGTTTTATGTCGACATCTAAATCGGTGCAACTTGTAAAAAAACACCCAAGTCGTTTGACTTGGGATTTTTTACCTTTTCATTCTTCACTTTTCCACCCCCTCTTGCTTTTTTATTTGAATGTGATATAATTATCAAGCCGACAGTTCGTTTGTACCATCCTGTCGTTAAACAAAACCAGGACTGCTTATCACAAATATTTATTGTAATGATGGCGGCTTTGCGTTTTGCGTAAAGTCGCTTTTATTTTTGGGAGACAAAATGAAAACAAATATCAAAACTAAAATCAGGCAAGAGCGTGAAGAAACAACACTTCTGCTCAGGAGTATTCCGTCAACGGTTGTGTCGCTGTTTGTTGTAAGCGTTATCTGTATGAATCTGCTTGCAAACAAAACACTTGTTCAGACCGAGATTATTGCGCTTGACGGCGGAATTCTGATATCCTGGCTGTCTTTTATGTGTATGGATATCATCACCAAATATTTCGGCCCGAAGGCATCGACAAAAATTGCGGTGCTCGCTTCGTCAATCAATCTGCTGACCTGCCTTATATTCTACATCGCCGCTGTAATTCCGTCCGATGCAAACGACTATACGGCACTCAACTCTGTTTTGGGCGGCTCGTGGTTTATTCTGCTGGGCAGTACGGTTGCGTTTCTGATATCCGCTCTGATAAACAACTTTTTAAATTGGTTTATCGGCAAAGCCTTCCGCAAAAATCCCGACGGCAAAGCTGCATTTATTGCACAGTGCTATATATCAACTTTTATCGGTCAGTTTCTGGATAACCTTATTTTCTCTGT
>JAZRJT010000069.1:0-35822 GCA_045645905.1 Clostridia bacterium
CTGGGGGATTCCATTACTCATGGACATAGCGGAACCGGTTATGCACAAAACGGTGAGCCTATTGTGGAAGGTTTTTTTCGTAATAAAGATGGTTATTGCTGGGCAAAGCTGTTTAAAGAATATATGGAGGAGCAATTTGACTGCATAGTAACCAACAACGGATGCTCGGGCACACTTATAGAGTTTGTTATTAAAAATTTTGAGCAGCTTGTAGACATTGATGATGATATTGTTATATGTACTATCGGAACAAACAACCGTCATCAGCCCACAGATAATGGTCCAAAGCGAACAAAACGTGAGCATATGGAAATTTTTTATAATAATATTCTTAAACTATACAATATGTTTAAGGAAGCCGGAAAGGATGTAATTTTTGTTGCCAATATACCTGCGTCAGCAGAAAATGAAAAAGACGGAGCGGATTTTTGGAGAATAATTCATATGAATGACATAAACGACCTCTATATGAAGGCATCAATTGAGTGCGGATTTCCGTTTATCAGTATGTATCAGCGATTTTTAGAATACTGTGATTTGAAGGATATTTCAGTTGATTCTCTTCTTGCCGACGGGCTGCATCCAAATGACAAGGGTTATGAGGTTATGTTCAAACTGTTGCTGAAAGAGCTTGGCATCGGAAGAAAAGTTATTTAATAAAGAACGGAGCGGAAATAGGTGAAAAAAACTATTTTTAAGATAAAAACATTTTATGTGAATCACAAGGGAACAAAAGTATGGTTACTTGCTTTGCTTAATGCATTTTTGATATATTACTGTCTGGAGCTTGGCAACAAAAATCCATTGTTTAACGGATTTTTGTATACGGGCATAAATACTCTGACAGTATTTACTGTTATGGCGGCGGTGTTTATTTTTGTTCAGCGTTGGTGGATTTCATCCGTTGTGGTGGGAGTTCCGGCTCTTGTGCTGGCAGTTGCAAACTACTATACCATACTTTACCGCAATTCGCCCATATCCACTCAGGATATACACAACGCAGGCACGGCTTTAGATGTTGTGGGGAATTATTCATTCCCGCTTAGTGCTTATGTAATAGGAGCACTTGCTGTTTTTGCGGTTTTAGTTTTTGTGACAATCAGACTTCGCCGTATTGAACGGAGTATAAAACTGTCATTTAAAATTGCAACGGCAAGGATTATTTGTCTTGCTCTTTTAGGAACGGCTTTTATGTACGGCGTATATTTTGCCCCAAAGCCTTTGAAACCCCGTACAACATTTGTATGGTCATGGGAGGATTCATATTATAAATACGGCTATATCGCAAGCTCAATTGAGGTTTTGCAGAATTCACTTAATATGGTTAATATGCCCGAGGGCTACAATGAAGAAACTCTTGAAGAGCGTGTAATGACTAAAATTACTGAAGATTCGGTGCACAACAAACCTGATGTGATTTTTATTCTTAACGAAACCTTTTATGACCTTCGTGACTTAATTGACTTATCGGGCGAGGAGTCACCAATGCCATTTATTGATAGTCTTCCGGATGGACAGACGGGAAGAACGATTGTGGCAGGCACAGGCGGCGGCACAAATAAAAGCGAATACGAATTTTTGACAAGCAACACCATTCAGCTTATGCCGGGTATCACTCCGTTTAACTATCTTGATTTTGAAAATGCAAACAGCATAGTAAGTTATCTTGAAACACAGGGCTACACAACCTGGGGGGCACATCCTGCCGAGGCGCTTAATTATTCACGTGGAATTGTCTATCCAAAGCTTGGTTTTGATAGTGTTTTGTTCAGAGACGATTTTGGTGAGATTGAAAAATACGGCGAACGTAGCTATGCAACAGATGCATTTTGTTATGAAAAGCTGCTTGCTGACTATGAAAGTATGGGAGATGCCCCAAGATTTATGTATCTTTTAAGCATACAAAATCACGGTAACTGGGATTTAAACCCGGATAGCGAGGACATAATAAAGATATCAAAGGATTTTGGCGATTATACGGATGATATTTCGGAATTTCAGTCCTGCATAAGCCTTTCGGACAAGGCGTTTAAGGAATTAACAGAATATTTTGAAAAGTCTGACCGCGATGTCGTAATATGTATGGTGGGTGACCACGCACCTTCATTTGCCACGGGACTTCTGGATGAAATTGATATGGAAAAAACCTTTGCACTACGGTCTACGCCGTATGTAATATGGTCAAATTTTGATATGCAGACCGAATTTCCGCAAACTGTTTCAATGCCATTTATGGCGCCGATGACCATCAAAGCGGCAGGAATTTTACAATCACCGTTTTATAAGTATATGAATGTGATGAAGGAGCGAACACCTGTTATTACGGCATTTAACTTATACAAGAACTCTAAGGGCGAAACCTTTAATTATACCGACCAAACCGAGTATAAGGAAACCATAGACGCATATTTTGATATGGTTTATAATAATGCAAGCCCCAAGGCAGATAGAATACAAAAACTTTTCGAGGTGGAAGAATGATAAATTTAAGCTATGACAAACAGATAAAAGAATGGATTGAAAAAAACCGTGACGGGATAATACGTGAGTGGATTGAAATATCAAAAATCCCTGCAATTAAGGGCAAGGCGGAGGAGGGTGCTCCCTTTGGCAAGGCATGTGCAGATGCTCTTAATGCCTGTGCAGAGCTTTTTGCAGACCACGGCTTTGATGCCGAGGTTTATGTGAATTCAGGCTATGCTCTGGCGAATTACGGCGAGGGCGAAAAAACTATAGGCCTTTTCGGGCACAGCGATGTTGTTCCTGTTGGGGATGACTGGATTTATACCAAACCCTTTGAGCCTGTTGTGATTGACGGAACTCTCATCGGCAGAGGGGTGGAAGACAATAAATCGGGAATTATGGCGGCACTTTGTGCAATGGAGATTATAAGGGAGTATAATATTCCAATCAAAAGCCGTATTCAGGCATTTATAGGGTCAGAAGAGGAAACAGGAATGACGGACATCGAAAGCTTTGCCGCCGAACAGCCTATGCCTTCGGTATCTTTGGTGCTTGATGCTGATTTTCCTTGCAGCATAGGTGAAAAAAGCATCTGTCATTTTTGGGTAAAAAGCAAAAAGGATGCAGTGGATATAATTGATTTTAACGGCGGTGCAGCATTTAATGTTGTGCTTGATAAGGCAACGGCAACCATCAAGGCATCCGCTGAATTAAAGGCAGAGCTTGCACAAAAAATTGAAGGAAAAGAAGCATTTACACTTGCAGAAGAAAGCGGTGCATTAATACTTACTGCCAAGGGCCTTGCAAAACACGCCTGCGAGCCTGACGGCTCGGTAAATGCGGCAAAGCTGATTGTAGAATTGCTTAGCGGTGCAGAATGTCTTAATGCTACAGACCGACAGATTATGACGCAGATAAATCATATTCTTGGCTGTCATTACGGCACAACAATGGGTCTTGAACACGATGATATACGGTTTGGCAAGTTGACCATGGTATGCGGAATGGTGAAAATGAGTCAAGGTAAAATTTGCCTCAGTTTTGATACACGCTATGGCTCAATGCTTGACCCCGAAGAATTTGAGAAAAAGGCTGAAAAAGCCTTTGCAGATATGGGTTGGGAAATTTCGGTGAATAGCAATATGAAGGGATTTTCGATTGCCGATGACAGCCCCGTGCCTGATAAACTTGTAGAGATTTATAACACAGTTACAGGGTATGAATCATCGGCTATCCGTCTTGGCGGCGGCACATACGCACGTAAGATTGAAAATGCCTTTTCGGTGGGAACAAAAACCTCACGCAAAGACCGCAAAACACCATTTATGGAAATGCCTGCAGGTCACGGCGGCGCACACCAGAGCGATGAAATGATTGATTTGGAAGCATTCTTTGATGCAGTAAGAATTATCACCCACTATATAATAAATATTGATGAATGTCTGTGAGGGGCTGCTAAAATTGTCCGGACCGCAAAAAGACGGGATAATTTTTAAAAAGTACACACTGTAAATCAATATAAAAATATGCTTATAATGAAGAAAAAATCGCATTTTGTAATGTGATTTTTCTGTTTGTATGCCTTTTTGCTACACACAAACCTCGCCGCTCGGTGTACACAAGTACACCTTCGGGCAACCCAAAGCCATAGCTTTGGCTCGGTTTGTGTGTTCCAAATCAATTTTAGCTATCCCCTAATGGCGGAGCAATTCTTATTTTTCCTCTTCTTTATCGGTAGAGTAAACTTTAAATTTTTTTATCTTTGAAGTATCAATTTCATCCTTGTCATCATCTTCTATGTAGGCATCTTCTGCGTCGATTTGTGCCTGCTTTAGCCCTTCAATTGCATCTGTAACATCGTTAAAAAGTTGGAAATAGAGTTTTTTGTAGTTTGGCATTGTAAAAATTCCTTTCTAAATTAAAAAATGCGACAACCGAAGTTGCCGCATGAAAAACGCAAACTCCGATTGTCGCGAAACAAACGGAATAAACATACTTTTTGAGTAGCCCATAGCCTTGGAGTTTGCATTTTTGCCAAAACTCTTTAACTATGGACTACCACAAAAAAAGGATATATTAATCCTACAAAAAGCAATTCTTTTTTATTCAGTTTGTTTCGCAAAAATTATTATATCACAAAACTACAAAAAATACAATAGAATAAAATAAAAAAAGTGCGACAAAAAATGTCGCACACTATGAAAATATCTTGAAAGATGTATGATTTTGGTGTATAATATTATTTGTCGGAGCAATCCGATGGCAGTTCGGGAATGAACATTCCGTGGACGGCTCGCCCCTAACCCATTACATAATGGAAGGGGGTGGTTGCTTTATGGTGAAAATGTTGTTAAGGATGTTGATTTTTACAATTATCTTTTTGATAATTTTCGATATAAAAGCAAATTAGTCGCCCACACCGTCAAATGTAGCGACTAATTTTTAATCGTAATTTTGGCGAGCCGTTCAACGGACTGCCTTTTTCTATTGTTATTATATCTCTAAAACTAGTTTTTGTCAACCAATTTTATAAAAATATTACTTCTTCATAGGAATTCCCTGTGCATCAAGACTTGTAATGATTGAATCAACAACCTCCATAGCCTCTTCTTTGGTAAGAGTTCTTTCGGGGTGTGAGAATACCATTCTTACGGTGATTGATTTGCCGTTTTCATCGGTGTATGTGTCAACCACAGATACATTTTTGATAAGTTCGCAGTTTGCAGCCTTAATTGCATCACCGATGGGTGCATATTTGTCTGATACAAATGATACGTCAATTTCCATTTCGGGGAAGCGTGAAGGTTCCTGATATTTGATGCTTGCGTTTGCAATTTCTGAGAAATCCTTTACATCAATTTCTGCAAAAACAATATTTGCTTTTTTGTCAATGTTCTTTGAAACAGTGGGGTGTACAATACCCATTCTGCCAATTTCCTTGCCGTCGCAAAGGATTGTGTTAAGATTCTTCGGATGCTCGTATGAATGACTTGCATCAGCCGATGTAAAGGTCAGCTCCCTGTGCTTGATATCGTCAGCAACAACTGCCAGCATATCACGAAGTTCAATGTATTGCTGTTCAATGCTCTTTGTCTTGCTGAAAAGTGTGATTGCAAGCTTTTTGCGTTCTGCACAAAGGTTGTCAGATGTCATTCCGTTAACTGTTCTGCCTATTTCAAAAACGCCAAAATCTGCCGCCCAGCCTGTGTTTGATTTAACCTGACAAAGCTGAGTGGGCACAATTGAAATTCTGATAGTTTCAATGTTGGGGTTGGTTGCATTTACCAGCTTAACGTTTGGCTCAATTTCAATGCCTAGGTTCTTATATTCATCATAATATGCCCAGATATAAGAGTGTACCTCGTGAAGTGAAAAACGCTTTACAAGGATATCCTTGATTCTGTCCTCGTCGGTTTTTTCCTGTGCGGCACGGATGGGATAGAGGGGGGCATCTGCTGTGTGAACATCAAAGTTGTCATAGCCATAAATTCTGGTGATTTCTTCAATGATATCCGCCTTCATTGTAACATCCTTGGTTGCACGCCATGATGGAACTTCAACCGAAAAGTCACTGCCTTCAAGTTTAACGCCAAAACCAAGAGCTGTAAGTGTTTTAACAATGGTATCGGCAGAAATATCAATACCTGCATAACGGTCAACAAATGACTTGTTAAAGTCGATGTTGATTGTATCATACTTGAATGCGTATTCGTCTGTAAGCGATGAAACAACCCGAGCATTGCTGTCGATATCGGTAAGAAGCTTTACAAATCTTGCAATTGCAGGAACGGTCATTTCAGGGTCAAGGCACTTTTCATAGCGCATTGATGCATCTGTTCTGTGTGCCAGACGTACTGTAGATTTGCGGATTGAAACTGCGTCAAAGGTTGCAGATTCCAATGTGAGAGTTGTTGTATCTTCAACAATTTCAGAGTCTAAGCCACCCATAATACCTGCGATTGCAACGGGAGTATTATCGTTGCAAATCATAAGGGTGTTTTCGTCAATGTTGCGTTCAACTTCGTCAAGAGTTTTAAATGTAAAGGGTTTGTCAAATCTCTTGATTCTCAGCTTTTCAACCTTGCGTGAGTCAAAGGCGTGCATAGGCTGACCCATTTCAAGCATAAGATAGTTGGTAAGGTCAGCAAGAAGGTTGATGCCTCTCATTCCGCAGTAGAAAAGACGGATTCGCATATTTACAGGGCTGACATTTTTTGTAATATTTTCAACCTGCAAACATGAATATCTCTGGCAAAGGGGGTCTTCAATCTTCATATCGATTTTGGGAAGATTGTCATATTTACTCAGGTCAACCGTCTCAAGTGGCTTTAAGGGGCGTTCTGCAAGTGCCGCAAATTCACGGGCAATGCCATAATGTCCCCAAAGGTCGGGACGGTTGGTGAGTGACTTGTTGTCAACCTCAAAGATAATATCGTCAATGGCATAAACACTTTTTATGTCTGTGCCGTTTGCAATTTCAGCGGGAATCTCCATAATTCCTTCGTGACTGTCGCTGATGCCAAGCTCGCGTTCGCTGCAGCACATACCGTGTGAGGGATATCCTGCGAGCGGTCGGGGAGCAATGGTGATTTCTCCGATTTTTGCACCCACTTTAGCAAAGGCGGTTTTCATACCAACCTTAACATTGGGAGCACCGCAAACAACATCGGTTAAAGCGCCGTCACCTGCATCAACCTTTAAAAGATGCAACTTTTTTGATTCAGGGTGGTCTTCAACAGATTTGATTTCTGCAACCACAATGCCTTCTATATCACTGCCTTTAAAGAAAATTTCATTTTCAACCTCTGCTGTGGAAAGCGAGAATTGATTTATAAGTTTAATTTTGTCGAGTCCTGACAAATCAACAAAGTCAGAAATCCAGTTCATTGATAAAAACATTATTCTATATCTCCTTTCCGATTATTTGTCATCTGTAAACTGTGACAGGGTTTTAAGACTGCCGCTGTTTAAATCACGAATATCTTTTACGCCGTATCTCATCATTACAAGTCGGGTAAGGCCAAGACCAAAGGCAAAGCCTGTGTATTCTTCGGGGTCAATACCGCCTGCCTTAAGTACCTCGGGGTGAATCATACCGCAGGGACAAAGCTCAAGCCATCCGCTGTGCTTGCATGAGGGGCAGCCCTCACCACCGCAGATAAGACAGTTGATATCAAGCTCAAAGCCGGGTTCCACAAAGGGGAAGAAACCGGGGCGAAGACGAACCTTTACGTCCTTTTTGAAAACTTCCGAAAGCATAGTCTTCATAAAGAATATAAGGTTTGAGATTGAGATGTTCTTATCCACCATAACGCCTTCCATCTGGAAGAAGGTGTTTTCGTGGTTGGCATCAGTTGCCTCGTTGCGGAAGCATCTGCCGGGGAAGATTGCCTTAATGGGAACACCATCATTTATAAGAGCATCCTTGTATTTTTTATAAATTGCGTTCTGTGCCGCAGATGTGTGCGACTTAAGAAGCTGACCGTTTTCAAGATAGTAAGTATCCTGCATATCACGCGCGGGATGATGCTTGGGAATGTTTAGAGCCTCAAAACATTCGTAGTCGGTAACTATTTCACTGTAATCTTCAATATGGAATCCCATTGAACGGAAGATTTCCTCACACTCACGCTGAACAAGAGTGATGGGATGATATGAGCCACGGTCAAGATTGGCAGGGCTTGATACATCAATGTCGGGCATTGAGTTAATTTCTCTTTCAATTTCTGCTGCCTTCATTTCTTCAATTTTAGCAGAAATTGCGTCTGTTGCCTCGCTTTTAAGAATATTAACCTCCTGACCAAAGGTTTTCTTTTCTTCAACAGAGAGATTTTTCATTTCCTTAAGCAATCCGGTAATCAAGCCGTTTTTGCCGAGATATTCAACCCTTAATGCATCAAGACTTTGCATATCGGCAACCACAGCAAGCTTCTCTAGGAATTCCTGCTTCATTTGTGTTGTTTTTTCTGACATATGATTTTTCCTTTCTATATGAAATAAATAATTAATTAGCTTAATAAATAAAAAAACTCGTCCCCAAAAACTTGGGACGAGTATAAATTACCCGCGGTACCACCCGGCTTCAGAAAAAATTCTGCACTCATATACGTTTTTGGCGTGAACGCTTAAACACCCTGCTTATACAAACGCTTTCGCAGGAAACTCCAATGCTGAAATTCACATCCGGGATTGCAATGGATATTCTCAGCCCGTGATATCCAATCTCTTGCGCAATTTTGCCGATGTTACTTACACATTTTCATAGTTTACATTCCAATAAATGATAGCATTTTTTTTGCGATTTGTCAAGGGTAAACTTTGCAAATTCTTGACAATGGAGTTTTGCTTTGGTAAAATAGAATATGAGGTGGTTTGATTGAAACGCATAGTGCTTTTGGCGTTGTCTTTGCTAATGCTTTTTGGTATAACGGCAAGTGCGGCAGAAGACAGATATATTATAAAATTTAATGATTCGGTGCAGTTTTTTGATGCGGATGGCGAAACAAATAATAAGGATTATCTCAGCGTTTCTGCAGATGAACTGCAGGATTATATTGATGCAGGTGTTGTAGAATTCTATGGGCCTGATTTTGAGGTGGAGCTGTATGCCGCTACCTGGAATTTGGATAGTATTAAGCTGGATTTCCCTCATTACATTGGTTGTGCCGGCTCGGGGGTAAGGATTGGTGTAATTGATTCAGGGATAGTTGATGGAATCGCTCCAAATGTAATACCTGGATATAATTATATTGACGATAACACAGATACATCCGATGATGATACCCTGCACGGAACTCTAGTCAGCGGTATTGCGGCAATATCACCTTGCGGCGTGGCTTTGGGTGCACAGTTTGTGCCACTTAAATGCTTCAGAAACAAAACAGCAAATCTTTCACTGGTTATGGATGCTATTGTTGATGCTGTTGATATGTATGATTGTGATGTTATAAATATGAGTATGGGTATAGCAGAGAGTGAGTTTACTACACCAAATGATTATGCGGTTTTAAATCTTTTCAAAAGTAAAATCGATTATGCAGTCAGCAAGGGTGCAATTCTTGTTGCAGCGGCAGGAAACAACGGGGATTCTACCATAAATTACCCAGCAGCTTTTAATAATGTAATTGGTGTTGGCTCGGTAAATCAAGAAGGAGTGCGGTCAAGTTTTTCCAATTTTAATAACAGTGTTCACGTGGTTGCTCCGGGAGAAAAGGTCTGGGGACCGTACATCTCTGATGGGGAAATAAGTACAGATTATGTTTACGTGGTTAATGGAACTTCTTTTTCAGCACCTCATGTTTCGGGTCTTGCGGCGATTGCGAGGAGCATAAAGCCTGATATAACTTCGGCAGAATTTGCACAGCTCATTGCAGACACAGCGGTTGAAACTACCTCTGATACCGTGGAAGGTTGGGATGTGGAATATGGTTATGGCCTGATTGACTGCGAGGCGGCAATTAAAAAGCTTATCGAGGGTCAGATTATACATATTTCACCCGTATGGTTTAATGCTAATAATGCTAACGCCGTGTTATATAATAATACGGAAGAAAGCAAAAAAATACTAACCGTATGTGTTTATTATGACGAAGACGGCAGAATGACAGAGTGTAATACCGCTGAGGTGGAAATTGATGCATATAATACATTTTATTTCCCTAATCCGCGTAAAGGCGGCACGATAAAATATATGGGGCTGTCTGATGACGGCAAGTTAATGCCTTTGGCGCTGTCTAAGGAGAAGTATGATATTCCTACAGATGATGTTCCTACAGGGGAACTTATAGAGTAAGAAAGAAAAAAGCTGAACCTTTTACTAATGTAAAAGGTTCAGCTTTTTATTATTTGGTGCGGATGACAGGACTTGAACCTGCATGAAATTGCTCTCACATGGACCTGAACCATGCGCGTCTGCCAATTCCGCCACATCCGCATATTGCCTTATTAAATTTTACACGGCATAAGGCTTGCCGAGGGGGAGCATTACGCTTAATCCTCATATTGCAGTTTGTTTCTGCAACTTAGAAATTATAACATATATTTTTAAATCTTGCAATACTTTTTTAAAAAATTATTAAATTATTTTGTGTAGGTTTACAATAGATGTGTTACACGACATAACATTTTGAGACGATTTTCAATTCTCACAAAATATTATGTAAAAAAGAATACGGAAACTTTTCAAAATGTGTTATAGTTAAGTTACCACACCAAACTATACAAAGAAAGGTTTCCGCATATGAAAACTATAACACAAACTATGAAGTTTAGGCAAGCAGTAATTGAACATTCCTTTAAAATGGTGTAACTAAAGCTGCAATTCGTTATTACCCCAACCAACATACTCCCGAAGAACTGAAACTAATTGCTGATATGCGAAAACGCAATATCAACGCAGGTTTAGTTGTCTTTGGGGTAAAGCTTTGTCAAAGGGGATATTCTCGCTCTGTTACAGGTCTTTATCGTGTTTTGCGTCGACAAGGCCAAATGGCTGTTAAACCGCCTAATCCAAAGTACATTCCTAAACCATATAAAAAATGCTTTATCCTGGACAAAGAGTACAAATCGATGTGAAATTCGTACCAGAGGCATGTATTGTCGGAGATGCAAAAGGTGGTAGGTTCTATCAATATACAGCTATTGATGAATAAACATAAGTTAATACGACCATTTATGCCAAGACACAATGGAAAGGTTGAATGTTCACATCGTAAAGATAATGAATATTTTTATGCTACACATAAATTTTATTCATTTGATGATTTTGCAAAACAATTAAAATTACATAACTATAACTATAACAGGTTTCCTATGCGACCACTTAACTGGAAGGCTCCTGCTGATTATATCAAAGCTTTCCTTAAGGATGACGAAGTTTTTTAATTATTTTTGTAACATATCATTGACAAACCTACAAATTTTAAAGATTTTTTTGGGAGATTCTGTATTCGGTTGGTGACATTCCGACTCTTGATGAAAAACATTTAGAAAAAGCAAAGTTGTCTGAAAAACCAACCGAATAAGCAATTTTTGTAACAGAAAAGTCAGTTTCCGCAAGCATTTCCTTTGCAAGTTGTATTCGATAATCCATTATAATTTGTTTTGGGGATTTGCCAAATGCATCCTTAAAAATTTTATATAGATAAGGCTGGCTGATACCTAAAAGCTTGGTAAGCTTTGCAACTGTTAAGTTTTGACCAATGTTTGCTTTTATATAATTCACCGAAAAATCAATATATTTTTGTGCGGCAGTTTTACCTGCAGAGAAATCTGTTTCTGTATTAATGTGATATTTGAAAACAGAAAAAAATAATTCGAGCATCTTTGCGTCACTTATGATTCTTCCGTTCTCAGCTATTGCCAATGTCTTGATTTCGGAAAGCTCACCGGGACATTTGTGCCTAAAAATATAGTTTTCGTTATAATCATAATATTTGAATAATTCAGACATTTTGGAGTCTATGCTTATAAACCACAAAATTTCCCAAGGCTCATTCGCATGGGGATATATATGCTCTGTTATATCAGGGGTTACAAGAAAGCCTTCTCCCTCGCCAAGCAAATTACCGTTATAATATCCTTTACCCGATAAAACATAACAAACAAGATAGCAGCCTCTTTTTATTGGACCAAAAGTAGTATCCTTTATATCTGCAGAATAGCCGATATTGTTAATTTTCAAGATTGGAAGCTGACCCATTGAATATAACTTATAACGCATAGATTTCACCTCTAGTTATGATTTTAACATACACAGTTATTATTTGTCAATGTACAAAAAATTTGTATAATAATATAATTTGAGATGTATATATTAAAACTGTATATTTGGAGGTTTTAAAATGAACAATTTAAAAGTTGGATTTAGCCGTGCAAACATCAACCCCCCAATGGGTATTGCAATCAGAGGATATTACAAGCCAAGATTTGCTGAGGCAATACTTGATGATTTGCAGGTGAATGCACTTGCTCTTGAGTGCGGAGATGTAAAAACAATCCTTATTACTGTTGACCATTGTGGTATCGAGCAGGTTCTCTCAGCCGTATTCAGAAAGGCTGCAAGTGATGCATCCGGTGTTCCTGAGGAAAATATTATCATTCACGCAACTCACAGCCATACTGCTGCGGAACTTATGATAGATTCAGAGAACGAGCTTACAAAGGAATATACCATCTTTGTTGAACGCAGAATTGCAGATGTGGCAAAGTTTGCTGTAGATGACCTGAAGGATGCAAAGATGGGCTTTGGCAAGGGTGCTGCTCCTAATGTTGCATTTATACGCCGTTATGTTATGAAAGACGGCAGCATAAAGACAAACCCCGGCGTTAACAACCCTGACATTGTACGTCCCGTAGGTGATATTGATGATAGTGTAAATGTGCTGAGATTTGACCGTGAGGGCGCAGATACAGTTGTTTTTGTTAACTTCGCAAATCATCCCGATGTAGTGGGCGGTTGCAAGATTTCTGCTGACTGGCCCGGACTTTTAAGAGCAGATGTTGAAAAGATTCTTGACAATACAAAGTGTATTTTCTTTAACGGTGCTCAGGGCGACATAAACCATGTTAATGTTCATCCCAAGGCAGGTGATCTTAACAATATGTTTATGGACTTTGACGATGTTTCAAGAGGCTACAATCACGCAGAATATATTGCCCGTGTTGTCACAGGCGGCGTGCTTCAGGCATATGACAAGGTTAACTATGTTGATGTTGATTGTCTTTGCAGTAAGCAGAAGGTGGTTAATGTTCCGTCAAACAGACCTGACCCCAAGGATATCCCCGAGGCTCATCGCATAAATGATTTACATAATGCAGGTAAGGATGACGAAATTCCCTTTGAGGGTATGATGCTGACAACAGTAGTTGCAGAGGCTGCCAGAATGGTACGTCTTGAAAACGGCCCGGATGCTTTTGATATGCGTCTTTCTGCAATGGCAATTGGTCCTGTTGCAATTATCGGTATTCCCGGTGAACCTTTCTCCGGTGTTGGCAAGGGCCTTAAAGAAACAGATGGATTTGATATGATTATTCCTTGTTGTTTGTCAAACGGTTCTCAGGGCTATTTCCCGATGCAGGATTCTTATGACGAAGGCGGATACGAGGCAAGAAGCTCAAGGTTCAAGGCCGGAGTTGCTGAATTCATAATTGATGAAGGTCAAAAGCTCCTTAAAAGCATAAAGTAAACAACCGTGTTATTAAAAAAAACAGAAAATCTCCTGTGGTAAAAGATACCGCAGGAGATTTTATTATATATTTGGTCGGTTGATTTTTTTGCAGGATGTGGTATAATATAAACAATAAGATTGGTATAGTGTAGACTGGAGTGAAATATATGAGATATTCAAACATTTTTGGCAAAAAGAGTTCGCGAATACTTTTAGGCACAGCCTATTTTGGTGACGGAATAGAGGAGAAGGACGCATTTGATATGATGGATAAGTTCCATGATATGGGCGGGACGCATATTGACACCGCAAGGCTATATGCAAATGGCACATCGGAAGAAATTGTGGGACGCTGGATGCAGGACAGAAAGTCAAACGATGTGTTTGTTTCCACCAAGGGCGGATATTATGATATGGATGCAAAGGAACGTCCAAGACTTTTAAAGGCAGATATTGTGAGTGACCTTGAAAAAAGCCTTACTGCCCTTAAAACAGATACAATTGATTTTTACTGGTTGCATCGTGACGATGAAAATATTCCTGCAGGAAAAATTATCGAAAATATGAACGAAATTGTTAAATCGGGCAAGATAAAAAAGTTTGGTGCTTCAAACTGGACAGCTAAAAGAATTGCTGAGGCAAACCAATATGCAAAAGAACACGGACTTATGGGCTTTTCGGCAAGTCAGATAAGATTTAATCCTGCATACTGCAAGGGCGAGCGTGGCGGACTTGTTGGGATGGATGATGTTGAATTTGAATTTTACAAATCAAACAGTATGCCCGTTGCGGCATATTCCTCTCAGGCAAAGGGCTTTTTCTCAAAGATGGCAGAGCAGGGCGAGGAGGCTCTATCCGAAAAGGCACGAAAGAGATATTTGTGTGATGAAAATCTTAATCGGCTTGAGGTTATTAAAGAACTTTCACATAAATATAATTGCAGTATTGCGGCTTTAATCTGCGGTGCATTTTGTTCGTTTGAAACACCTGAGGTGTTTCCCATCATTGGCGGCAGCAGACTTTCTCAAATAGTGGATTCCCTAAACGGTGCAGATGTTGTATTGACAAAGGATGAGCTTCAACGAATATTTAAATTTGATTTATAAGGGTATGAACGGGAGATAACTTTATGATAAATACAACAGAAACAGAAACAAGACCCCGTGCGGTTTTGTGCGCGGTGGATACGGGCGAGTTTGATATGGAATATTCAATAAACGAGCTTGAAAATCTGGCAGATACGGCAGGTGCAGATACCATTGCACATTTTGTGCAAAAGACCCCAAGGTTTGAGGCAGCAACCTGTATCGGTACGGGAAAGCTTGCAGAGCTTGCGGAATTTTGCGAGAACAACGAGATTGATATGGTGATTTTCAATCACGAGCTTACCGCATCCCAGATGCGCAATATCGAGGCGGCAACTAATGTTGATGTCATTGACCGAACGACCCTTATTCTGGATATTTTTGCACAGCGTGCAAGAACGGCAGAAGGCAGACTTCAGGTTGAGCTTGCACAGCTTAAATACCGTTTGCCAAGACTTGCGGGTATGGGCAGAGTGCTGTCACGTCAGGGCGGCGGAATAGGCTCAAGAGGTCCAGGTGAGGCAAAGCTTGAAACGGATAAAAGATATATCCGAGGCCGTATTCAAAAGCTTGAAGGACAGCTTAAGGAACTGACAAAACGCCGTGAATATGCCCACGCAAGACGCCGCAAGGACGGTGTGATAACAGTTGCCATTGTGGGATATACAAATGTAGGAAAATCGACTTTGCTTAATGCGTTGACAGAGGCAGGCGTTCTTGCCGAAAATATGCTTTTTGCAACCCTTGACCCCACATCACGGGCATTGGAGCTGCCTGATGGACGTGAAGTTATGCTTATTGATACGGTTGGACTTATAAGCCGACTTCCCCACAATCTTGTGGAGGCTTTTAAATCCACATTGGAGGAGGCGGAAAATTCCGATTTGATTTTGAATGTATGTGATATTTCGTCAAATCTTGTAGAGGAGCAGATAAAAATAACCAAGGACTTGATTGCCGAGCTTGGTGGTGAGACAATTCCTATGATAACTGTTGCCAACAAGTGTGATGTATTGGGTGAAGAAACCGTTGTAATGGGTGAAAAGTCGGTATTCATATCGGCAAAGACGGGATATGGCTTTGATAAGCTTCTTAAAATGATTGCTGAAAACTTAAAGCCCACAATAAAACGGCTGAGCCTTATGGTTCCATATAGCGATGCCGGGGTTTTAAATCTGATACGGCAAAAAGGGAAAGTTTTTGAAGAAAATTATGAAGCAGAAGGCATAAGGGCAGATGTGTTAGCGGATATAACTATTATAGATAGAATAAAGAAGTATATCAGAGGATGATTAAATTCATCCTCTTAGACTGTCGAAAAACTTGGTCTACCGCAAGCAAATTAAAATAAAAGAAATGTAGGGTATGGCATTTTTGACATACCAAAGTATACAAAACGGTGCGGCTCTCATTGAGAAAGCCGCACCGTTGCTTGCTTTTTGCGAAATTGTTCTCTACCGTACACCAGTACGCCGACGAAAACAATTTCACAAAATATACCATCGTTTTTTGTCATCTGTTCAGCGTGTCGATTTTATCGACACGCTGAGAGGATGATTAAATTCATCCTCTTTTTTATGCAACTTGTGTTCTACAAGTGGACAAAGTCTCATATAGATTAAGTAAACTTTTGAAAATAAGGAGACAGGAAAATGAACACAAGATACAGCGACATACAAAAGCTTTTGCCGGCACATTTTAAAGAAATGCTTGAAAAAACAGTTCAGGCACTGGGGGATACTCTTCTTGAAATTCGGGTCCGCTGCGGAAGACCATTGATTGCCGAAACATCCAACGGCAGTTTTGTCATAACCCCTGACGGCAGTCCTTCACCTGCGACGGGAGGGGCGTATATAGTCAGCGAAAGGGATTTAAGACTTATCTTTCAGGCAGTTTGCGAAAATTCAGTTTATGCCTTTATGGACGAGATAAAGCAGGGCTTTATTACGGTAAAAGGCGGTCATCGGATTGGCTTTTCGGGAAGAGCGGTTTTAAGCGGTGACAAGATAGAAAATTTTCGTGAGATAAGCTCACTTAATATTCGTATTGCACGTGAGGTAATTGGTGCGGCAAATTACATAATTAATGATGTGCTAAAGCCTGACGGTGTGGTCAGTACTCTTATAGTTTCGCCACCTATGGGTGGCAAAACAACGGTTTTGCGTGATTTGACAAGACAGATTTCTGACCAGGGTATAAAAACGGCGCTGATTGACGAACGCGGCGAAATGGCATCTCTTTCAAGGGGTGTTCCGCAATGTGATGTGGGTGTACAAACAGATATAATCGAAAATGCACCAAAGGCAGATTCTGTGGTGATGATGCTGAGGTCAATGTCACCACAGCTTATTGTTAGCGATGAAATTGCAACAGCAAAAGATACCGAGGCATTAATGCAGGCATTTGGTACTGGAGTTTCGGTGATTGCCAGCACTCACGGAGCATCCTTTAAGGAGGTTATGCAACGGGAAACCTTAAAACCCCTGTTTGGAGGAATTGGTTTTAGACAGATAATAGTTTTGCAAAAGGAAGGATCAGGGCTTAATACCAGGGTATACGGCAAAGCTTTTGCAATAGATGGCAAATGTTAAGGCTTATTGTCTGCAGTATAATTATTGCCGGATGCGGATATCTTGGAGTGCTTTTTGCAGACATATATAAGAGGCGTGTTGCCGAGCTTGAAGATTTGCAGAATGTTCTCTCGGAACTTGAGTTTGACATTGGCTTTATGAATCTGCCCCTGGGCGAGGCTCTTGTGCGGTGTGGTGATGCGGCAAATGGCGGAATTCGGGATGTGATGATGTATGTTTGCGAGCGACTTTCTGAGGACAGATGCCGCGATATGCAAGGGCTTTGGAAAAGGGCACTTGACAGATTTGGTCAGGAACTTTGCCTGACACAAGATGACAAAAAAATACTGATAGATTTTGCCAAAAATCTTGGAGGCGGCGATTGTGCCAATGAGATAAACAACATTAAAATGGCATCTGCACGGCTTGCGATTGCGGAGAGTGATGCCCGTGAACTTGCAAAACAGAATGTAAAAATGTATCGCGGTCTTGGATTGCTTGCAGGAATTTTTATAGTTATAGTTCTGATTTGAATTACTAATGAGGAGGTATATTTGTGGACGGCGTTGATTTGATATTTAAGGTGGCGGCAATCGGAATACTTGTGGCTGTTTTAAATCAGTTACTTGTGCGAAGTGGGCGTGAAGACCAGGCTATGATGACAACGCTTGCCGGGCTTGTGGTGGTCCTTTTTATGGTGATTGAAAAAATAAGCCTGCTGTTTGATACAATTAAATCGGTATTTGATTTATAGGATAAAGTTGGTGACGTTATGGATATATTTAAGATTGTGGGGCTTGGTCTTTCGGCAGCGGTTCTTGCGGTGTTTATAAAGAATTGGCGGAGTGAAATTGCAATACTGATTTCTCTTGCAGCGGCGGCAATTATGTTTTTTATGGCGGTGCCGTATCTAAAAGCTTTGTTTGAGATGTTCAGAGATATTTCAAACAGAATAGGGATTGACGTCAAATATATAAGTTTGGTTTTAAAGGTTATCGGGATTGCTTATGTTGCTGGGTTCGGGGCAGAACTGTGTCGTGATTCGGGCGAGAGTGCTCTTGCTTCTAAAATCGAATTTGCGGGCAAGATTATGATTGTCACCCTTTCAATGCCGGTACTATACAGCTTTTTAGAGATAATAGAAACTGTAATCAGGCTTGGTTGAAGGTAGGGATACAACAGATGAAAAAGCTTGTGATGTTTATAATATTGTGTGTGTGTATTTGCCAATCGGTATTTGCCGAGGATGCTGATTTTGAAATAATTGATGAGTATGCAAAAATATATGGAGGTGAAATTCAGGAGGGTACCGAAAAATTAAAGGATGTTGATTTTGAAGAACTTATCCCGGGTTTCAGTGTTGACGAGATTGTATCAGCACTTGCAAAGAGTGAAAATATTTTTTCGGTGCAGGGAATTTTAAACAAGGGTATCGGTCTTTTGGCAGGTGAGATACGCGAAACACTTAAAATTCTTGTTTTTGTTCTTGCCATAGGTTTGATGTGTACATATCTTACCAATATTCAAAACAGCTTCGGGCATACGGGCGTGTCAGATGCCGCATTCATTGTGTGCTATATGGTAATTGTAGGAATTTCGGCGGCGGCTTTTTTTCAGGTTGTAGGATTGGGAAAAACACTTATTTCCAATCTATCGTTGTTTATGAGGACAATGGCACCTGTTGCATTGGTCACGCTTACTGCAAGCGGGGCTGTGGTGTCTGCGGCAAGTTTTGAGCTTATATTTATGGGGGTAATTGAAGTTGCCGAATGGATGCTTGAAAACATTTTTGTACCGTTTATACTCATTACAGCGGCGCTTAGTATGGCGAATAACCTTTCACAAAATATGAATGCCGAAAAGCTGGTTCAGTTTATGAATAAAACCACAAAGTGGGGTATAGGGATTGTTATGACCGTGTTTGTGGGGGTTATGGGGCTTCAGGGAATTGTGTCAGGAAGTGCCGATGGGCTTACAGTTAAGGTGACAAAGTTTGCGGCAGGAAATCTTATTCCTCTTGTGGGCGGAGCACTTTCAGAGACCGTTGAAACCGTAATGAACTGCAGTGTTGTGATAAAGAATGCAGTGGGTGTTGCGGGAATAATTGTGGTAGTATTGATTGTTGCTGTGCCTGTGATAAAGGTTGCGGCGTGCCTTATTATGTTCAGGCTGTGTGCGGCACTTTTGCAACCGGTTTGCGATAAAAGAATAGTCAAGTGTATGTCCGAGCTTGCCGATTCAATGTCGGCAGTTTTTGGGATGATGATGGTGGTGTCGGTAATGTTTATTATAATGCTTACAATCATCATAAATGTGGGCAGCACTGCGGCACTGTTAGGAAGGTGATTTTAACTTGGTGTGGCTTCGTGACTGGATTATGCAGATTGCAGGGATAATTGTCCTTGGTACGGTTTGTGATATGATTATAAACGATGGTGAAATGAAAAAGTACGTAAAAATGGTAATGGGACTTGTACTGATTTTTGAAATAATTCAGCCGGTAACTAAGGTTTCATCAAATCTTATGGAATTCAAGGTTCCCCAAACCACGCAAATTCAGGCGGCAGAACTGAAAAATCGTCTTGGCGAAAAGGAGCAGGAATTCCTTTTGAAGTTATACCGTCAAAAGCTTGAAAAATCGGTTGAAAATGAGATATACACAAAATGGAAAACAAATGCTGCGGCAGATGTCGTGGTTGAAGAAAATAACGAAAAACAATTTGGTGATATAAAGACTTTGACAGTTGAATTTGCGGAAAACTGCGATGTATCAGAAAAAGAGATAAAAGAATCTTTGAGCGAAAGGTTTGGTGTAAACCCCAAAAACATAAAAGTCAGATAACGGAGAGTGGATAAATGTTTTTTGATTTTTTCAGGAAGAGAGCAAGAGTAATTAATGTCAACTCACAGGGGGAAGGCGGTACATTGGGGCGGAAAAACAAGTGGCTTATAATTACAATTATTGCTGCCATATGCATACTTGCCTTTGGCAGTTGTGAAAGCGAACAGACAGAGGACAAAAAGCAAAATACAGCTGAAAGCACCACAGCAGATAGCAATTATGCCGAAAATATGGCCCTTCAGCTTGAGGATATACTGACATCGGTTAAGGGCGCGGGCAAGGTTAAGGTTTTGATGACGTTTGATACGGCAGACGAAAAGGTTCTTGCGGCAAATCGCGAAAATGACCTTGAAACTGAGACAAAAGAAGATGGCTCTTCAAACAAATCTTCGGACAGTGAGGAGGTGCTACTCTTTGGGTCGGGTGGCGAAGAAAAGCCGTATGTTCTTAAGAAAAAACTGCCTATTCCCACGGGGGTTCTTGTGACAGCAACAGGGGCAGGGTCTGAGAGTGTACGCCTTGAGATTTATGAGTCCGTCAAGGCACTTTACGGAATATCGGGACATAGAATCAAGGTGGCTGTGGCTGCTGAGAAAAAATAATATCTATATAAAGCCGTATAAATTGCGGCAGAAGGGAGATTGATATGAAAAAAATAAAAAAGTTTTTTAAAGGAATACGAGGCAAGCAACTGCTGGTGTCAGTGCTTGCAGTTATGGTAATTGCATCGGGATATTATAGGTTTGCAATGGGCGGTGACGAGACGGTGACGGTTTCTAACGAGGTGTTGCCTGCTGAAGAACAACAGGCACTCACGGAAACATCTGATACCACTAAGGATAGTGATTATTTTGCCCGTGCCAGATATGAACGTGACTGTGCAAGGTCTGAATCTGTAGAGCTTCTTACAGTTTCGACAGTTGAGGGCGAAAAAAGCACTGCGCTTGATGAAAAAATTGCTCTTTATGCACAAAACGCCAACAATGAGACGGCTATAGAAAATCTGGTTTTAGCAAAGGGCTTTGAAGATTGCGTTGCATTTGTTGACGAAGAAGGGGTAAGCGTTGTTGTAAAGGCTGAAAAACTTGATTCGGTAAGCGTTTCAAAAATCAAGGATATAATAATAGGCCAGACAGGAGTAATGGCAACAAAAATTAAAATCTCGTGCAAAAACTGATATACCTCCAAAAATAAATATCCCCCCGTTATACGGGGGGATATTTATTTTGGTAAAACCCTTGCAAAAAGGAAAAAAATGTAGTATAATTACCTAGTTACAAATTAATGTAATAAAAAATATTTTTGGAGGATTAAAATGGAAGTACTTTACGAAAACTTACTTAACATCGAATGGCAGCAGATTGTTATGTGGATTATCGGTGGAATACTGATATACCTTGCAATCAAAAAGGAAATGGAACCGACCCTGCTTTTGCCTATGGGCTTTGGTGCAATATTGGTTAACCTTCCTATGTCGGGAGCTGTCGAAACTGTTGAAACACTGTTTAATGCAGGTATTTCAAACGAACTTTTTCCGTTGATTTTGTTCATTGGTATTGGTGCAATGATTGACTTTGGTCCACTGCTTTCAAATCCCAAGCTGATGATTTTTGGCGCAGCAGCACAGTTTGGTATATTCTTTACCCTTTGCTTTGCGTCAATGTTCTTTGACCTGAAAGACGCAGGTTCAATTGCAATTATCGGTGCGGCAGACGGCCCCACATCAATTGTTGTTGCTCAGGCTCTTGGGACAAAATACCTAGGTGCAATTATGGTTGCGGCATATTCATATATGGCACTTGTACCCATTATTCAGCCACCGGTAATCAAGCTCCTTACCACCAAGAAGGAACGTATGATTCGTATGGAATATACACAAAAAGAAGTTTCAAAGACTACAAAAATTCTCTTCCCCATTGTGATTACTGTTATTGCAGGTCTTGTTGCTCCCGGCTCGGTTGCATTGGTTGGTTTCCTGATGTTCGGTAACCTTATCCGTGAGTGTGGTGTTCTTAATTCCCTTTCAGAAACTGCACAGAAGACACTTGCAAATCTTATCACCATTTTCCTTGGTATCACAATTTCCTTTAAAATGCAGGCGGCAGACTTCCTTCAGCCCGACACATTGCTGATTCTTGGCCTTGGACTGATTGCATTTATTATGGATACTGCAGGTGGTGTTCTGTTTGCAAAGCTTGTTAATCTGGTCTCTAAAAAGAAGATTAATCCTATGATTGGTGCGGCAGGTATTTCGGCATTTCCTATGTCTGGACGTGTGGTACATAAAATGGGTCTTAAGGAAGATCCTCAAAACTTCCTGCTTATGCATTCAATCGGTGTAAATGTTTCGGGACAGATTGCCTCAGTTATTGCGGGCGGTATGATTCTTAATTTCTTTATGTAATTTGAAAGGACGGCTTTGATTATGAACATAAATCCTATTAATTTTGTAAAAAACCTGTCTTATATGGGCGTCGGAATGCTTGGAATATTCATCGTTATCGGTGTCATAATATTATTGACAGTATTTCTTAATAATGTAACAAGTAAAAAATAATTTCTTGACCTGAAGGGAGTAGGCTAAATGCGAAAGACAAAGGTAATATGCACAATTGGACCTGCATGTGAAAGTGAGGAAATTTTGACAAAAATGTGTCTTGAGGGTATGAATGTGGCAAGACTTAACTTTTCGCATGGTACGCATCAAGAACATCAAAACAAGATTGACCTCATCAAAAAGGTAAGAGAAAAGCTGAATTTGCCCATTGCAATTATGCTTGATACCAAAGGTCCCGAATACAGAATAGGAATATTTGAAAATAAAAAGGTTACAGTAAATGACGGTGACACATTTACCTTTACAATTGATGATATAGTGGGTAATGAAAGAAAGGTCTCTGTTAACTATGACCATCTTATGGAAGATTTGAATGTTGGCGATACTGTTTCGGTAAACAATGGTTTGGTAACATTTAAGGTTATGAAAATCAAAGGAAACGATGCAATATGTCAGGTGCTTTCGGGCGGTGAGCTATCAGACCGAAAGAGTATGAACTTCCCCGGCAAGGTTATGAAGCATGAATTCTTAAGCCAACAGGATAAGGAAGATTTGCTATTTGGAATTAAAAACCAGGTTGACTTTGTTGCAGCGTCATTTGTGTCCCGCAAAAAGGATATTGATGATATGAGGAAATTTCTTAATGCCAACGGCGGCGAGGATATTGATATTATTGCCAAGATTGAAAACCGCAGCGGTGTTGACAATGTTGAGGAAATCTGCGAGATTGCCGACGGCATAATGATTGCTCGTGGTGATTTGGGTGTGGAAATTCCTTTTGTTGAGGTTCCTGCAGTGCAGAAGTATCTTATCAACAAGTGTCGATTGCTTGGTAGCCGAGTGATAACTGCCACCGAAATGCTTGAGACTATGATTTACAATCCCCGTCCTACCCGTGCCGAGCTTTCTGATGTTGCCAATGCGGTATATGACGGTACATCCGCAGTTATGCTCTCAGGCGAAACTGCATCGGGCAAATATCCCGTTGAGGCGGTAAAGAATATGGTTGAAATCGTAAGATTTACCGAGATGGGCATTAATTATTCCAAGCGTTTTAAAAATGCCGAATTTGAAATACGCAGCAACCTTGACGCAATATCCCATTCCACCTGTTCGATGGCTATTGATGTGAATGCAAAGTGTATTATAGTCAGCTCTATCAGCGGAAAAACCGCGCGTATGGTTAGCCGTTTCAGATGTCCGGTCGATATTATCGGTATGACCACCGATGAAAAGGTTTGGCGAAAGCTGAATTTAAGCTGGGGCGTAACACCTGTTATGTGCGAGCAATTTAATTCGATTGAGGTGATGTTCTATAACGCAGTCAACGAAGCAAAGAAAACATTCGAATTGTCAAATGGCGACAATGTGGTGCTTACCGGCGGACAACCCAATGGTCAAAGCGGAAATACAAACATTATTAAAGTTGAAAAAATTTTCAGATAAAAATGCAGCTAAAAGGGGAAATATCCTGAATTGGATATTTCCCCTTGCGTTATTCTTAATATAATGTGTTAGCCAATATGTTTTAAACTTGATGTCATTTATTGCAAAAAAAGGTCAGGAATCACATCATATTTTTTTGAATTTTGGTTAGACTAAACTAACCAAGACAAACTGAGGTGAGATTTATGGATTATATTTTTGCATATTATTGTGCACCTGCGCTGGCAGGAATTAAGCCTGCCAACATTGTTTCTTGCGATAAATTAAAAATAAAGGATGCAGAAAGTAAGATTGCCGGATTAAACGAACAGTTGAATAAAAAAGATATTTTCTTAAAAATTTTATGGCAATGTAAAAAAAGTATACTTGTTATGGCTTACCGTAAGGCGGTTCTTGAAAAAACATTGTGTGAAGAAAAAATTTACAGATTTCTGCGTACCTTTGGATATCCTGAAAAGGTGACTTTAGATGGGTATATTGAATTTCTTAAATCAAGAATGAAAAATCAGGAATTCCCTCACGAAATAGGTGCTTTTTTGGGATATCCGCTACACGATATTCAGGGCTTTTTATATCACAAAAATTATGGTTGTCTTTTGTGCGGTGAATGGAAGGTGTATAAGGATGCCGAAAGGGCTAAAAAGCTTTTTGAAAGATTTGCAGCTTGCCGTAAGGCTGTTGTAGATAGGGTAAGGCACGGTTATACTCTGGCACAGATTTTTTGTGCGGTTTAAAGATAGGTAAAATGTGTAAAAAGTATTGATTTATTCGGGATATTTTGTTATACTGTAAAAAACAGTATCTTATGAAATGGAGAGATTTGATATGTATACAATTAAGAAAAAAGGCTCTGCAGATATCCCGACAATTACAATTACAGACTATGTTGACCCTGAGGGATACTGCCCTAAAATTGTATTCCGTGCAACCTACAGTGACGAGGGTTTTCACGCACATTTTGACGCATACGAAAAGAACCCCAGAGCAGTTGTGACCGAGCAGCAGGGGCCTGTTTGCACAGACAGTTGCCTTGAATGGTTTATGAATTTTGACCCTGTTCACACTGACAGATATTTCAATATTGAAATGAATGCAAAGGGTATTGCCAACATTGGTTTCCGCAAGGACAGATACGACAATACACCTCTTAGCCTTGAGGACATCGAATCAATGAATATAAAAGCCGAAGTTTTTGAGGATTACTGGACAGTTGACTATACTGTTCCTTTTGAACTTCTCAAAAAATATATTCCTGATTACGAATTCAAAACAGGTCTTGAGCATCCGGCAAATGTATACAAATGCGGTGACGAAACCGAATTTCCGCATTACGGCTGCTGGTGTATGGTTAATCGCCAAAAGCCTGATTTCCATATACCTGCGTACTTTGGTAAAATGACAATGGAATAACATTATTTTATGCAGGGAGGGTACCGATACCTTCCCTGCTTTATTTGTTAAAACTATTCAATAGATAAGCTTTGAATAGCTTTATATTCTGAAATCAGTTGCTCGTACCTTGTTTGTTCGGACTGAATTTTATAAATATAAAAATCTATCAGTTTTGGTTCTGTAACGTTATTAAAATTTTCCATCGCAAGCTGCATTTCATACCGGGTGTGTTCGATATTTGATTTAAGCTCGCGGATGCGTCTTTCTTGTGTCAGGTCGGGCTTGTTTTTAAGGCTTATAACCTTGTCCCAGGTGGTTGCAATATTGGCAGAAAGGCCGGCAAACATTCACATCATTCCTTTCGTTTATTACTTTTATTACATATTATGGTCTGATATATGAAATTTATTCCAAAATATTCACGAAGTTTTGCAAAGAACACTTGTGTAATTGGCAAAAGTGTGTTATACTAGATGTAATTATGTACAATGGTATAATTGTGTGTTTTATGCATTAAATATAATTGAATTTACTTATATCCGGAGGTTAAACTAATGAGTTTTAAAGGGCTGATTGAGAAATTTATAGGCACATACAGCGAACGCGAATTAAAACGAATTGATCCTATAGTTGATAAGGTTCTGGCACTCGAGCCTGATGTGCAAAAAAAGACAGATAGCGAGCTCAGGGAAATGACAGATATTTTTAAACAGCGTCTTGCAAACGGCGAAACACTTGATGATATTTTGCCTGAAGCTTTTGCTGTTTGCCGTGAGGCGGCGTGGCGTGTTTTGGGAATGAAACATTTCCGTGTACAGATTATTGGTGGTATTGTTTTGCATCAGGGCAGAATTTCTGAAATGAAAACGGGTGAAGGTAAAACTTTGGTTGCAACCTTGCCGGCATATCTGAATGCTCTTTCGGGTAAAGGGGTTCATATCGTAACGGTGAATGACTATCTTGCAAAGCGTGACAGCGAATGGATGGGAAAACTCTATAACTTCCTTGGACTCAGCGTGGGTCTTATCGTTCACGAAAAGGACAACGCCCAACGTCGTGAGGCGTATGCGGCAGATATTACTTATGGAACTAACAACGAGATGGGATTTGATTATCTGCGTGATAATATGGTAATTTATAAGGAAAACAAGGTTCAGCGTGGACACAGCTATGCAATCGTTGACGAGGTTGACAGTATCTTAGTTGACGAGGCTAGAACTCCTCTTATTATTTCGGGTGTGGGTGATAAATCTACTGCCCTTTACGAGCAGGCAAATATTTTTGCACGGACTCTTAAATCACGCACTGTTGTTGAAACTGACAGCAAAGCCGAGGATGAAGAACTCTTTGGCGATGTTGATTATGTTATAGACGAAAAAGCAAAGACAGCAACCCTTACCCCCGAGGGCGTAAAAAAGGTTGAAGCCGCTTTTGGAATAGAAAATCTTACCGACCCTGAAAATGCAACAATTTCACATCACGTAAATCAGGCAATCAAGGCAAACGGTATTATGAAACGTGACAGAGATTATGTTGTAAAGGATGGTCAGGTTATAATTGTTGATGAGTTTACGGGTCGTCTTATGTTTGGTCGTCGTTACAGCGACGGTCTTCATCAGGCAATTGAGGCAAAGGAAGGCGTGACAGTTGAAAATGAGAGTAAAACTTTAGCCACAATCACCTTCCAGAATTTCTTCCGTCTTTATGATAAGCTGTCAGGTATGACAGGTACTGCACTGACCGAAGAAACAGAATTCCGCGAAATATATAATCTTGATGTGGTGGTTATCCCAACCAACAAGCCATTAATCCGTCAGGATTTGCCGGATATAATTTATAAAACCGAAAACGCCAAATATAATGCAGTTATCGCCGAGGTTGAAAAGGCACACGCCAAGGGACAGCCGGTGCTTATTGGTACAGTTTCAATCGAAAAGTCAGAAAAGCTCAGCGGTATGCTGAAGCGTAAGGGCATAAAGCATAATGTTTTAAATGCTAAAATGCACGAGAAGGAAGCCGAGATTGTTGCTCAGGCAGGTAAAGCAGGGGCTGTTACCATTGCAACCAATATGGCGGGCCGTGGTACCGATATTGTTCTTGGCGGTAATGCAGAATTTCTTGCTAAAGACGAAATGGCAAAGATGGGCTTTACACCTGAACTGATTGTTCAGGCAACAGGCTTTGCTGAGACGGATGATGCTGAAATTATAAATGCAAGAGCTACATTTAAAGAGCTTAACGATAAATACAAGGCAGAAATCGAGCCCGAACAGAAAAAGGTTCTTGAGGCAGGAGGCCTATATATTATCGGTACCGAACGTCACGAAAGCCGCAGAATTGATAACCAGCTTCGTGGACGTGCGGGTCGTCAGGGCGATGCAGGCAAGTCGAGATTCTATCTTTCACTTGAGGATGACCTGATGCGTCTGTTTGCTGCCGAGAGAATAAGCAGAATTATGGAAATCACGGGCTTTGGCGATGACGAGGCAATTGACAGTAAGCTGTTTTCAAACACACTTGAGGTGGCTCAGGCAAGGGTTGAGGGTCGTAACTTTGATATAAGAAAACACGTTCTAAGCTATGACGATGTAAACAATCAGCAACGAGAAATGATTTATAAGCAGCGCAATGATGTTCTTGACGGAGTTGATTTAAAGGCAACTGTTGAAAAGATGATGCGCAGTGTTATTGCTGAAATTATTTCAATGAATACGGGCGGCACACCCCACGCAGAAGACTGGATGTGGGATACAATCCGTGACAGAATGACGGCTGTTTTTGGTAAATTTGAACCGGGTGACCTCAAATTTGAAGAAATCGAGATTGACCGTATGACCGTTGATTCACTTACCGATGACTTGATGGAAAAGGTTCTGGCAAAATATGCTGCTCAGGAAGAATTGTTTGGCGATGCAATCCGTGAGGTAGAACGTATAATTCTTTTACGCACAGTTGATGCAAAGTGGATGGACCATATCGACTGTATGGAACAGCTTCGTCAGGGTATTTCCCTGCGTGCATACGCTCAGCGTGACCCGGTTGTTGAGTATAAGTTTGAGGCTATGGATATGTTTGATGAAATGATTGCCTCAATCAAGGAAGAAACTGTGACAGGTCTTTTCCATGTACGTCCTGGAGCAAGTATCGAGCGCAAGCAGGTTGCAAAGCCTACTGCAGAAAATCACGGCGGTGACGGCACCTTGCAGAAGAAACCTGTTGTCAAAGGTGAAAAGGTTGGCAGAAACGACCCCTGTCCCTGCGGCAGCGGCAAAAAATATAAGCATTGCTGTCTGGGCAAGGACGAACAGTAAAATGTGTTAAAAAATATCTTTAAAGGATGTGAAAATGTGATAGAGTTCGATGAATACAAGCTGGAGCTTGACGGAATGAAGAAAGATATTACAGATTTGAGGGATTCACTTTAACATCGAAAAAACGATGGAAGAAATCTCCGAGCTTGATGCAAAAACTATGGAGCCTGATTTTTACGGCGATATGGATGCCGCAGGCAAGGTTTTGCAAAGGATAAAAGGCTTGAAAAATAAGGTTGAAAGATACGAGTCACTCTATGGTGCGTGGGATGATTTAACAACACTTGTGGCACTTGCTATTGAAGAAGGTGACGCGACCGTTCTTGACGAGGTAAAGGAAGGCTTTAAGGAGCTTTCCGAAAATCTCAGCTCAATGAAGCTTGAAACCTTGCTTTCGGGCAAGTATGACGGCAACAATGCAATCCTTACCCTTCACGCAGGGGCAGGCGGCACCGAGGCCCAGGACTGGTGCGAAATGCTTTACCGTATGTATACACGCTGGGCAGAACGCCGTGGCTTTAAGGTTGAAACCCTTGACTTCCTTGACGGCGAGGAGGCAGGCATAAAAAGCGTTACCTTCCAGATAGAGGGTGTCAATGCCTACGGTTATGCCAAGTGCGAAAAGGGTGTACATCGTTTGGTTCGTATATCCCCATTTGATTCGTCGGGCAGACGGCATACATCATTTGCATCACTTGATGTTATGCCCGAAATTGATGATGATATCGAGATAAACATCAACCCCGAGGATTTAAAGGTTGACACTTATCGTGCCAGCGGTGCAGGCGGTCAGCACGTCAATAAAACAGAGTCGGCAATCCGTATAACCCACCTTCCAACGGGTGTAATCGTAACCTGTCAGAACGAGCGTTCACAGCACAAAAACCGTGAAACAGCAATGAAGATGCTGAAATCAAAGCTGGTTGAAATTGCAGAGCGTGAGCAAAAGGAGAAGATTGAAGACCTGAAGGGTGTGCAGATGGAAATTGGTTGGGGCAGCCAGATACGTTCATATGTGTTCCACCCATACAGTATGGTAAAGGACCACAGAACCAATTTTGAAACAGGTAACACCGGCGCAGTAATGGACGGTGACCTTGACGGATTTATTGACGCATACCTTACAGCACTGTCACGCGGAGAGCTTGAAAAATAGAGAGGATAAAGATTATGTTTGAAAAATTGTCATTTATAGAAAAACAGCACGAAGAGCTTGCAGCAAAAATCAGCGACCCTGCAGTTATGGCGGATATGGACAACTGGCGCAAGCTGTGCAAGGAACATTCGGATATGACTCCCATTGTGGAAAAGTATAAGGAATATAAAGCAAATATGAACACCATCAACGATGCCAGAGAGATGCTTGACGACCCCGAAACAGATAAGGATTTTAAGGAAATGCTGCAGGATGAGATTTCCGAGGCAAAGGCAAATATCGAGCGTATCGAGGGCGAGCTTAAAATTTTGCTCCTTCCTAAAGACCCCAACGATGACAAAAACGTTATTGTTGAAATCCGAGGCGGTGCAGGCGGTGACGAGGCAGCACTTTTTGCGGCAGACCTTTACAGAATGTATTCAATGTATGCTGAAACTAAACGCTGGAAGACCGAGGTTATGAATCTTAGTGAAATCGGTATCGGCGGCATTAAGGAAGTTTCATTTATGATTGAAGGTCAGGGTGCATACAGCCGTCTTAAGTACGAAAGCGGAGTTCACCGTGTACAACGTGTTCCCGAAACCGAATCTCAGGGTAGAATTCACACATCAACTGTTACTGTTGCGGTTCTTCCCGAGGCAGAAGAGGTTGACTTTGAGATTAACCCTGCCGACCTTCAGATTGATACCTACCGTGCCAGCGGTGCAGGCGGTCAGCACGTTAATAAAACCGAGTCTGCAATACGTATTACACATATTCCTACAGGCGTAATTGTTGAGTGTCAGGACGAGCGTTCACAGCACAAAAACAAGGATAAGGCTATGAAGGTTCTTCGTTCAAGACTGTATGAAGCGGAGCTCCAGAAACAGCAGGATGCCATTGCTGCAGACCGCAAGAGTCAGGTGGGAACAGGCGACCGCAGTGAAAGAATAAGGACATACAACTTCCCTCAGGGACGTGTTTCTGACCATAGAATTGGTCTTACATTATACAAAATTGAAGCTATTATGAATGGTGACATTGATGAAATTATTGATGCTCTTATCACAACCGACCAGAGTGAGAAACTGAAATTACAGGGCACAGAAGACTAAATATTCTTGTATATACAAAGGAAAGGTAGGTAGAGGTTTATGTTTGAAATCGGTTTTTATGAAAAAGAAATTACACCGCCATTGGGAAGTGGAATACCGGGATATTTCAGTATCCGCAGAAGCTGTGATGTTCTTGACAGACTTTATGCAAGAGCGATTGTGTTAAAATCGGGTGATGAACGGATTGCTATTCTTTCAATCGACGGACTGCATCCTAAAACAGATATATGTAAGGCGATTACAGAAAGAATAACAGAATACACAGGAATTGAACGTGAAAACGTAATGATTGCTTTTACCCATTCGCATACAGCAATACCATTCAGATTTGAAGGTGTGGCATTTGAAAATGACGAAATTGTGTCAAACTCAATAAAAGGTTATATAGATGTGTTTATAAGATTGGTTGCAGATTGTGTTACTTTGGCAAATCTGAGACTGAAAAAAGCAAATCTATATTTTGGAAAGAGCGAGGTTCATGGTATTTCTTTCTGTCGTGATTACATTATGAAAAACGGAACACCGCAGACCAATCCACCAAGAACAAGCCCTGAAATAATAAAATCGGTTACAGAATCGGATAAAGATCTTCCTGTACTGATGATAAAAGACGAGAACAATCAGCCTATGGGAGCAATTGTTGGGTTTGCCTGCCACGCAGATTGTGTAAGTGGTGAAAAATTAACCGGTGACTATGTTTCAATCCTTTGCAAGGAATTAAAAAAGGCTTACGGCGAAGAATTTGTTACAATATTCCTTCTTGGATGCAGCGGAGATGTAAATCATTTTGATGTTTCAAAGAAAGAAGATGCTGATGACCATTATGTTATGATGGGTAAAAAAATAGCAGCAGAAGCCATAAAGACAGCTGATAGTGCAGTGGAATTGAAAAATACAAAAATCAGCTCACAACTTGAATATATAACCATTCCACGCAGAAAAGTAGAAGAAGAAAAAATAAAAGATGCAAGAAATACGATAGCAACAATAAAAGAGAAAAAGGGAGTAAAGATTTCTGCAGATAATACAGACCCCGAACAATATAAACTTGCAATGGCAAAGCGGCTTGTTGATTTTCTTGATTCAACCCCTGAAAGCTTTGATGTGCCTGTTCAATGCATTCAAATAGGTGAATTTACAATTTATGGATTTAATTCCGAAATATTTACCGAGTTTGGCAAGATAGTGAAAAAAGGTGACGGAACGGGCATAAATCTTGTTGCAACACTTTGTAATGAAGCGTTTGGGTATGTTCCTACCCGTGATATGTTTTATGACACAATATACGAATCCAGACCCGGTTCAAGCCGTCTTGATAAAGAAGCAGGATATATTATGGCTGAAAAATTAATTTCTATGAAGAAAAAAGATAAATAACAGAAAGTTGTTTTTTGGTCCTGACTTTACACGAGCCTATATGGGATGTCGAATAATGTCGGAAAATTATAAGGAGAAGAACATATGAAATATATTATAGATAATGATTTACATATTCATTCAAAAATTTCTTCTTGTTCTAATGATCCGGAACAAACAAACGAAAGAATTTTGCGTTATGCAGAAGAAAACGGATTAAGAACAATATGTTTGACCGACCATTTTTGGGATGAAACTGTAGAAGGTGCATCAAGTTGGTATAGACCACAAAATTATAAACATATTGCCGCTGCTATGCCTTTGCCGCAGGGGATGAATGTGTGTTTTCTGTTTGGATGCGAAACGGAGCTTAATAAAGATTTTACATTAGGTGTCTCAAAAGAAAATTTTGGCTTATTTGATTTTATAATTATTCCGACAACTCATTTCCACATGAAAGGTTATACTTTGTCGGAGGAAGAGTCAGCTAATGCTAAAAAACGGGCAAACGCGTGGGTGGAGAGGTTGGATGCTGTTCTTGAAATGGATTTGCCTTTTCATAAGATAGGTATTGCGCATCTTACTTGTGGCTTAATTGCACCTACAAGAGAGGAATATATTGAAGTTCTTAAGTTGATACCACAGAAAGAAATGAAAAGATTGTTTGAAAAAGCAGCTAAGCTTGGAGTTGGAATTGAGCTTAATTCAGATGATATGAATTTTACTGAAGATGCAGATGTTGTTTTAAGACCTTACAGAATTGCCAAACAATGCGGCTGCAAGTTTTATTGTGGAAGCGATGCACATCACCCGTATGCATTAGATAGAGCAAAGGCGATATTTGAAAGAGCAGTTGATTTGTTGGAACTGACAGAAGAAGATAAATTTATAATTAGTGGCATCTAGATTATACAGTCTAAATTTAATTTACGAAAAAGAGGTTTTGTTTCTATGGAAACAAGAATTTTTGAAAATACAACTGAAGATTTGAAGGCAGCAGCCGAGCTTATCCAAAATGGAGAAATTGTGATTTTTCCGACTGAAACAGTTTACGGTCTTGGGGCAAATGCTTTGGATTGCAAGGCGGTTGAGAAAATATTCTGGGCAAAGGGCAGACCATCTGACAATCCGCTTATTGTACACATTTCAAAGGTGTCGGATATGAATGATTTGGCAGAGGAAATACCCGAAGGAGCTATAACTCTTGCAGAAAAATTCTGGCCCGGCCCTTTAACAATTATTCTGAAAAAAAAGCCTTGTGTCCCCGATACTGTATCAGCAGGCTTAGATACAGTTGGCATACGCCTTCCTGAAAATAAAATTGCAAGAGATTTTATTGCGGAGTGCGGTGTTCCTGTTGCGGCACCAAGTGCAAATATCTCAGGCAAGCCCAGCCCAACATCCTTTGCACACGTTTTTGATGATATGAACGGCAGAGTTGCCGGAATAATCAAGGGTGGCGAGTGCAGGGTTGGAGTTGAGTCTACAGTCATTGATATGACCGCAGAAATCCCTACGGTTCTAAGACCGGGGGGTATTTCTGTTGAACAGCTTCGTGAAGTTCTTGGCGATGTCATTATCAGCAGCGAGCTGAAGGAGGACGATATTCCAAAAGCTCCGGGAATGAAATATAAGCATTATTCACCCAAAGCTGCTGTTTACATTTTAAAGGGAACCGTTGAGAATGTTGCACAATTTGTTGCAAAACGATGTGTATTTGCAAAGGTGGCTGTTCTTGCTTTTGATGAGATGAAAGGAATGTTACCTGAATGCGTTCACGTTCTGTCACTTGGTTCTATGAATTCGCCCGAGGATGCGGCAAACCGCCTGTTTGATTGCTTGCGTGAGTGCGACAGATTGGGCGTTAAAGAGGTTTATGCTCCTGAAATCCCTGACGAGGGTCTTTGGCGAGCGGTTAAAAATCGGCTGTACAAGGCTGCGGCAGGAAGATTGCTTGATGCGGAAACTGCAAAATCTGTACTTTTTGTTTGTACGGGTAATACTTGCAGAAGTCCTATGGCAGAGGGAATTTATAACAGTCTAGGTCGGAATGGTGTTGCATCATCATCAGGGCTTTGTGTAACATCGATAGCAGGAGCAGAGCAAAAAGCCATTGATGCAGTAGCACGATGGAGAATTGATATTTCAAACCATATCCCAAAGCAGACAACCCTGGATATGTTTGAATGTGCTGACATTATACTTACAATGACCATTGAACATAAGTGGGCTTTGCCTGATGATGAAAAGGTTTATACACTTAAAGAATTTTCAGGTGATGTCGGCAATGTGGCAGACCCCTATGGTGGAGATTGCGGAGTTTATGAAAAATGTGCCGATGAAATAAAAAGCTTGATTGAGAAGATGAAAATATGATAAAATATATACCTATTAAAGCTTGTCATCTTGAAGGACTGGTATTGGTTGAAGAAGAATGCTTTAATTCAGGCTACGGACGGAGCACCTTTGAAAAAGAACTTAAAAACAAAATTGCCACATACCTTGTGGCAGAGGAAGATGGCAAAGTTCTTGGCTATGCAGGACTTTGGAATATATGCGGCAGCGCAGATATAATGAATGTGGGTGTATTAAAGGAATACAGGCGATGCGGTATTGCAAGAAATTTGCTTACAGAACTTGAAAAATATTGCTTTGCCAACAACATTTATGAAATTAACTTAGAAGTAAGAGTGGGCAATATTCCTGCCCGTGAGCTTTATAAAAAGCTGGGATATGCGGAAATTGCTGTAAGAAAGGGATACTATGACGGCAAAGAAGACGGCATAGTGATGAAAAAGATTTTGACGGAGGAAGGGATATGAAGATACTTGCTATTGAAAGCTCCTGTGACGAAACGGCTGCTGCGGTGGTTGAAAATGGAGCATCGGTGCTTTCAAACGTGATAAATACTCAAATTGAGCTGCATAAGACCTTTGGCGGTGTTGTACCCGAGGTTGCATCACGCAAGCATATTGAAAATATCAGTGATGTTGTAGATAAAGCCTTGTCGGATTGCAATATGACGTTAGGTGATATTGACGCCATTGCGGTAACCTATGGACCCGGTCTGGTGGGTGCCCTTCTGGTTGGTGTTTCAACGGCAAAGGCGCTTAGTTTTATGTCAAAAAAACCGCTTATTCCTGTTCATCATATAAAAGGGCATATATGTGCCAATTATATTGAAAATCCTGATTTCAAGCCGCCTTTTATTTGCCTTGTGGCATCGGGTGGACATAGCCATATTGTCCATGTAAAAGGGTATTCGGAGTATGAGGTTATGGCAAGAACCCGTGACGATGCGGCAGGAGAAGCCTTTGATAAGGTGTCGAGAGTTCTCGGCTTTGGTTATCCGGGAGGCCCTGCTGTACAGAAGGCGGCGGAA